>JBDTLV010000039.1:0-40919 GCA_039934615.1 Tahibacter sp.
CGTCGATGCAACTACTTTACCTATTAATCCACTATTGACGGGAAGTCTCTTAGGGCGTAGTTAGGTGCCCGCCGATGGATGCCTTGGGTCGTTGCTCTGAACATACACCTGAGCTACGTGCGCCCACTTGAACTCTATAACGTCCCCAGATTGCAGTGACCGAATATAGACGGGCTCATTGGTTAGATGGCCTCGGTGAATCCCGTTGTGCGGAGGCGCGCACACCTCAACCCACATGCGCTCCGCCCGTGGCGCATCTTCTGCCGCTGCGGGATCGGTGACAACGAAATGCAGCCGCAACAACGCGCCGATGAAAACGAGCGCCTCTTCGTCGAGGGAAGGAACGCTAAAAGTGTGAGGGTGCTCATTCGCACGTGCAGCGCAATCGTCCAGTTCCCAGTCAGGCCCAGAGAATCCGCTCTTGATCGGGAATCCACCGAAGGTGTCCATTGGCAACGAACGCCTAGGCTGCGGGACCCTGCGCACGATACAACATCAGGAAACTCGTGCAACGTCCGCACGGTCCCTTTTGAAACGCTAGTCAGGCCTCACAACTTCTCAACAGCCGTGACGACGTAGTTCTCCGGACCGTACTGCGTGGACTTAGAGCCCAAGGTTACGCGCACTCTTCCGCCTTCAGCGGGTACTCCCGCGCGCTTCAACACGGCACCGTTGAGCTGGATGGGTATTGACTTGGATCCTACCTTCAGATCAGCGAAGACAAACTCGGCGGAACCCTCATCGTCTTCGTCACCCTCCTCTACAACGACTTCCAACACCCCTTCGACAGTTGCCGGGAGGTGATCCAGGTTCAGAGAAGGTGCCGCTGCGGATGCCTTCGCTGCCGGAGAGGCGCGCTCGTCCGAACCGCAAGCAGATACTACGAGGCTGAAGAGTACAACTGCAAAAAACTCACGACGCATACAATTCTCTCATTTGTGATGCCTGACGAGGCTGTAGAAAAACTGGCCCCGATCTTGCTCCAAATGTGGTCAAGCGGACAAGGGGTTAAGAATGGCTCGGTACAAGATAGTCGACATGAGTCCGCGATTGCTGCCGGTGGATTTGACCGCTCAACTCGGATCCGGCACCTTCGCGCATGCGGTACATCATAGGGTGGAGGCGCTGGATCTGTCGGCGTTCGATGGACACTAGCGCAACGATCAGAACGGCGCTACCGCCATCGATGTTGCTGAAGTCCGTACTGCTGGCCTATTCACAGGGATTGGTCAGTTCTCGCACGATCGAACGCGCCTGCCGCGACAATGTGCTGTTCATCGCGATGAGTCGACTCACCCTTCCCTCCTACGCCGCAGCAATGCGGCTTTTTTGTTTTGTTCATTTGGTAAGGAATCCAGTCCGCTGGGGGATTCGCGGACATCGGCTTCGGAACCTGATCAATCACGCGCGCCCGTTGCCGCGCGATGAACCGTTCAGCGCTGAGCATGGACGCTTCGCCGTAAATCTATGGACAACCGTCGGGTTCGGTGCCGCCATGGTTGCGGACGATACGCTTCTGTCTGTCAGCGACGCTTCGACATCTGACTTCGATCGACCACCGATCGCCGGCAATGCTCCGATGCTGCGGGTCCATCGGTCAATGTATGGCATCGAAGCCCCACGGGTTCGGGTGCATCGTGCACTGGTGGGCATCGGTCCTTCGAGCCACGCGGATGGTATTCGGCAGCTGGGTATCGACGCTTCGAGTGGCGGCATTGGCATCCCCGAGGCAAGCATTGGTGCTTCGACCTCTGGCATTGGCGTTCCACAATCAGGAATCGGCACTTCGATCTACGACATTGGCATTCCGCGATCCGGCATTGGTGCTTCGATCTCCGACATTGCCATGCCACCGCCAGACATCGGCGCTTCGATCTCCGGCGTTGGCGTTACACGCTTGGGCGTCGATGCTTCGATCGACGAAGTCGGCATCCGGCAGTCGGGCATTGGCGCTTCAATCCGCAGCGACGGCATTCCGTGCTCCGGCTTTCACGCTTCGATCTTCCTCATCGGCGCCGGACGTTGCTGCACCGACACCACAAGCTGTGCCTTTGGCACCCCGTAGTCTCGATTCGACACCCTGCTCGGTGTCATGGGGATTCGACGACACGACGTTCGCCCTGCGAATCGCAACGTCGCCATTGCACGGTGAGGCGTCAACGAAGCTCACGACCGCATCCGCGAGCCAACACGCGGGCTCTGCTCCGATCTACCTACACGCAATGTGAACACAGAAGCCGCCGCCCCTGATCTGGATCAAGGCGAAGACGTGCGTCACGCGCCACACTGATCGCATGAAACACAACGCGACGGATGTGATCTCCTCGTTATCCCGCCAGCTTTCGGCCGCACCGCATCGGTTGATGTTCTTCGCCGGCGCGCTGGCGGTCATAGTGTCGATGTTGTGGTGGGCCTTGGTGCTGCATGCGGCGCGATTTGGTTGGGCGATACCGCTCGCTCCCGTGCAACCCGGATGGGCACATGCGGTGCTTGGCATCTACGGGATGTTCGGTCCGTTTATTTTTGGATTTCTATTGACCGTGTTCCCGCGCTGGCTGGAGCGCCCCGAACTCACGCGGCGCCACTATGTGCCGGTGTTTGGCGGCGTGTTTGGCGGTTATCTGCTTTGTCACGTGGGTCTGCTCGGCAACACGTCGCTGCTGATTGCGGGATTGGTCCTGATGCTCGGCGGATGGATCGCGGGCCTGATTACCCTGGGTCGCGTGCTGGCGCTGAGCAAACGCGATGCGTATGCGAACTCGGTGTATGGCGCCGCGTTGATCGGAGCCATCGGTCTGGCGAGCTATCTGCTGCACGTCATCAACGGTACGCCTGGACTCGCATACGTGGCGATCCAGCTCGGTCTGTTCGGATTTCTGCTGCCGGTATACTTCAGCGTCTGTCACCGGATGATTCCATTTTTCTCGTCCAGCAAGGTGCCGGGCTATCGCATCGTCCGGCCCGACTGGAGCCTGCCACTGCTGTGGATCCTGCTGATCTTGCGCGTGGGTCTGGCGTCTTTCGATGCAGTCGGCGGGCTCTGCGCGATCGATGCGGCTCTCGCGTTGTTCTTCGCCGCGCACTGGTTGGCGTGGCAGCCCTGGAAAGCCTACGCTCACGGATTGCTCGCGGTCCTGCATCTGGCCTTTCTCTGGTTGCCGATTGCCTTCGTGTTGTTTGTCGCGCAGGAGGTGGTGTGGATCCGCGATGGCAGCGCCATTCTGGGCCGCGCCCCGCAGCATGCGCTGACGGTGGGCTTTTTCGGTTCGATGCTGGTCGCCATGGTGACGCGGGTGACGCAGGGCCATTCCGGCCGACCACTGGATATGGGTGTGGTGCCGTGGATCTGTTTTGTCGCGCTGCAACTGGTCGCGGTGCTGCGCATTGCCGCGGAATTCGCAACGGACCAGGCACTCTGGCTGGCCGTGGCCGCCTGCGGCTGGCTGTTGGCATTTTTGCCTTGGGTACTTCGTTCGTTGTGGATTTATCTACGACCGCGCGCCGACGGTAAAGCGGGATAAGTCGCGCGCCGGACGGCAGACACCGAGCATGGAATTGACGCACTGACTGCCGCACCGGTTTCCCTCACCTGCCCTACTCCTCTTCGGCTTGCGCATGCTCGAATTCCATCCAGCGATCCGCCTCGTCCACATTGCCTGTGTCATCGCTTCGGGCCTGCTGTTCGTGCTGCGTGGCACGCTGATGCTGGGCGGGGTGGCGGGCTACAACCATATCGGGTTGCGCGCGCTGTCATGGAGCATCGATACGACGCTGCTGACAGCGGCGCTGATGCTGATCACCCTCCTGCACCAATACCCCTTCGTCAACGCCTGGCTGACCGTCAAGGTTCTGTTGCTGGTCGTTTACATCGGCCTGGGCACGCTGGCGCTCAACTCCAGTCACAGCCGGCGAGCGCGGCTGATCTGCTTCGTCGCAGCGATCTTTGTATATCTCTATATTATATCGGTAGCGCGTGCCCATCACCCACTTGGTGTGTTCCAGTGGATGTTTTCCTGAGCCAACGCCGGTCTGCGCTGCGTATCGCCGGTCATGGTGGGCTCGCCGCAGTTCGCGCACCGTCAGACCACCCTTCCGGATGGCTTTGCTGCAACAAAGCACCCCCACTTGATCCAGATCAGCGCGACCTGCCATGTCGGGGCCTACAGTTCCACTCGAGAACCTCCTACTCCAGCATGCCATTCGGGGGCACCATGAAACGCCTGTTGCTTGCATTGACGATCACTGCCGTCCTCGCCACCAGTGCTTGTTCCAACACCGAGTCGATCGCCGCGGCCCCTGCAACGGCCAGTGGTGGCTCGGCGCGCGGCGATTTTGGTCCGCCGCAAGGCGAGCCGGTGCACGCGATACTGACGAGCCCGCCGCAAGTGCCTCCCGCGACGAATCGCAGCAAGCCGGCGAAGGTCATCGTCGAGCTGGAGGTGATCGAAAAGGAGCTGGCGATCTCCGAGGGCGTCAACTACACCTTCTGGACATTTGGCGGAACCGTGCCGGGCAGTTTCATTCGCGTCCGTCAGGGCGATACGGTCGAATTCCACCTGAAAAATTCGCCGGACAGCAAGATGCCGCACAACATCGATCTGCACGGCGTGACCGGCCCCGGAGGCGGTGCCGCGTCGAGTTTCACCGCGCCCGGTCACGCATCGCAGTTCAGCTTCAAGGCCCTGAATCAGGGCATCTACGTGTATCACTGCGCGACAGCGCCGGTCGGCATGCATATCGCCAACGGCATGTACGGATTGATTCTGGTCGAACCGCCCGAGGGACTGCCCAAGGTGGATCACGAGTACTACGTCATGCAAGGCGATTTCTACACCAGTGGAAAATATCGTGAAAAGGGACATCAGCCTTTCGACATGGAAAAGGCCATCGACGAGAATCCGACCTACGTGCTCTTCAACGGCGCGGAAGGAGCGCTGACCGGCGACAAGGCATTGACTGCAAAGACCGGCGAAACCGTGCGTCTTTTTGTCGGCAACGGCGGGCCCAACCTCATTTCCAGCTTCCACGTCATCGGCGAGATTTTCGATCGCGTGCAACAGGAAGGCGGCACCCATCCGCAGGAAAATGTGCAGACGACGCTGATCCCGGCGGGCGGCGCTGCCATCGTCGAGTTCCATACCGAAGTGCCGGGCAGCTATGTGATGGTCGATCACGCGATCTTTCGCGCGTTCAACAAGGGTGCGCTGGCGATACTCAAGGTCGACGGACCCGAGAACAAGTCGATCTATTCCGGCAAGGAAGTCGACGAGGTGTACCTTGGCGATCGTGCGGGACCGAATCTCGCCGCGGTCGCGGTCGCGACCAGCGCCGCCGCAAAAGGCACCTTGACCAAGGACGACCAGATCCAGGCCGGCCAACAACTCTTCAATGGTACTTGTTCGGTTTGTCATCAAGGCAATGGCGAAGGAATGCCCGGCGTATTCCCGCCATTGGCGAAGTCGGACTTCCTTGCCGCCGACCCACAGCGCGCGATCGGCATCGTTCTGCATGGCTTGAACGGGAAAGTCACGGTCAACGGCAAGGACTACACCTCAGTCATGCCGCCGATGACACAGCTCAACGACGATGCGGTCGCGAATATCCTCACCTATGTATTGAACAGTTGGGGAAATCCCGGCGGCCAGATCAAGGCGGAAGACGTCGCCCGTCAGCGGGCAGCGGCGGCAAACAAGCCCGCTGAAGCGCATTGATCTGCCTCGTTGAGCAGGGACATCACCGTCGTGAAGCGGACAACGAGACCCCAGCGATTCGGACGGCTATTTGCCGAGCTGGCAGTACTCTTGCTGCTGGCGACGACGACAACCGCCGCCGACTACCGCGCATTGCCGGCCGGCACGTTCAATAGCGTGCTGCCGCCGGACGGCAAAGTGGCGAGTGCCAAGGTCGATGCCTTTGCGATGCGCAGCGTGCCCGTGACGAATGAGGAGTTCCTCGCCTTCGTACAAGCGAATCCGCAGTGGCGCCGCGACCGCGTTGCGGCGGTGTTCGCCGATCCGCGCTATCTCGCGCGCTGGTCGAGTCCACTGGAAGCGGGGCCGGATGCGCGGCCACACCAACCCGTGACGGAAGTCAGCTGGTTCGCCGCGCGCGCTTACTGCGCCAGCGAAAAAGCCAGACTTCCCCAATGGCACGAATGGGAATATGCCGCGGCCGCCGACACCGATCGCGCGGATGCCCGCGGCGACGCTCGCTGGCGCGAACGCATCCTGAGCTGGTACGCCCGTCCGTCCACCGAGCCATTGGCCGAGGTGGGTTCGGAGGCCAACTTCTACGGGCTGCGTGACCTTCATGGATTGGTCTGGGAATGGGTGGATGACGTTTCCGCGCTCATGGTCGGCGGCGACAACCGCGAACAAGGCGATCCCGATCTGTTGCGCTTCTGTGGTGCCGGCGCGTTGTCCCTGAAGCAAACGGAGAATTTTGCCGTGCTGATGCGAATCGCCATGCTCTCGTCGCTGAAGGCGGCGGATACGACGCGCAATCTCGGTTTCCGCTGCGTACGCGACATTCATCCGCTGCAGGAGACTCACCGTGCGGAATAATCCGTTCAAACTGGCGCTGTTGTTCTCGATCGCGTTGCTGGCGGTACTGTTCACGATCGCTGCAAGTGCCGCTGAAGCCGCTCGCCCCTTGCCTGGCGAATCGGTATACCAACTGGACTTTCCGGTCACCGATCAGCTCGGCATCAGCTCCCCGTGGGCCAGCGCACGCGGCAAGGTGCAGGTGGTGTCCATGTTCTATACCTCGTGCCGCTACGTCTGCCCGCTGCTCGTCGACACGCTGAAACGTGTAGAAAACAGTATTCCGGAAGCGCAGCGACGCGGCTTGCAGCTGCGCCTGATCAGTTTCGATCCTGCGCGCGACGACGTGGCGGCTCTCGCGTCGGTCGCGACGAAGCGCAAACTCGATCCCGCCCGATGGCGACTCCTGCGCACCAGTGCCGATCACGTCCGCGAACTGGCCGCCGTACTGGATATCCAATACCGGCAGTTGGAAGATGGCGAGTTCAACCATGCCAGTCGAATCGTGTTGCTGGACCCGGACGGTCGCATCCTGGCGAGCAGCGAAAAGCTCGGAAGCGCGGATCCGCCGTTCGTCGCAGCGACGATGGAAGCGCTGGATCGCGCGAATCAGAGCGGTTCTGTCGACACCGTGCGTTGAACGGGATCGCGCGGCGCAAGACGCATCGTTGTACGGGAATGGCCGGCTTTAAGCCCCTCATGCGCGGCAGCGAATTTCTCTGCTGACATAACAGATCGCGCCGAACTGCAGCGGGTTGCCTGCAAAGCAAAAACCCCGCAATCGCGGGGTTTTTGTTCAAGCCGGATAACTCCGCTCAGGCGGCGTTGACCGCCGACGCTTGCGCGCCCTTGGGCCCTTGGGTCACTTCGAAACTGACCCGCTGGCCTTCCTGCAGGCTGCGGAAGCCGCTGGCGGTAATCGCGGAGAAATGCACAAAGACATCATTTCCGCCGCCGTCGGGCGTGATGAAGCCGAAGCCCTTGGCATCATTGAACCATTTGACCGTGCCTAACATTGTCGCCCCTCGCATCGATGGTGCCGCGTGGCACCGCTTGACTCCCCGTTGTGCAGTTTTTGGCCGCACCTGCGGATCTAAGCATGCACCGCGCGCGTTGATCAAGTCCGCGCTGCGCGTGACGTGAAGCAGGTCCGTTTGCGAGGCTCGGTGCGGCTCGGAAACCGCAGGCAGGGAGCTACTGACCGTCCAGCATCGCGGCGATCAGGGCAGGCACCGCGGCCGTTGCCTGGGCGAGATTGGCAAAAATTTCCGGCAGGCTGATCTCGGCCTCATCGCCGCAGCCAGCTGCCCAGTTGGCGATCAGCGCGATACAGGCGTATTCCATATCCAGTTCGCGTGCGAGTGCCGCTTCCGGCATGCCGGTCATGCCGACCAGGTCGCAACCGTCACGACGCATGCGGGCGATTTCCGCGCGTGTCTCCAGGCGCGGGCCTTGGGTCGCCCCGTAGCAGCCACCGTCCACCACCGGCACTGCGGCACGCGTCGCTGCAGCGAGCAAATCGCTGCGCAAGGTCGCGCTGTAAGGTTCGGAAAAATCGATGTGCTTGACTTCGGCGCCATCGGCATCGCAAAAGCTGGTGTAGCGCCCGTGCGTGTAGTCGATCAACTGATCCGGAATCGCGACGACGCGCGGCCCCATGTCGGCACGGATTCCGCCGACCGCATTCACGCCGATCACGCGTCGCGCGCCGATGCTCTGCAGCGCCCACAGATTGGCGCGATAGTTCACCCGGTGCGGCGGCACACTGTGGCCTTCGCCATGCCGTGCCAGAAACGCAATGGATGAACCGGCAAAATCGCCACGCACGATCGCGGCCGAACCTTCACCGTACGGAGTGGAAATGGTCTGTTTCTGGATATTTTCCAGACCCGGAAACTGGTACAGGCCGGTTCCGCCGACGATCGCAAGTATCGGTGCCATGCGCTGCCCTCAGATGGCGTAGATCGCGGGGAGGTTGCGCCCCTGCTCGTGAAAATCCATGCCGTAGCCGAACACGTAGCGGTCCGGAACCTCGACGCCACACACGTCGGCGGCAATGCCGGGCACGCAGCGGCCATGACGTTTTTCGCAGAGCACCGCGACCAACACGCGTCGCGCACCGCGGTCGATGCAGAAATCGCGGACCGCTTTGAGGGTCTTTCCCTCGTCGAGAATGTCGTCGGCCAGCACAACGGTGCGTCCTGCCAGGGTCACTGCGGGCTGACGCATCCAGTGCAGTTCGGTACCCTCGGTCGTACCGCGATAACGCGTGGCGTGTACGTAGTCGAACTCCAGATCGTCGCTGATCGCCAGCGCCAGGCGTCCGGCGAAAATCATTCCGCCGTGCATCACCGTCAACAGAACCGCACGCTCACCGGCCAGCAACGTGTTCAGCTCGGCACCGATGCGGATGATCGCCGCATCCAGCGTTGCTGCATTGTGGATAAGGTCTGCGCTGGCGAGCGCGTCGGCAAGTTTAGCGTGCGGCATGGCGGTTCTCAGGTAGCGGTGGGCGCGGACAGCGCGGTCACCCGGGCGATGAAACGATCGCGTTGCGGATTGTCGACGAGGGATTCCCAGGTCGACGCAACCAGCCCGCGCAGTAGACTCAACTTTTCTTCGGAACACGGGGTACGACCACGCACTGCCGCGATCGAATCCTCGACCAGGGCCGGACTGCAGACCAGTACCAGGTCGCATCCCGCATCCAGGTGTGCGTGTATCCGCGCACCGATGCCGCCAGCCGATTCGGCGGCGGCCATTCCGATGTCGTCGCTGAATACGACGCCACCGAAACCCATCTCCGCGCGCAGGATGTCTTCGATCCACACACGCGAATATCCGGCAGGCGCGCTATCCACGGCAGGATACGTGACGTGCGCCAGCATGATCGCCTCGGCGCCCGCCTCAATGCCATCCGCGAATGGCATCAAATCGTGGGCGCGTATGTCGTCTAGGCTGCGCTGGTCGATCGCGGCATCGAAATGGGTGTCCTCAAGCACCGAGCCGTGTCCCGGGAAGTGCTTCAGTGTCGCCGCCATGCCGCCGAGGTGCATACCACGCACATAGGCCAGTCCAAGTTCGGAAACGATCGCCGGATCCGCATCGAACGCGCGCTCACCGATGGCCCGGTTGCCGCGTTGCAGGTCGATCACCGGCGCGAAACTCAGATCGATATCCAGTGCGCGCATTTCGCTGGCCATCAGCCAGGCATGCTCTTCGGTCAGCTCGACAGCCAATTGTGGATCTTTCGCATATTCCTCACCCAGCTTCGCCAGCGCGGGCAGGCGCGTGAAGCCATCGCGGAAACGCTGGACCGGTCCGCCTTCCTGGTCGACACACAGCAGAAACGGATCCGGACGCAGGACGCGAATATCGTCGATCAACGCGGTCACCTGCTCGCGGGACGAGAAATTGCGCGTGAACAGGATCACCCCGCTCACTTCGGGGGCCACGATCCATTCCCGCTCGTGTACGGCGAGTTCCTTGCCTGCGATTCCGATGACCAGCATCAACCGTGTCCTTCGCGTTCCGCCGCCGACCAACGGGCGTAGGGATATTTGACCAGATTCAAATTGTAGTAGCGTGGCAGCTCGCTGACTTCCGCTCCGAGCCAGACAGGTCGCGGATAGTCCGCGTCTGCCGCGGCCAGTTCCAGTTCGGCGACGATCAGCCCGGCATTGTCACCGAGAAATTCGTCGACTTCGAATTCGTGTCCCGCCAGCGGTATCCAATGGCGAAACTTTTCGACCACGCCATCGCACAAAGTGGCGAGCATTTGCTCCGCCTCGACGCACGGTATCGCGTATTCGAATTCCTGCCGCTCGACACCGAGCGTTGAAGACTTGATATTCAACCACGCTTCTTCACCCGCAACGCGCACTCGCACCGAACTGCGCGAAGCGCCGCTGGTGACCGCCTTGGCGTCGATCAGATAGCCCTGCACCATGCGATTCCGGCGCGTCACGGCACGGCGCCAGTCATCGCTCGCGATCAGGAACTTGCGTTCGATCTCGATGCCCATGTTCAGCGCTCGAACAAGGCGATGGATTCCACATGTGCCGTATGTGGAAACATGTCCATCACACCGGCGGCCTTGAGCTTGAATCCGTAGCGCTCGACCAGGGTCCCTGCGTCGCGCGCCAGCGAGCCGGGGTGGCAGGAAACGTAGACGATACGCTTCGTATCCTTGCGCGGCAGATACTCCAGCACCGCCGCCGCGCCGGAGCGCGGCGGATCCAGCAACAGTTTGTCCCACGACGCGCGTGCCCAGGGCGTCTCGCGCTGATCTTCCGCGAGATTGGCCACGTGGAAATGTGCGTTGGTGATGGCGTTGCGCGCGGCGTTTTCCGCGGCGCGCTGGACCAGACCGTGCTCGCCTTCGACACCAGCCACTACACCGGCGCGGCGCGCCAGCGGCAAGGTGAAGTTGCCCAGACCGCAAAACAGATCGAGCACGCGGTCGGTCGGTTGTGGATCGAGCAAGTCCATGGCCAAGGCCAGCATGCGCTGGTTGATGCCGGCATTGACCTGCACGAAGTCCAGCGGACGGAACTCCAGTTCCAATGCAGCGCCGTCGATCCGGAAAGCCAGCCGCGGCTGCTCGGGCCAGATCGGATGCACGCTGTCATTGCCACCGGGCTGCAAATAGATCGCCAGATCGTGGCTGCGTCCGAACGCGATCAATGTCTCCCGATCCGTATCGCTCAGCGGCTGCAGGTGGCGGAAAATCAGCGCGACCGTGTCATCACCGGCGGCAATTTCAATCTGTGGAATTTCCCGCACGGCGGCGAGCGTGCCAACCATTTCGGCGAGCGCGGCAATCCGCGTGCCGACTGCCGGATGGAGCACTTCGCAACGCGCAATGTCGGCCACGTAACGGCCGTTTTCCTCGCGGAAACCGACCAGCACACGACCTTTCTTGTCCACGTACTTGACCGACAGGCGACCCTTGCGCCGGTAACCCCAGGGATCGGCCGTCAATGCCGGCAGCCAGGTCTTGGGTTCGACCTTGCCGATGCGCTCGAAATTTTCGGCGAGCACGCGCTGCTTGGCGAGGATCTGTGCTTCCGGCGACA
The DNA here is from genome assembly GCA_039934615.1 of Tahibacter sp. Taxonomy (GTDB): domain Bacteria; phylum Pseudomonadota; class Gammaproteobacteria; order Xanthomonadales; family Rhodanobacteraceae; genus Tahibacter. Next base: position 11,621 of record JBDTLV010000039.1, read on the forward strand.
GATGCTGCAGAGCACAACCGCCGCAGACGCCAAAATGTGCACAACGCGGTTCCACCCGGTCCGCTGAACGCGTCAACAGGCCATCGAGCTGCGCTTCGTCAAAATTCCGGTGACGCTTGACCTGCTGCACGCGCACGCGTTCGCCGGGCAATGCGCCGCTGACAAAGATCGCCTTGCCCTCATGGCGCGCCACGCCTCGACCGTCGTGCGACAGGTCGGTGATATCGACTTCAAAGGTATTCATCAATGACAACGACGCCCGCAACGCGTTGGGCTGCCACTGTCCGCACACGATAGACCGTGACGACGGCGGAACTCCCTGGACGCGGGCGGGCGCAGCAAACTCCAGATCAAAGGGATCGCCTCGGTCAGCGCTGCTTCCAGGCGCCCGAGGCATCTTGATAATACCAGCCAGCGCGCGCTTGCTCGACCCATTGTTTGGCGAAAGTGCTGCGAATCTGCCCTTCCCATTCCGGATGGCCATTGGCCTGGGCGATTTCACGGTAAACCGCGGCCCGATCCCGGTTGTCGTCAGCGACAGCCTGGTTGAGCGCCGCGCGGTCGCCGAGGGCCACCTTGGCCGCATCGCGCAGGACCACGAGAGCGTCCTTGCCCAAGCCAACAGCGCCGCTTGCTAACGCGGTCGACAGCTGGCCGTCGAAACGCTGCTTCATGCGTGCCTGGATCTCGCGCAGCGCCGGAGTCTGGATATTGAGGTCGGCTTCTGCGGCGTGGGCGCTACCGATCACGAAATCGAGCACGCTGCCCTGCGGCGAATGACCGGGCGCTTCGGACTTGGGCTCGTCGGGCTTGGCCGGCGCAGCGCCGATCACCGTACCGATGAACTGTTCCGCCGCCTTTTCCGCTGCAGCCGCGGGAAAATAGACGTTGATCGTCACGCAAGCCGACAACACCGTCAGCACAAGAGCCAGGCTCGCAAAAACAAACTTGCGCATCGGTATTTCTCCATAATGAAACTATCGGATGACCGGCGCAGTACCGGAGGTGGCGGCCTTCAGCCGCTCCACCAGCACCGGCCAATCGACCTCGCCCTGATGTCCGACGATGGTGATCCGCGGCAGTCCGCGGCCTTCGACGATACTGTATCCCTGCCCGGCTGAATCAAGTCCTCCCATATGGCAGACGTTGTTCTCCAGGCGGCAATGCAGGCCCAGGCGCGAATATCCGAAACTGTCGAACACGCGCATCAGACTGGCCTGCAGCCCGGCTCCGATTCCGCCGCCGACCGAGGAGAGATTGTTCACCGCGCGTTGGCTGATCTTGCCTCCTTCCAGCGCGTGCAGCTCTGCATCAAAAGCGACCGGGCTCCAGCCGAGCAGGCGCAAGGCCTTGATGGCGCCCGACAGGCGCCCGGAAATTTCGCCGAAATCGAAGGTGCCAGTCAGCAGCTTCAGATCCAGATTCGAAAAGGCGATATCCGTGGTGAGCACGGGTGCGACGCCGAAGGGCCGTTCAATGCTCAGGTCCGTCACGTTGACCGTACCGTCGAACACATTGAGCATCAGACCGCCACCGATTTCGAGTCGTTCGTCGCGGTAGCGAAGGACAGGCACGCCGCCGCCCAGCACGCCGCCAAATTCCGGCCATCCCAGCGCGCCACTGAAACGCCGCATGTCGATATCGTGCATCGCGATGGACGCATGCAGGCGATCGCCGCGTTGTGCCGCCGGGCTCAATGAAAACTGCAGGATATCGACCGCGCCTCCGAGCAACGGCAGGCTGGTCGTGTCCTGCAACGCCAGCACGCCGTCCACACTGCGCCAATTCCACTTCGCCGCATCGAACGGCAGTCGGTACAGTTCCATCGCCTGCCAGGCCAGGCTTGTGCCTGGCGCAACCTCGTCGCGGCGCCAGTCGATGCCGCCGTTCAGACCGTGTACCGAGACTCGCCGTTGCGCGTCATCAATACCGACATTTTCAGCCTGCACGGCAAATGCGCGGATACCGCGTTCGTCCAGCCGCGCCGATCCCTTGAGCGTGCCTTGTGTTGTCAGTTCACCCAGCGAACGCGGTGCAAGCATCGCTTGCCCGTAGCGCGTGTAGGCCAGCGGCAGGACCAGATCGACCCGGCCAACTGACCATGTGAGTAGCGGCTCGGCCTGGGTTGGATCGATGCTCGCGCTCGCTTCGATGTGCAGCACCTGCGCATCGTCTACCTGAAAGCGACTGATGTCCCACGCGGTCTTGCCAGCCTGGCTTGCGCTCCAACTCAGCGAGACGGGCGAACTCGGTAATTTGGCGTAAAAAGGCCCAACGAGTATTTCTCCACCCTTCAGCGTCCCGTCGTTCTCGATGGAGAGTCGCGAGTGCGGCGCGTGCAGGGCCAGCGATCCTTCGGCAGTCACGTGCGCCGCAGCAATGCGGCCGTCTTCCGTATCGAGTGACAAGTCATGCAGCGCGTAGTGGCCATGCGCATCGATTCCATCCGGCAACGTACCGAGTTTCGCATCGGCATCCAGCGTGCCGGAACCGAGTTTCGCCGCAGGCCACTGCGCAACCAGTGCCGCGTTGAGCCAGGCCAGCGGCAGGTCTTTCACGACAACGCGCCACTTCCCGGGCAGCGGAGGTTCGCTGGAAATCGTCGCGCGAAACTCACCACCGCGCACGTCCAGGTCCATCGAATTCGCATCGAAGGACGCGTTCAGATCCATGCTTTTGCCAGGCGCGGCGCGTGCTCCCCACTGCAGCGTTCCCCTGCAGCGCCAGCGCGCTTCGTCACGTGCGAGCTCACAACGAACGCTCAGCGGCTGATGCTGCACGCCCAGCGTCGGAACCTCAGCCTCGGCGATATCCAGCCGCAGCGCGAGACGTCCCAGTGGTGCGGGATCCACATGCAGGACTACTGTCGAGAAACGCGCCTCCGCCGCCTCGATGCTATCGGCTCGCAATTCCAGGGCCACCGCCACCTTGGCGGCCAACAACGCCCCGACGAATGCCACGCAGCGTCCACGGTATGGCATCAGAAGACTTGATCCGAATCGTCCATCGCGCCATTCTGCCTTGCACCGACGCCGACGCACAGCCATGCCGCGCATCCTGATCGCCGACGACAACCCCTTGTCCCTGCAATTCTTCGCCACCGTGTTGGCTGAATACGGCTTTGCATGCGAGACCGCCGCGGATGGCGCCGATGCCTTGCGCCGGGCCAGCGACGAACATTTCGATCTGCTGCTGCTGGACCTCAACATGCCGCAATTGGGTGGCCCGGAAGTGCTGCAGCGCCTGCGCGCCGACCCGGCCACGCTTTCACACGCAAGCGCCAGCATCGCCACCAGTGCCGAAATGCACCAATCCACAAGCAATCAATTGCTGCAGAATGGTTTCTCGGCGACGCTGCCCAAACCCGTTTCGATCCAGGTACTGATCGAGGTAGTCCGCCAGGTGCTTCACCTGACGCCGGCCGAAGACGTGCTGGTCGACGCGGTTTCCGCACGCACTGCAAAGGCAATCGACGAAACAGTACTGCTCGATGATGCACAAGCCCTTTCCAGTTGCGGCGATACGGATGTCGTGCAAGCAATGCGGGCGCAGTTTGTCGAGGAACTTGCTTTATTGCCGGACGAATTGCGCGACGGCGCCGCGCATCACGATGACCAGCGCTTGCGCGAGCGGGTGCATCGCCTGCGTGCATCGTGCGGATTCTGCGGCGCGATCGCGTTGAACCGGGCGTGCCTCGCGTGGAGCGACGCCGCGCTGCAGCCCGCCGGTACGCAAGCCGCGCTCGAACGCGTGATCGACATCGCCGTCGCAACCCGGGCACGCCTGCAAGCAACCGGGTGACCTTGCGCCGCTGAACTCTGGCGGCGCGGGTCGGACTGGATCACGATTTGTGCCGGCCAACGAAGGCGCTGCCCGTAGCTGTCGACCTTCCCCATCCGGCGCGCGCCGCGAACCTGAATCCCACCAATCAGCCGAAAGCACGCATCTGCGCAGGCTCACGCTGCCGGGTAAACTGCGGCGCATGAACCACTCAACGTCCAGTCCAGCCACGCATAGTGGCCAATCCCCGCTGCGGCGCATGGCCGAACAAGCCTTCAGTCGCGCCGCAGGTTCACCGCTCAGCGGCGGCAATCGGGTCGAATTGCTGATCGATGCGCAAGCACATTTCGACGCGTGGCTCACCGCGATCGTTAGTGCCAGGCACAGCGTATTACTGGAAAATTACATCATTCGCGACGACACGGTGGGCAGACGCTTCCGCGATGCGCTGATCGAACGCGCGGCGGCTGGTGTGCGCGTCTTTCTGCTGCGCGACTGGCTGGGCTGTTTCCGGGAAGCACGGCGCGCCTACTGGAACAGCCTGATCGCTGCCGGCGTCGAGGTGCGTGTGTGGAATCCGCCGCGCTTTGACAGCCCTACTGGCTGGATCAGTCGCGACCATCGCAAATTGCTCGTCGTCGACGGCACCGTGGGCTTCGTTTCCGGCGTTTGCCTGTCCGAGAAGTGGCTCGGCAACTCCGCCAAATCCGAACCGCCCTGGCGCGATACCGGTGTCGTATTGCATGGCCCCGCAGTCACCGAGCTCGCCAGCGCCTTCGCCGACAGTTGGGCTCAATTGGGCAGCGCGTTGCCAGCGGAGATTACTGCGGTCGCAACCAGTCCGGCCGGCGATGTTGATGTGCGGGTCATCGCTACGGTGCCTGCGACGGCGGGCCTGTTTCGTCTGGACCAACTGATCGCCGCGATGGCGCGCAAGCGGCTCTGGTTGACGGATGCGTACTTCGTCGGACTCGCGCCTTACGTGCAGGCGCTTGGTGCCGCGGCACGCGATGGCGTCGACGTGCGTCTGCTCGTGCCGGGCGCCAGTGATATTCCCGCCGTCGCGCGATTGTCGCGCGCCGGTTATCGCCCGCTGCTCGAATCCGGCGTCCGTGTGTACGAATGGAACGGATCGATGCTACACGCCAAGACCGCCGTCTGCGACTCACGCTGGGCGCGCGTCGGCTCCAGCAATCTGAACATCGCCAGCTGGCTGGGCAATTGTGAAATAGACATTGCTGTCGAGAATGCGGATTTTGCGAAGACGATGGAAGCCCAGTACGAAGCAGATCTGCGCAATGCGACCGAAATCGTGCTGAAGCGCAAACGCGTGCTTCGCGGTGCCGATGGAAAGACCCGCGTGCACCGCGGTGGCGGCAGCTCCGGCCGCGCGGCCGCAGGCATGTTGCGCTTGGCTCACAACGTCGGCGCGGCATTGGGCAATCAGCGCGTTCTGGGTCGCGCCGAGGCCGCCTCGCTGCCCTGGGCCAGCGTAGTCCTGACCGCGACCGCGGTCATCGGGCTCATCTGGCCGAGCGTGATCGCCTGGCCGTTGGCCATCGTGTTGGCGCTGCTGGGATTCAGCCTGTTCGCGCGATTCGTGCGCGCGCATCGCGATGCCCGGCAACGCAATGCGCAAGCGCCGACCGTACAGGCCGACGCGTTCGCGCAATCGGCTTCTTCACCCCACGCCGCGTCGCAGATCAGCGGCGAAAAATAGCTTGCGCTTCCTTTTGACGCGGGTGACGGTTACGCGGAGTTCGGGAGCCGCGTCCCGCACGTTGCTAAAGATCGGCTACAGAACCGCGTGGGCAAAGTCGAAATTGAAATCCGTCATCCAGTCGCAGAGCGCGATGCCGTGTGCGTAATGCGCACCGCTGCGCAGTAGTTCGCTGATGTCGAGCATGTCGACCACTCCTTCGGCGACCACCGTCTTGCCCAGCGCCTTGGCGCCGGCGAAACGATTCGCGACCAGCGACCACGGCGATCCCTTGAGCGTACCGTCCGGCGGGGGAACTGGACGCGCGAATCGCACGAGGCCGAACGCTGCATGACTCAACCAGTGCTGCGTGCCTTCGGAATCATCGTCCACATGCAGGCACAAGCGTGCGCCAACCCGTTGCAGCGCTTCGATTGAGGCATCGCCGGGCTGGTGCTCGATGAGATCAGCGCTGTGAAACTCCAGCGCCAGCGCGTTCGGCGCGACGCTGTGGGCGCGCAGCTCGGCGGCAAGCCACGGCGCGAAGGCAGCATCCAGCAGAGATTCTGCAGAAAGGGACAAGTACAGTCGCAGCTGATCGGCAGGCACAGCGGCGGCTCGAAGCTGGGCCAGCGCGCTGCGTGCCAAGCGCCGATCCAGTGCCCCGAGCAAACCCTGATCCCGGGCGATCGGCAGGTATTCGGCGGCCTCGATCGAAATCGGCTGGCTTGACTTGGGCGGCTGCAGACGCAGCCGCACCACGTACTGCCCGGTCAACTGTCCGGCCAGCGGCACGAGTGGCTGGAAGTCCAGCACCGTCGTGCGCGCATCCGCCGGCCCACGCAAGACCGCTCGCACGAGGCGGACGCGAGGATCCTCGCTGGCGGCAGCCGGATCACGCAGATCGAATTCACTGCGATTGCCCCCGGCTGCCTGAGCGGTGATGCCGAGCTGTCGAACGCGGCGGATCAACGCGTCCGGCTTGCTCGTGGTCGCGATGCGTTGCGCTACCAGGGTGAATCCCAGTTTGAGCCCTTCCTCGGCCGACAGCCAGGTACGCGCAGCCAGACGCTCACGCGCCTTTTGCAGCGCATCGCGCAGGGCCAATTCGTCCACTTCGCGTGCGATACCCAGAAAAGCAAATTCTCCATAAGCACACAAAGGACGCGCGACGGGCACTTCCGCGGCAAGCGCGGCCGCCAGTTGCTGCGCCAGTGTGCTGCCCGCCACGAAACCGATCCGGTCGCGGATGGCATCGACGTTGTCGACGGCCAGATAGACCAGTGCCGCACACGTTTCCGGCGAAACGTTCGGCGTACGCTCAAGTTCCTGCAGAAACGAGTCGCGCCCCGACAGGATGCCGCGCCGCTCACCGCGCGAGGTCGCCTGCGAATGTCCGAGCGCGCGAGCGCGGCGGACGCGGCTTTCCACCGTCATCAACAAATGGCGGGGCTTGACCGGCTTGGTCAGGAAATCGTCGCCGCCCATCGAAATGGCGTCGAAGCGCTTGTCCAGATCCTGTTCGCCGGACAGAAAAACAACCGGCAGGAATGCGTAGCCGGGTTCGGCGCGAATGGCCTGCGCAACCTCGATGCCATTGCCGTCCGGCAGATAGAAATCGAGCAGCACCAGATCGGGATGAAAACTCTGCACCGCGCTCACCACACCGGCCGCGTCGCCGACCACCTGTGTGCTGATGCCTCGATGATGCAGGATCGATTCACAGAACTTCGCCTGCCAGGGATCGTCCTCGACGACCAGCACGCGATATCCGAGGCTGCGGCGTTGTTCCAGCGCTTCTTCAATGCGCGCCAGGATCGCGACCGGGTCCCGCGATGAGATGACCGCGTCGGCGCCGGCGCGCTGTGCGAACAGCACGCGCGCCACTTCATCCACTTCCGACAGCACGACGCACAATGGCGGCTCACGCTGCGCTTCGCGGGCGCGCGTCGCCGCGTCGAGCACAGCATGAAGCTGCGGCACAAAGGCATCGTCGACCAGCAACAGGTCCGGCGTGCCTTCCGAAAACGCCATGACGACGCCGTCCGGGTCTTCAAACGGCCGGACCAGGAATCGTTGCGACCCGAGAAACGGAGGCAGCGCTTCGATTTCACGACCGGGCGGACGCAAATAGTGCACAACGCCTCGAACGCTGGCCACTGGCGCGGCGCGGCGGGATCCTTTCGCGACCGGCTTGGCCACCATTCCACCGAGGCGCTCGATCATCGCGTCCAGCGATTGCCGCTGAACCGGACTCGGCATCGCGCTCGATTCGACGAACGAACACAGGAAGACCGTCAGTTCCATCGCCGGCTCGGCCAGTTCGGTCAGGTTCTGCGCGTCGGCCGCCGCAGCGATCCCTTCGAGTTCCTCATGCAAAACGCTGGCCCGCGCGGCGTCCCAGCCTTCCGCCAGTCCACTGCGCCATCCCGCGACGAACGTGTCGATGCGTTGCCGCAGGGCGCGTTCCACCGAGTTCGCGGTCTTCGCGCTGGCGGTCGATTCGGATCCCGCGCCGGTCGTGTCTTCTGCGCTCATCGTGCCTCCGTATGGTGCCGACACTATACCGCCAACATCTGAACATTCGCCGCCTGTCAAAAGTGGCGGCGGCAATTGTCGGACGCCGCCGGACTGCCTACACTGCTCGCCCGCCGACTTCGTACGGCGACCGTACGTCACCGATTCCATGTCTGAGGACAGCGCCGGATATTCCAGCGTCCGAGAGGTCTACACCCCGTCGACGCTGACCCGGGACGTGCGCGACCTGCTGGAAGATCGCTACGCGATGATCTGGCTCGATGGCGAGCTGTCGAATTTCTCGCGCCCGGCTTCCGGACATTTGTACTTCAGCCTGAAAGATACGAGTGCACAAGTGCGTTGCGCGATGTTCAAGCCGCGCAGCACGTGGCTGAAATTCCGACCCGCGGACGGTATGCATGTTCTTATCCGGGCGCGTGTCAGCCTGTACGAGGCACGCGGCGAATTCCAGCTGATCGTCGAACACATGGAGGAAGCGGGTGCTGGAGCGCTGCAGCGCGAATTCGAACAGTTGAAGGCGCGGCTCGGCGCCGAAGGACTTTTCGATGCCGCGCGCAAGCGCCCCCTCCCCTCGCTACCGCGCCGCATCGGCGTGATCACGTCGCCCAGCGGCGCCGCCGTGCGCGACGTCATCAGTGTGCTGCGTCGACGCTTCGCGTTGGTCGATGTGGAGATACTGCCGGTCCCCGTGCAAGGACGCGAGGCGCCGGCCGCGATTGCCGCGATGATCGCGCTGGCGTCGCGAGCGGGACGTTACGACGTACTGCTCCTCACCCGTGGCGGCGGCTCTATCGAGGATCTGTGGGCCTTCAATGACGAAGCCGTTGCGCGAGCCATCTATGCCAGCGCAATTCCACTGGTCGCTGCGATCGGTCACGAGACCGATGTGACCATCGCCGACTTTGTCGCGGATCTGCGGGCCGCAACGCCCTCGGCAGCGGCCGAGTTGCTGGTGCCGGAGAGTCTGGACTTGCAGCGGACACTGCTGCATCGCCGCCAGCGCCTGACACTGCTCGCGCAACGACATCGGGAACGACTCGCGCAACGCCTGGATCGATTGCGCTTGCGTCTGGACGCGATGCGTCCGCAGACCCGCCTGGATTTGGGCCGGGCGCGTCTGGATGGGTTGCAGCGTCGACTGCAACATGCCCGGGCGCGCGATGCACATCGTCTTGATCAGCGCATGCTTGCCTTGCAAGGACGCTTGCGCGCGGCGCATCCGGGACTACGCATCGATCACGCGCGGCAGGAGAGCCTCGGGCTGAAGAACCGCCTTGTACGCTCCGGAGTTGTGGGTTTGCAACAGCGCGCGGCGCAAGTAGCCGAATTGGCCCGTGCACTCAACGCCGTCAGCCCGCTGGCGACTCTCGCACGCGGCTACGCAATCCTGTTCGACGCCGAAAGTGGTCGTATCATTCGCAGCGCTGGCGAGGTCGAACCAGGGCAATCACTGCGCGCGCGACTCGCGGACGGAGAGCTGCGCCTGCGCGCGACGCCGGACGATGAATGATCGCGCGCGTTGACGCGCGGCCAGCGGGCACACCAGAATCGGATACCGCACCGAGGGAGCGAGCCATGAAGGCGTCGGATCTGTTCGTCAAGGCACTGGAAGCCGAAGGAGTCGAATACGTCTTCGGCATTCCCGGCGAGGAAAATCTCGATCTGCTCGAATCGCTGCGCAACTCGTCGATCCGGTTGATCCTGACGCGCCATGAACAAGCCGCGGGCTTCATGGCCGCCACCTACGGACGTCTGACGGGCAAGGCAGGCGTCTGCCTCGCGACGCTCGGCCCCGGCGCGACCAACTTCGTCACTTCGGCGGCGTATGCCCAGCTCGGTGGCATGCCGATGCTGATGATCACCGGACAAAAGCCGGTGAAAGCGTCCAAACAGGGACATTTCCAGATTGTCGACATTGTCGACATGATGAAACCGCTGACCAAGTTCACCCGGCAGATTGTTTCGGCCGACAATATCCCGGCGCGTGTGCGTGAATCATTCCGCCGCGCCGAAGAAGAACGTCCCGGTGCAGCGCACCTGGAACTGCCGGAAGACATCGCCCGCGACGAAACCGATGTCATCCTGATTCCCGCCAGCTATCACCGTCGACCGATCGCCGATGACAAGGCGGTCCAACGTGCCGCCACGGCGATCGTCGCGGCCAAGCGCCCGTTGCTGATGCTCGGTGCGGGGTCGAATCGCAAAACCTGCTCCAAGATGCTGCGCGAATTCATCGACCAGACGGGCATTCCGTTCTTCACTACGCAGATGGGCAAAGGCGTGGTTGATGAAGATCACCCGCTGTGGCTCGGCAATGCCGCCCTGTCGGATGGCGATTTCCTGCACCGCGCCATCGAGCACGCCGACTGCATCATCAACACCGGTCACGACGTGATCGAGAAGCCGCCGTTTTTCATGCGTCGCGGTTTGCGCACGGTTATCCATGTGAACTTCTCCAGCGCCGAGGTCGACACGGTCTACTTCCCGCAGATCGAAGTCGTGGGCGATATCGCCAATTCGATCTGGCAGCTGAAACAAAGTGTGTCCGCGCAGTCGCACTGGGACTTCTCGTATTTCGACAGCGTGCGCGGGCACCACGACGCACATCTGGCCAAAGGTGGCGACGATGATCGCTTCCCGATGTACCCGGTCAAGCTGGTCGCTGACACGCGTCGCGTGATGCCCGATGACGGCATCCTGTGCCTGGACAACGGCATGTACAAACTGTGGTACGCACGCTACTACCGCTGCCGTCAGCCAAACACGCTGCTGCTCGACAACGCGCTGGCCACCATGGGCGCCGGTTTGCCCTCGGCGATCGCCGCGAAGATCGTGCACCCGAAGCGCAAAGTCGTCGCCGTCGCCGGTGACGGCGGTTTCATGATGAATTCGCAGGAGATCGAAACCGCGGTGCGACTGGGTCTGGATCTGACCGTACTGTTGCTGCGTGATGATGCCTACGGCATGATCAAATGGAAACAGGCACATATGCACTTTCCGAACTTCGGCATGGACATGGGCAACCCCGACTTCGTCAAATACGCCGAAAGCTACGGCGCGCACGGCCACCGCCCCTCATCCGCCGCCGAGTTCGCCCCGATGCTCAAGCACTGCCTCGATACACCCGGCGTGCATCTGATCGACGTGCCAATCGACTACTCGGACAACGACCGGGTACTGAACCGCGAGATCAAGGAATTGAGCGAGCAGGTTTGAGCTGTGAATGGGGTGCGCAGTTGCCGAGATCAACACGAACTCGCTGCTAGTTTTGCTTGCGCCTTTCAGTCGACGGCTTCTATGAAGGGCCTCGAACGCAGCAAAAGTCGACGGCAGCAAAAAGGACTTTGCGAATATGAAATCCGTTCGCAAGGACAGCGATCAAGTAATCCGTTCGTGCTGAGGTATCGAAGTACGAACGGTGTTCCTCGACACAAGGGACTTGCTGAGACGAGTTTTTGGATCTACCTGCCGAAATGTGCGGATGTTTCGTCTTACACGCTTCGTGCCGATTGCCTTGAGAAGCGACTCGGAAATTTGCCTGGGAAACTCGCAATGAGCTGCCGGCACACTTACGCTGGTGCACTGCTCACCCTTCGATACCGCAGGGCGAACACTGACAGGTAATAAGTGACAGATGACAAGTGATCGATAATTTCGGAGTCGTAGTCATGCTCAAGCCCACATACCCCTACTACCTCGCCAACAAGCCGGTCGCCGCCAATACCGATCTTGAGGTCACTGACAAGTACACCGGCGAGGTCGCGACGCGCGTCGCGCTGGCCGATGCGAAAGCGATCGACCAGGCCATTACGGCAGCAGTCGGTGCGCAGGACGCGATGCGCCGCTTCGCACCGTATCAGCGCCAGGCCGTGCTGGAACACTGCGTCACGCGCTTCCGGGAACGCTACGAAGAAATGGCGATGGCGCTGTGCATCGAGGCTGGCAAACCGATCAAGGATGCCCGCGGCGAAGTCACACGTCTGATCGACACCTTCAAGGTCGCCGCCGAAGAGGCCGTGCGGATTGATGGAGAAGTCATCAACCTGGAAATTTCTGCGCGAGCCAAAGGCTATCGCGGATTTTCCAAGCGTGTCCCGATTGGAGCCTGCTCGTTCATTTCACCGTTCAATTTTCCGCTGAATCTGGCAGCGCACAAAGTCGCGCCGGCGATCGCCGCCGGTTGTCCGTTTGTGCTGAAGCCCGCCAGCCGTACGCCGATCGGTGCGCTGATCATTGGCGAGGTACTTGCGGAAACCGATTTGCCCAGCGGTGCATTTTCGATTCTGCCGGCACATCGCGATGGCGCAGATCTGTTCACGACCGACGAGCGTTTCAAGCTGCTCTCGTTCACCGGATCGCCCGGCGTTGGCTGGGATCTGAAAGCGCGCGCCGGCAAGAAGAAGGTGGTCCTCGAACTGGGTGGAAACGCGGCGTGCATCGTGGATGCGGACCAGGGCGACCGTCTCGACTTCGTCGTCGAACGCCTGGTTTTTGGCGCTTTCTACCAATCGGGACAAAGTTGCATCAGTGTGCAGCGCATCCTGGCGCATGCTGATCTTTACGCCCCGCTGCGCGAGCGCCTGGTCGCCAAGGTGAAGACCTTGAAGATGGGCGACCCCAAGAAAGAAGACACGTTCATCGGTCCGATGATCGACGAAAAGGAAGCAGCTCGCCTGGATGAATGGATCCAGGCCGCCGTGAAATCCGGTGCGCGCCTGCTCTGCGGCGGCAAGCGCGACAAGGCGATGCTTGAGGCGACGGTGTTGGAGAACGTCGATCCGGCGCAGAAAGTCAGCTGCATGGAAGCGTTCGGACCCGTAGTGCTGCTACAGCAATACACCGACTTCGAGGACGCGCTGAAGCTGGTCAACAACAGCGACTTCGGATTGCAGGCCGGACTGTTCAGCTACGACGTGCGCAAAGCGATGCGCGCCTGGGACGAACTCGACGTCGGCGGTGTCCTGGTCGGCGACGTGCCGAGCTTCCGCGTCGACAATATGCCCTATGGCGGCGTCAAGGATTCCGGGCTCGGCCGTGAGGGAATCCGTTACGCGATAGAAGACATGACCGAATTGCGTTTGCTGGTAGTGCGTGACGCCTGATCGGCGTGGATCGTAGATGCCGGATGTCCCGGTGTGCGACGGCATCCTCAGCAGGATCCACCGACTGACGTCATGCTCGACCTTCGCGAATGGGAGAGAGTCATGCGTGCGTTCAGTACCTTGTTGCTTGCGGCTACGCTGTGCGTGGCCCAGCCGGTGGCGGCTCAGTCGGCGTTTCCGTTCCCGCAACATGTGAACTATGCGTTCGGCGCGATCCGGCCGTCGAATCACACCCAGGCGCAACTCGATCAGGACGTTCGTGACGCCTATGCGCACTGGAAGTCCGCCTACCTGCTCGCAGCGGGAACTGATGGCGGCGGGCATGCAATGTATCGGGTCGTTTGCAATACCGATGGCAACGACAATACCGTGTCCGAGGGACAAGGCTACGGCATGGTCATCGTCGCGCTGATGGCGGGTGCCGACCCCGACGCGCGAACGATTTTCGACGGGCTGTACCGTTACTTCAATGCCCACCATAGCGCAGGTGATCCACGCCTGATGAGCTGGAACATCAACAGCGCCGGACAGACGCAGGAAGGCAACGACAGCGCCTATGACGGTGACAGCGATATCGCGCTCGGCCTTTTGCTGGCAGACCGGCAGTGGGGCAACGCGGGCGCGATAGCCTATTTGAACAAGGCCTTGCTGGTGATCGCCGGCCAAGCCGAATCGGTGACCGGGCCAGTGACCTACCTGCCCCTGCTCGGCGACTGGGTCGAAGCCAATGGTGCACAATACAATCAATATACAACGCGGCCGTCGGATTTCATGCCGTCCCATTTCGTCAGTTTCGCGAGCGCCAGCGGCCTGACGATTTGGAAAGATGCCATCGTTGCGACGCGTGAGGTGATCGAACACTTGCAGCTCACCTACGCCGCGAGTACCGGTCTGGTGCCGGATTTCGCCGTGCGGGAGACTGCCAACTCGACGAGCCTGAAGCCGGCGCCGGCGAATTTTCTCGAAGGCGCACACGACGGCCATTACAACTACAACGCCGGTCGCGTACCGTGGCGACTCGCAACCCAGGCGCTGCTGCACAGTGACGTCGACAGTGCCCGCCAGGCGCGGCGAATGTCGCAATGGGTACAGACCGCCAGCGCTAACATCGCAACGAACATTCACCCCGGCTATCTGCTCAACGGGACGCCGATCACGACCAGCTATTTCACGAGCTTCTTTGCCGCTCCGTTTGGCGTCGCCGCGATGGTCACGCCGTCCCAGCAGACCTGGTTGAATGCCGTCTACGACAGCGTGCGCACCCGTCAGGAGGGCTACTACGAAGACAGCGTGAACCTGCTCTCGATGATGGTCATGAGCGGAACGTATTGGGATTATGTGGCGATCGATCGGATCTTTGCGGACGGCATTCAGCGCGTCGCCCCCTGACTAGTCCGAACTGTGCAAGGCAGCGTTCGGCGTTGCAGTTGCGATGCCGGGCGCGGCCGACCCTAGCAGCCACGATGCTTGATCAAAAATCCACACGCCACGGGGATGATGATCGAGCTTCAGATACGTCATGCGCGCGTCGCCCCACGGTAACTCGAAGTGCCAGTTGCCCCGCATGCGACGCAGTGGAACTGGCTGAGTCGGCATGGGATTCGCCGATTCCCAGGTCGCATTCGCACCGAATCGCGGGAGTCGTGCGTGGGCAGCCACGATACTGCCGTCGCGCGCCACGCCAACGGCCAACAGGCGCTGGCCGCACCACTGACGCCATACGTCGCAGCGCACCGCGCTTTCACGCCCGCATTCAACCGATGTCCGGGGCTCGCCGGTTGCACGCTCGAACGTCTCGGGCAAGCGCGCAAATCGTTCAAGTCGTTGCCGCCCGAATTGCAATTGACTGCGATGGCAATCGATGGCCACGTGCTTGAGAGAGCTGTGAAGTGCGACGTGCGTCGGAACCGCAGACTCGAGGCCATGCACACGGTAGTCATAGCGCTCGGGAGTAAGCGCACAACGGCGCAATGCCGCCCACACAAGCACATGCAACGCGCTGTGATCCGGGTGTGTGTCGCGCAGCGATGGACTGAAGATGTGCGTCGGCGCAAATTCCACAATTTCGGCCGCGATGCGGGCGGCAGCGGAATCGCCGTCACCGAGCAACAATTCCGTCAAGCCCTGATCAGGCCAGCCCAAATATCGACGTTGCGTTGCATGGACACCGAGCCTATCGAGCGCCGCATCCGCCTCGGCTCGCCGGCGCGCGCCCCATCGACGCCGATCGGCCGCGCCGATGCGCCAGATCCGTTCGAGGCGGCGTTGCGGCCACGGATTGTTGTCGCCGTCGGTCGCCAACACGATCCGAACTTGTGCCCTCGATTTCAACGCGGTCGTGATCGCGCTGCCGCAGGCAATGGTCTCGTCGTCAGGGTGCGGCGCGAGAACGAGCACCCGGTCCTGTGACGCAAAGCGCAAGGTCTCGCAATCGGGAGCATCTGGATTCTTGACTCGCATCGGTCTGATTCTAACGAATCATCGCAGCGCGAGTCGCTACTTCGGCGGGTGGCGCACCTGCCCTGCCCCACGCACCACCGTGCGTTCGACCGTCAGCGATTCGGCACCCATCGGGCCGTAGGCATGCAGCCGCGTCGTCGAAATGCCGATCTCGGCACCCAGTCCGAGCTCACTGCCATCGCTGAAGCGCGACGAGGCATTCACCATGACCACGGCAGAGCGCAGCGATCGAACGAAATGTTCGGCAAGCGCGGCGTCTTCGGTCGCGATCACTTCCGTATGATCGGAGCCATGGCGGTAAATATGCGCAATTGCCACATCGCAATCGTCAACGATGCGCAAGGCAATCACCAGATCCAGAAATTCCGCGGCATAGTCCGCTTCGGCAGCCGGTCGCACTCCCGACGCTAGCGCACGGCTGCGCTCGCAGCCACGCACTTCCACGCCATGATCCTGCAACGCCGTCACGGCGCGCGGAACAAAATGCGGCGCAATCTCGCGATGCACCAGCAAGGTCTCGAGCGCGTTGCAAACGCCGGGCCGCGTCGTCTTGCCATCGATCAGCAAGTTCATTGCGAGATCCGGATTGGCGCTCGCATCCACGTACAAATGGCAAACCCCTCGATAGTGCTTGATGACCGGCACTCGCGCATGTTCGGCGACAAAGCGGATCAGCCCCTCGCCACCCCGGGGGATTGCGAGATCGACATATTCGGCCAACTGCAGAAGTTCAATCATGGCCTCGCGACGCGTATCCGTGACCAAGGTCAACGCGGCTTCCGGCTGCCCGTGAACGCGCAATTCATTCTGCAGCACCGATGCAATCGCCCGATTGGACTGCAGCGCTTCGGATCCTCCACGCAGTATCACCGCGTTACCCGCTTTCAGGCACAAGGCCGCAGCGTCCGCAGTCACGTTGGGCCGCGCTTCGTAGATCATCGCAATCACGCCGAGTGGCACGCGCACGCGTTCGATGCGCAAACCATTGGGTCGCTCATCGCGTCGCGTAATCGCGCCAACCGGATCGGGCAGATCAGCAATCGCGCGGACTCCCGTTATCATCGCCGCCATGCGCGCGGTGTCCAGATGAAGTCGATCCAGCATGGCACCCGCAATGCCCTTTTCGCGTGCGGCCTGCATGTCGCGGGAATTCGCTTCGAGAATATCGTCGACTGACTGTGCCAAAGCATCGGCCATCGCGTGCAGCAGGCTGCATTTCGTCGCGCTATCCAGGCGCGCCAATGCCAGCGACGCTTCGCGCGCCGCAATGGCCTGATCTCGCAGCGTCGCGCTCATGCCGGCACCGCACCGGTCGTCACCATGTCGTCGCGATGCACAACGTTTTCGCCGTAGCTGTAACCGAGCAGCAGGTCGATATCGCGCGATTGCCGACCGGCAATCCGGCCAATCTCGGCGGCGGAATATTGCACAATGCCGCGCGCCACCGACGAACCGTCCGCCTGCGCGACAATCTCGACCATGTCGCCGCGCGCGAACGCACCATCCGCTGCGACGATGCCGCCCGGCAACAGCGAAGCCCCGCCGCTGGCGAGAGCACGAACCGCACCGGCGTCGATGCGGACGCAACCGCTGACGGCGGGCGTATGCCGCAACCAATACTTGCGCGCCTGCAGACGCGAGCCCGAAGCGCGAAACAGCGAACCTTGCAATTGTCCATTTTCCAGCAATGTCAACACGTTCGCGTCGGTGCCATCGAACAGTGCGGTCTCGATCCCTGCGGCGGCCGCTTTGAGCGCTGCCTCCAGTTTCGTACGCATGCCACCCGTGCCGACGCTGCTGCCGCTGCCGCCGGCCATCGCAAACACCGCCGGCGTGATGCCTTCAACGCACTGCACCGGTAGCGCATCGGCGACGACGCGTGGATCGGCGGAATAGAGACCCGCCACATCGCTCGCAATCAGCAACAAATCCGCGTCGACGAGCGCGGCGACTATCGCCGCCAAGTTGTCGTTGTCGCCAAGCTTGAGTTCATCGACCGCCACGGTATCATTCTCGTTGACCACCGGCAGCGCGCCCAACGAGAGCAATTCACGCAATGTCGCGCGCGCATTCAGATAGCGGCGGCGGTTGCGCAGATCGTCATGGCTCAGCAACACCTGCGCCGCAGGTCGATCGAAAAAGCGCTGCCACAATGCCACCATTTGCGTTTGCCCCATTGCAGCGAGCGCCTGACGGGCCGCCAGACCGTGACGCAGATCGGGCGTCGCCACGCACACCGCCCGCCCGGCCGCCACCGCACCCGACGAAACCAGCACGACCTCCCGTCCCTGCCGATGGCTGGCCGCAATGAATGCAGCGAGGCCAAGCGCATGCCGCGTGCTCAGGCCACCTCCGTTCGCGGCGAGCAGGCTGCTGCCGACCTTGAGTACAGCCCGTCGCCACGCGGGCAGCGCCTGCGCGACGAAGGGCGTGCGGTTCACGACGCGGATTCCAGCGCAGCCCAACGTCGTTCCAATTCCGCCAATCCGAGGTCAGCATGCGCGCCGGGTGAAACGCGCGCATCGAGACTCCCCTCGGGCGTACGGGTCACGGCAGTATCGGCACCATCGGCGGCGTGACGATACGCGTCACGGAACGGCACCCCGGTCAACGCCTGTTCGATCGCCGCATCTGTCGCATACATTGCCGGATCGATCGCCGCGCGCATGGCGCTCTGATTCCATTCGAACCGTGCGAGCAGCTGCGGCAACAGTTCCAGCGCCGCCAAGCCCTGTCCAAATCCGTGAACAATAGAACCTTTGGACAATTGCAAATCACGCTGATAGCCGGTGGGCAACGACAGCAGCTGTTCAATCTCGACCTTGGCCGCGGCGACAGACGCGTAGCTCGCGCGCATCAGTTCGATCACGTCCGGATTGCGCTTGTTCGGCATGATTGAACTGCCCGTCGTGTATTCGGCGGGAAGTTTCACGAAGCCATACTCGGTGGTCGTGAACAGCGAGAGATCCCAGGCCAGCCTGCGCAAATCGAGCAACGCGGTTCCCAGTGCGTCGAGGGCAGCCAGTTCGAATTTGCCGCGCGAGATTTGCGCGTAGATTGGCGAGATCTGCATCCGCGCAAATCCCAGCGCTTTCGTCGTATGCGCCCGATCCAGCGCAAGGTTGACCCCGTAGCCTGCGGCCGTGCCCAAGGGATTGGCATCGATCCATGCGCGCGTATCCAGCGCACGACGGGCATTGTCCACAAAGCTTTCGGCCAATCCCGCGAACCACATCGACGTTGACGAAACGACGGCGCGCTGCAGGTGCGTGTATCCGGGCATAGGCAGCGATTCGTTGGCGGCACGATCGAGGCAGACCCGCGCCACTTCGCGACACAGGGCAGCCAGATTGCCGAGACGCTGCTTGAGCCACAACCGTGTCGCCACCAGTATCTGGTCATTGCGGCTGCGCCCGGTGTGCACCTTCCTGCCCGCATCGCCGAGGCGTTCGGTGAGCCGGGCCTCGATCGCCGAATGCCCGTCCTCGTAGCGCGCGTCAAGAATGAAGCGCCCCGCGCGGTAGTCCTCGGCCAGCACGCCCAGCTCGCGCAGCAGGTCGGCGCATTCCTTCGCGCTCACCAGGTTGATGTGCTGCAAGCCTTCCACGTGCGCCATGCTCGCGGCAATATCGTGCAGGAAGAATTCACGATCGAGCAACACGTCGTCGCCCGCGAGAAAGCGCATGATGCGCTCGTCAACACGGACACCGGATTTCTGCCACAACAAGTCGCTCATGAGGATTCCTGCGATTCTGTATCGATTGCAGCAAAGTACAGCATGTCTAGTGCGGGATCGCAGTCAGCTCAGCAAAGCCCAGGGCCATGTTGAGATTCTGCAGCGCCTGGGTCGCCGCGCCCTTGAGGAGATTGTCGATCGTCGCCACGACCACCACGCGCTTGCCGCCAGCTGCGAGCGCAAATCCACCGATCTCCACGTGATGCCTGCCGGCAATTCGTGACACCCACGGCGCCTCGTCAACGATGCGGACCAGAGGCTCGCTGGCATAGCGTTCGCGATAAGCGTCGATCAATTCCTCACGCGTCGTGGGTTGCTGCAGCCACAGGTTGATTGTCAGGGTGATACCGCGAAAGTGCGGCGCGACGTGCGGCATGAATTCGACTGGCAGTCCAAGTTGCGCACTGACTTCGCGCTCATGCAGGTGGCCAGTCAGCGCATACGGCATCAGGTTGTCGCGCAGTTTGTCCGGGTCATTCTTGTCCGACGGCGTCGTTCCAGCCCCGGACCAGCCTGACACGCCGAAACAGGCCGGCGGCCCCGCCAGCCGCTGCAACAGAGGCGCGATCGCCAGTTGCATGCCGGTCGCATAGCAGCCCGGATTGCTGATCCGCGCCGTGCCCTCAAAGCGTGAACGCGTCAGTTCCGGCAGCCCGTAGTACCACTGACTGTTGAAACGATAATCCGCAGATAAATCCACAATAACGCAAAGCGGATCGACCGCGTCGACGGCGGCAACGAAAGCTGCCGCATGTCCATTCGGCAGCGCAAGGACCACGACATCCGCTCCACGCGCCGCTACGGACTCCGCGTCGAGATTCTCGTAACGAAGATCGCCGGTGAATTCCGCTACCTGGCCCGCTACGCCCTGACCGGCCAACTCCCGCGACGAAACGAACACCAATTCCAACGCCGGGTGCGCTGCGATCAGCTTGATCAACTCCGCGCCGGCAAATCCCCTGGCGCCTACGATGCCTATCTTCTTCATGACCTGCTCATTTGGTGACCTTACCAGGGCGTTGCCCTGCACTGACGTTGCTTACCATGGCAGGCTGCTTGCGAGTCAGTAGCGACTCGATCGGTCAAGCTAGCCCACCAGCGTTGCCACGCGCTCCCGGCAATGCTCGACACAGCGCTCGATTTGCGCAAAACCGTCGAGTCCGTACCAGAACACCTTCCACTTTTCCTGTTTGTAGCAACCGTCCGACTCGGAATAGTAGAACGGGTTGATCGGATTTCCATGGCGTGAACGCCAGAACAGTTGCGGATGCTCATCGCGCATCACTTGCCAGACTGCGCGTCCCAGGCCTTCGCCCTGCGCGTCGTCCAGCACGGCAAACTTGTCCAGGTAGTCCAGACCATCGACCTCGGTGACGATAACCGCGGCACGATAGTTTTCGCTGACGTAGGCCCGACGCAAGCGGGTGCGCTCGAAGTAGTCCGCAACCAGGGTTCGGCCAAAGCTCGATTCAATCAATTCGCGCAGGCGATCCAGATCCAGGCTTTGCCAGCTTGCGTGGCGCAGAACTTTCTCGCCACGCCGCACCAGCGTGCCCGAGCCCTTGTGGGTAAACAGCTCCTTGGCCAGCTCCGCAGGTCGGGTAATCGAAACAGAAGAAGTCAGTGGCAGACTGTCGAGCAGATCCTTGACCTGTTCGATCTTCACGCGCATGCCACCGTTGATCCACGGCTGGGCCATCAGGTGGTCGTATTCGGTGGAGAGATTGATCGAATCGATGACCGCGCCGTCGCCATCGAGCAGCCCGCCAGTCGCGGTCAGAAAAATAATCTTATACGGTTGCAATACCTTGACAAGTTCATTTGCGGCAAAATCGGCATTGACGTTGAGGATTTGCCCACCGATGGTTTCACCGAGGCTCGCGATGACCGGGATGGAGCCGGCATTCAGGCTCGCTTCGATCGGTGCGAGATTGACGCGGCGGACCTCGCCAACGAGTCCCATTCGCTCGCGATCGAGAAATTCCGCTTCGAACACACCGCCGACTATCGACGTCGCCCGCGCGTTCATCTTCTGCAGCGCTTCCACCAGACGCAGGTTTTCACTTTGCGCCACGCGCCGCACGATCGCCAGCGCTTCGGGCGACGTCACGCGCAGTCCGTCGATGGTCTGCTTGACGATGCCGGCCGTCGCCAACTCCGCATCCAGCTGCGGACCCGCACCGTGCACGACGATCGGGGTCAGGCCAACCTGCTGGAGAAAATCCAGCGACGATGTGAGTGCCTCCAGATCGTCGCGCAATACCGCGCCACCGACCTTGACCACAGCGAATCGCTTTGCATCGAGTTGTGAAAAACGCTTGAGGTACTGGTTGATCTCTTTCGCGCTGGCCATGCTCGAAAGCAGGCGTACGATCGTCTGGCGCAGGTCCTTGTTAGTGTCCATGGTTCAGAATCCGGATCACTGCGGCGGTATAGGACTGCAATTCTTGCAAGGAAACCCACTCGTCTGCCGCGTGCGCCTGGGCAATGTCGCCCGGGCCGAATACGAACGAGGTATAGCCCGCCGCGGAAAACAGCGATGCTTCCGTCCAGAAATCCACCGCGTTGCCGATGGTGAGCTCGAGCTCATCGGCAATATCTCGCGCCGCGAGCCGGCGTGCCTCGGCGCCTGCCACATCGCCCGCCGGCAATGAAGGGCCGGCGAAGGTCACTGCATAGCTGGCGATCGATTCCGCCGCGACGCATTCGCGGAACTGCGTGTGCAGGGATTCGCTGTCCATCGACGGCAATGGACGGAATCCGAACCGGATTTCTGCGGCCGCGGCGATCATGTTCGCCTTGATGCCGCCTTCGACCCGGCCGATATTGAAACGCAGGCCAGTCAGACCGCCGAAGCGCTGATGCCGCTGTGCGTCGACAAAATCCAGCGCACGCGCGCCCCAGCGCACCGACTGATGCAAAGCACTGTCGGTGCCTGCCATGTCCGCCGATGCATGCCCGGAACGCCCCTTGAGGCGCATCTGTACAGACGCGATGCCGCGATGCGCGAGCACCGCCTCGACGCGCGTGGGTTCGGCGACGAGCACCGCGTCGTAGGCGTGGCTCTCCGAAAGGAATGCCGGAATGCAGCGGGAGTCGTTGGCTTCTTCGTCAGTAGTGAACAGGAAAGCCGCATCGCCGTCGCTGCACGCGGCGGCAGACACGAATGCCGCGGCCGCTCCCTTGATGTCGCAGGCGCCGAGTCCGATCGCCCGGTCGGACGTGACCAGCAGCTCGTGCGGGTTGCGCGTCCAGGTTGGTGCCGCCGGCACCGTATCCAGATGCACATTGAACAGAAAGCGCGGTTTTCCACGAATGGACAAGAGGCTGACCGCACCCGCACCATGATCGGTCAGGCAATGCCGGAAACCCGGAAGATGGGCCTGCAGGTAATCGAACATCCCGCCCGTGCCGATCGCGCGCGGTGGATTCTGCGTGTCGCTCAAGACCAACACGCTTAGATGTTCCAGCGTACGGCCGAGCGGCGAATGCGGGTCAAGTCCGTCGAAGCTCAAAGGCAGACTCATGCGCGATTGACCTCAGCCCACAAGGTCGAACTCATCCCGTAGAGACGAATGAAGCCTTCGGCTTCCGCCACACCCCAGTCTGCCGATTGCGCATACGTTGCACCTTTCGCATTGAGGATGTGGGGCGACGATATGGCCACCGCATGCACACTCGCGCCAGTGCTTTCCAACGTGACTTCGCCATTGACGCAGCGCTGGCTGGAAGTAAGAAAGCACTCCAGATCGGTCTTGAGGGGATCATGGAAAAAACCTTCGTAGACCAGTTCCACCCAGCGCCGCGCGACTTCAGGCTTGAAGCGGTTCTGCTGTTTGGTCAACACCGCTTCTTCGAGCGCGCGATGCGCGACGAGCAGCGAAATCAGGCCTGGTGCTTCGAAAATGATGCGCCCCTTGAGACCAATCGTCGTGTCGCCGGTATAGATGCCCCGGCCGACGCCATATTGTGCAAAAAGTTGGTTGAGCCGGGCGAGGATGGCATGGCCCGCCATGCGCTGACCGTCCAGCGCCACCGCCTCACCCTGCTCGAAAAAAACCTTCACGCGCAACGGCTCCGACGGCCATTCGCTGCGCTGCGCGCACCAGCCACGGGCTCCTTCGCCGGGCGCATCCCACCGATCGATCTCGCCGCCGGACATGGTCAGCCCGAGCAGATTCTCGTTGATCGTATAACTCTTCTGTTTCGCGCGGACTGCGAAACCGCGGTCTTCGAGATATTTCTGCTCGTACGCACGGACTTCGCGATGCTCACGCTGGATCTCGCGGATCGGCGCGACGATGGTGTAGTTGCCGAGTGCCTTGACCGCGAGATCAAAGCGAACTTGGTCATTGCCCATGCCGGTGCAGCCATGCGCGATCACACGCGTGTCGAGTTCGCGACAGCGCTGCAGGGCCGCGTCGACGATCAGGTAGCGGTCCGAAACCAGCAACGGATACTGTCCCTGATATCCCTCACCCGCCTGCACGAAAGGCTTGACGAAATTCTTCCACAAAGCCGGACCACCATCGACGGTGACATGGCTCGCCGCGCCCAGCTCCTGGGCGCGCGCTTCGATGTAGGCGCGCTCTTCGGAATCGACGCCACCCGTATCCGCGAACACCGTATGTACCGCATAGCCCTGCTCCTGCAGATACGGAATGCAGAAACTGGTGTCGAGTCCACCTGAAAAAGCCAGCACGATGTCTTTCGCGTTCATTCGTCTCTTCCGTGGGGTGAGCATCGGCTCACCGTAGTGATGGTTGGTGTTCGGTGATAACAAATCGGATTCGGAACCCTCGTGCGCGAACAGCGCACCCGGGTCCTGTCGATTCAGGCCGGACTGGCGCTCATCGAAGGGATCCGACCAGGGTTGCCATGATCGCTTTCTGCACGTGCAGCCGGTTCTCGGCTTCGTCGATCGCTATGCAAGCCGCGGAATCCATGACCGCGTCGGTGGCCTTGACGTTGCGGCGCAACGGCAGGCAGTGGCTGAACACCCCCTGGTTCGTCAATGCCATTTTTGCTTCGTCCACGATGAAATGTTTATACGAATCCCGTGGCGGATTTTCCGCCGCCCAATTGCCGAAATACGGCAATGCTCCCCAACTCTTCGCGTAGACGATGTCGGCACCGCGATAGGATTCCTCGATATCGTGACTGACCTTGACCGATCCGCCGTTCTCGGCGACGTTGGCCTGCGCAAAATCCATGTAGCGGCGATCGAGCACATAGTCCGCATTGGGGCACAACAGGGTGACGTTCATGCCGTAGCGAGTCGCGATCTGCAATGCGGAGTTGGCCACCGCGGTATTCAGCGGCTTGGGGTGGTAGGTCCAGGTCAGCACGTACTTGCGCCCCGACAGATCACCAAAGCGTTCTTTCAGCGCCAGGATGTGCGCGAGCTCCTGACAGGGATGCGTGATCGTCTCGAGGTTGATCACCGGCACCGTCGAATACTTCGCGAAGGCACGAATAACGCGGTCCTCGCGATCAATAGTCCAATCCTGGAACTTTGGAAAAGCACGCACTCCGATCAGATCGACGTAGCGCGACAGGACGCGCGCCACTTCCGCAACGTGCTCTTCGGTATCGCCATCCATGACGTTGCCGACCTCGAATTCGATGGGCCAGGCATCCTTGCCCGGCGCCAGCACGATCGCGTGCCCGCCGAGTTGCCAGGCTCCAAGTTCGAAACTGGTCCGCGTGCGCATGGAAGGATTGAAGAACAGCAAGGCAATCGATTTGCCGGCCAGTTGATTTCCAGCCTTGCTGCGCTTGAACGCGGCAGCCTGCTCCAGCAGCGCGTCCAGTTCGGCGCGACTGACATCCTGGGTGCTCAAGAAATGACGTGGGCTCATCAAAGATTCCTCGGTGGCAATTCGGGTCCGCGCGCGGGCATAAAAAAACCCGGCACGCTGGCCGGGTTTTCGTCGAAACGTATGAAACGCGTGCGACAGGCTACCCGGCCAAGAATGTCGGATACGGTCGACGGGCACGCGACGTCATGCCGGCAGCCATGCGGGCGCTGGTCAGGATATCGGCGTTGGTCAAGGCGTTCGTCATGGCGGGTGGGCTGGAAGGACGGCCGGATCATGCATGGAAAAATGCGGCGACGCAACAGCCATGGATTGTGTGGCGGAAGCCGCGGTCGGCGGCTTCGCGCGGCGAAGCGGGTCGCATCGAAAGGACTGCGAACGCGATGGCGTCGAAGCCTCGGAGACGGCCAGCGTACGCGCGACCAGCACGCCGCTTCAGTCGGCCGGAGTGACGCTGACGCGCACGCGAATGCGCTCGCCGGGGTCGTAGTCCAGGCGCGACATGTAGGTTTCGCCGCGGAAACGATATTCCACGTCATAACCGACAATACGCCGTTCCTCGGCACCGCTGTCGACGTCGCGGCAGTGACGCTCATTGCTCGTGTAGTGATCATCGTCGCGACGAGCGGTGCTGTTGCCGATCGCTCCACCAGCCACCGCGCCGGCAATCGTGGCGGCTTTGCGACCGTCGCCTTTGCCAACCTGATTGCCCAAGGCGCCGCCGATGATCGCGCCCAGCACGGTGGCGCCGGCATTGTTGCCGCGCCGGTCATCGTGGTGCGTCACAGTCTCATCGACGCACTCTCGCTCGGGCCGGCTGGTACGGACGTAGTCGTAGACCGGGTCCGCGCGCAACACATCCGCCCACGCGTAATGGACGCTTTCATCCGACGGCACGCTGCGCCGGGTGTCTTGCGCATGCGCAGAGAGAGCAACCGCGGCGGTCGCCACGAACACTAGGCAAAACTTGCGCAACATCACGATCTCCAACTGAGTGACGGGTCGCTGCGGGACAGTCGCGGACCCTCGTCTTGATGAGAATTTAACCACGTCCAGGCTGAATATCGCCTAAGGCGGGATTGGTCTGGCCGACTCGGCGGAGCAGCGCCGTGCACGGCGCCCGCTTGGTACACTGTTGCAGAGCAACAAGGCACGAACCCATGAAGCTACGTTTGTACAACACCCTGAGCCGACAGATCGAAGAATTTGTTCCGCAGGACCAGAACCGCGTGACCCTGTACGTGTGCGGACCGACGGTCTACAACTATGTGCATATCGGCAACGCACGACCCTATGTGGTTTTCGGCCTGCTGGCGCGCCTGTTGCGCGAAAATTTCCCCCACGTGCTGTACGCGCGCAACATCACGGACGTCGACGACAAGATCAATACTGCAGCACATCAGTCTGGCGTGCCGATCAGCAGCATCACCGACCGCTTTGCGGCCGCGTTCCGGGAGGACATGGCACGTCTCGGCGTCGATGCGCCCGACGTGGAGCCGCATGCGACGGCGCATATCCCGCAGATCATCGCGATGTGCGAGCGCCTGATCGCGAGCGGGCACGCCTATGTTGCCGATGGACACGTGCTGTTCGACGTGACCAGCTACCCCGAATACGGACAGTTGTCTCGTCGTTCGACCGAAGACATGCTCGCCGGCGCACGCGTCGAGGTCGCGCCGTACAAGAAAAATCCTGGCGATTTCGTCCTTTGGAAACCCTCCACGCCGGATCTTCCGGGTTGGCCCAGTCCCTGGAGTCATGGCCGGCCGGGCTGGCACATCGAGTGCTCGGCGATGAGCGAAGCGCACCTGGGCGAGACGATTGATATCCACGCCGGTGGCGTTGACTTGCAGTTTCCGCACCACGAGAACGAAATTGCACAAAGCACCTGCGCGCATGGCGGCAAGGTCTTCGCGCGATACTGGCTGCACAACGGCATGCTGACCATGGAAGGTCGGAAGATGTCCAAGTCGGTGGGAAACACCCTTGTGCTGCATGAACTTCTGGATTTGTACCCGCCCGATGTGCTGCGCTTCGTTTTGCTCAAGGCGCACTACCGCCAGCCGCTGGACTGGTCCGAAGAAACCCTCCGGCAGGCACGCGCAACGCTCGATGGTTGGTATGGCGTGCTGCGCGACCTCACGGGCATTGACGCCGCCGAGGGCGCAGTCGCGGACGAATTGCGCAAGGCGTTGCTGGACGATTTGAACACGCCGGAAGCATTCGCCGTCCTGGCCCAACTCGCGGACGCGGCACGCCGCGCCACGTCACCGGCCGAGAAGTCGTGTGCGAAAGCCAACCTGCTCGCGGCTGGCGCACTACTCGGCCTGCTGCAGCACGATGCCGAGACATGGTTCAAGCAGACTGCGCCAGGCAGCGAGATCGATGCCGCCTGGGTCGATGGCCTGCTCGAGGAACGCCGCGTCGCCCGAGCAGGTCGGCAATTTGCCCGCGCCGACGAGATCCGTGTGGAATTGGCGACAAAGGGAATCGTGATCGAAGACAGCGCGCAAGGCACGCGCTGGAGTGTGGAATCGCCATGAGTGCTTCCGTCCCGGCCAACCCCGAATCGTCGGCGGAGGAGGCGCAGCGAGCCATCGTCGAGGAGTTCGCCTACTTCGGCGACTGGACCGAACGCTACCAGTACCTCATCGATCTGGGGCGCAAGCTGCCGCCTTTTGACGACGCGTATCGGACCGAGGCGTTTCGCGTGCACGGCTGTCAGTCGCAGGTCTGGCTGGTACCGAGTGGCGACGTCGGCCAGCTGAATTTTGTCGCTGCCAGCGATTCGTCGATCGTAACCGGACTGATCGCCTTGCTTCTGCGCGTGTACTCCGGGCGTCCGGCCGCGGAGATTCTCGCGACACAACCCACGTTCATCGAGCAGATTGGCCTGGCCAAGCACCTGTCGCCAACCCGCTCCAATGGCCTGGCTTCGATGCTGCAGACGATCAAGCGCTACGCCGCTGCCGCCTGATGGATCCGCGCATAAAAAAACCCCGCCAGGCGGGGTTTTTTTACACAGGTGAACAAAACGCTCAATCGCCCATCTGACGCTGGCGATGTTCCCAGCGTTCCTGCGCGTCGAGGCATAGCGTGGCAATCGGTCGTGCGTCCAGGCGATCAAGACCAATTTCCTCATCGGTCTCCTCGCAATACCCGTAGCGACCTTCTTCAATTCGCTTGAGTGCCTTGTCGATCTTCGCGATCAACTTGCGATAGCGATCGCGGGTACGCAGTTCGAGCGAGTTTTCGGTTTCACGCGTCGCGCGTTCAGCTTCGTCGCCGATGTCGCGGACTTCCTCACGCAAGTTGTCGATCGTCTGCTTGGATTCCTCCACCAACTGATCACGCCAGTCGCGCAATTTGTTGCGGAAGAACGCCAGGTGCGTCGGACTCATGTACTCCTCGTCGTCCGAGGGACGGTAGCCGGGCGGCAAATCCACCAGAGTATTGGCGGCCAGAGCGTAGCGGCCACCCTCCATGGTGATGCCGGTTTCGGATGCAGCCGGCGAGATCACTCCCTTGCGTTGGCTGTTCTTGGCGTCGTCGGAGACTACGGCGGGCTTGACGGGTTTGCTGGAGATGGCTTGCATTGCGGAAGCGGGTTTTCCATGTGCGGGTTTGTCGGTGGCAGGCTCGGGCAACGCAGCCTTCGGAGCCGGTTTTTCCGCCGGCGCGGTTTTCTTTGCTGGTGCTGGCGACGGCTGCGGTTTGGCCGCAACTGCCGGAATCTTGGGCTTGCTCACCGCTTTTGCAACGACGGGTCGAGCAACCGGTTTCTTCACTTCGACTTTCTTGGCCGCCGGCGCTTTCGCAGCGGACTTGGATTTGCTCGCCGCAGCGGCGGGACTCTTGCTCGGCTTGACCGCAGCCTTGCTCGCCGGCTTTGGCACCGGTTTGCGAACGGCTGCCGATTTTGCCACAGTCTTCTTGACGGGCTTGTTACTTTTCACCGGCTTGGCGGGCGGGCGCGCGACAACAACTTTTTTCACAGGCTTGGCGGATTTTGCGACCGGCTTTTTCGCAGGGGCGACTTTCTTCTTCGCATCCTTGCCACTGGCCACTGTCTTCCCCTTTGCTGCAGGTTTGGTTGCAGGACTACGTGTGCTTTTCGCCATTTCCGTATCACCGTTGTGGCTTGGCGGCGGCGTGTTATAGCCTA
>JBDTLV010000040.1:0-40580 GCA_039934615.1 Tahibacter sp.
CCGACCCAGGCATGCGTGCCAACGCCGACGAGGCCGGCCTCGGCAAAGGTCTGGCGATACCAGCGCGGCGTACGTCGCTGAAAACCCTGCAGGTCGCCGACCAGTTTGTCGGCGGTCGTGAACAGTTCCATGAAGGCAACACCTTCGAGCAGATCGACGATGCCGCTCATGCCGCGCCGCAGTTCGGCCGATTTCACATAGTGCAGAATGTCGCAACATAGGATCAGGTCGAAGCGCTGGTCAAAGCGCAGGTGCTCGAGCTGACCGAATGTCGCGAGGCGCAGGTTGCGCGCGCGCCCCCAGCGCTCGATGGCATACGCACTGGAATCCAGGCCCAGGTAGCTCGCCTTGGGCCTGAGCGCCTTCAACAAGGGCTGCCAGGGACCTTCGCCACAGCCGACGTCCAGCACATGTCGAATCGGCCGACCCAGGTAGTACTCCGCCTGCGCGACCGCGAGCGCGACCTTGCGCTGCAGTCCTTCCTTTGAACCGACCTGATGCTGCTTGTCGCGATACCACTTGTCGAAGTAGGCGCGATCGTATGGCTTGTTCATGCGTGGGCACACCACCGATTGTTGCCGGATCACTCACGCCGGAACTCGGCCGGACCCGCAGCCGATAGTGTAGCGATGTCCGTTGCGGCGATCAGACCTTGCGGCGTTTGGAGCGGCGGCCGGTTTCCCGTGGCTTCGCTGCCGACGCCTTGCTTGCGGTCGCTTTTGGCGCCGCGGGATGCTCGTCGTAGTCGCCGATCACGCTACGCACCGGGCATACTTTCACAATGGGACATTTTCTGCAGCCTACCGCCAACGCGACCGGACAAACGACGACACCCATACCTCATCCCCTTTGAATTCACATCGATGGACGTGCCATCTTTTCATTCCGCGTTCCGACGGCGCCGGTGGCGGGTAATCTGCTCAGCGCAGACTCGCATTGATCTTTTCCAGCGCCGCAGCACCGGGCGACAGGTCCGCCGCGCCAAAGGAATTGAACGGCCGCGTGCTGGTGTTGAGGTGTTTGTGCAAGTCGGCGGCGTCCGCATCGACATACAGCAGACCGGTCACCACCTCGCCGCGCGCCTGGTGCTGCTGCACATAGTTCATCGCGCCGATGCGGTCACGCGGATCGTAGTCCGGGTCCAGCTTGCGCAGGCGCAGCAGCGAACCGTCGTGCTGTTCCACCTCGATCACCTCACCGGCAGCATAGTCGACGGCGATTTCTTCGCGTTCGGGAATCACATCGAGGAAGTTGACCGCGTCATTGTGCGCACGCACGTATTCGTAGCTCTTGGTGCTTCCCGCATGGTTGTTGAACGCGACGCAGGGGCTGATGACGTCGAGGAACGCGGCGCCACGATGCGTCATCGCGCCTTTGATCAGCGGCACCAGTTGTGCCTTGTCACCGCTGAAGCTGCGCCCCACGTAGGTCGCGCCAAGCTGCAGAGCCAGGCTGACCAGATCGATGGGACTGTCGCTGTTGACTACTCCGCGCTTGGACGTGGAGCCCTGGTCTGCCGTGGCGGAGAACTGTCCCTTGGTCAGGCCGTATACGCCGTTGTTTTCCACAATGTAGACCATGTCCACACCGCGACGGATTGCATGCACGAACTGGCCGATGCCGATCGAAGCTGAATCACCGTCACCCGATACGCCCAGGTAGAGCAGATCGCGATTCGCGAGGTTCGCGCCGGTCAACACCGACGGCATGCGTCCGTGCACGGTGTTGAAGCCGTGCGAATTTCCGAGGAAATAGTCCGGCGTTTTCGAACTGCAACCGATGCCCGACAGCTTGGCGATGCGATGTGGCTCGATCGCCAGTTCCCAGCAGGCCTGGATGATCGCCGCGGAGATCGAGTCGTGTCCGCAGCCCGCGCACAAGGTGGAAATCTTGCCTTCATAGTCGCGCCGCGTATAGCACAGCGAATTCTGCGGCAACGTCGGATGATGCAGCTTCGGCTTGGCGATGTAGGTCATGGTGCGCGAACTCCTCTGGCACTGCTGTATTCGGCGATGGCGTAGCCCAGCAGACAGACTGCCTCAATCAGACCCGCCAGCTGCCACACACCCATGAACACCGGCATCTGGGAAAGACCCGCGGCGTCGAACAGGAAACCGACCCTGCACAGCAGCGACAAAGCGGACGCCATCATTCCCGCCAGCAACCATGGCGACCGCGTGCGCAGCCACAGCAGCAACAACGCCGCAAAAAACAACAAGCCACCGAACTGCGCAAGACTGGCGAACAGGCTGGATGAACCGCTCATCGGACGCTCCCGTCGATGGTGCGTGCTTCGGCGGGCGAGCCGCCTTTGGCCGCGCGCATGCGCTCACCGATCGCGCGCGCGATAAACCGCGCGGTGATCGGCGTACCGTCGTAATGCAACACGGCGATCACGCGCGCCGGATCGATGCCAAACTCGTTGATGAGCAGGCTGCGCAGCTGGCCATCGCGATTCTGTTCGACCACGAAAACCTGAGCGTGTGCCTCGACGAATTCGGCAACCGATTGCGGAAACGGAAAGGCCCGCAGGCGCATCGTATCAATGTGCAATCCGGCGTTTTCCAGCACTTCGATCGCCTCGGCCATGGCCGGGCTGGTCGAACCGAAAAACAGCGCGCCGAATCCGGTCCGCTGCCGGGCGTTGCGCAGAATCGGCTGCGGCACCAGGTTGCGCGCCGTATCGAACTTCGTCAGCAAACGCTCCATGTTGTAAATGTAGTCCGGGCCGCGTTCGGAATAGCGCGCGTAGGGATCGCGCGACGTGCCCCGTGTGAAATAGCTGCCGCGGGTGGGGTGAGAGCCCGGATAGGTGCGGAACGGAATGCCGTCGCCGTCGACATCCTTGTAGCGCCCGAAATCCTTGCCAGCCTCCAGCTCGTCGGCCGACATCACCTTGCCGCGATCATAATGGCGCGCATCATCCCAGGTCAGCGGCGCGCATAGGCGCTGATTCATACCGATGTCCAGATCGCTCATCAGGAATACCGGTGTCTGCAGCCGGTCCGCGAGATCCAACGCTGCGGCCGCATGCTCGAAGCACTCGGTCGGGTCTTCCGGAAACAGCAGGATATGCTTGGTGTCACCGTGCGAGGCGTACGCGCACGCGGTAATGTCGGATTGCTGGGTACGCGTCGGCATTCCGGTCGACGGACCACCGCGCTGCACATTGATGATCGTCACCGGAATCTCGGCGAAATACGCCAGTCCGATGAATTCCGTCATCAGCGAAACACCGGGGCCCGCGGTTGCCGTGAACGCACGCGCGCCGTTCCAGCCGGCACCGACGACCATGCCGATCGACGCAATCTCGTCTTCGGCCTGGACGATTGCAAACTTGTTTTCTCCACTTTCCGCATCGACGCGGTATTTCATGCAGTACTTCTGGAACGCTTCCGCGACCGACGAGGACGGTGTGATTGGATACCACGCGCAAACCGTTGCGCCGCCGTAGACGCAACCCAATGCGGTTGCGGCGTTGCCCTCCATGAAAATCCGGTCGCCAACACGATCGGCGCGGCGGATGCGCAAGCCCAGTGGGTGAGCAATGTGCTGTGCGACATAGTCGCGCCCGAGATGGAATGCCTGCTTGTTTGCGTCGAGAAGCTTTTCCTTGCCCTTGTATTGCTCGGCCAGGAGTTGTTCGATGACTGCCGGCTCGACCTCGATCAGCGCCGATAGCGCGCCAATGTACATGATGTTCTTGAACAGCTGGCGCTGACGCGGATCGCTGTAAGTGTTGTTGCAGATGTCCGTCAGCGGCACGCCGATGACGTGGATGTCCGCGCGGAATTTCGACTTGGGCAGTGGACGGGTGGAATCGTAGAACAGATAGCCGCCCGGCTCGATCTCCTTCAGATCGGCATCCCACGTCTGCGGATTCATCGCAACCATCAGGTCGACGCCGCCGCGCCGGCCGAGCCAGCCCCGCTCGTTGACGCGCACCTCATACCAGGTCGGCAAGCCCTGGATGTTGGACGGAAAGATATTCCGCGGACTGACCGGCACGCCCATGCGCAAAATGGATTTGGCAAACAGTTCATTCGCCGAAGCCGAACCGGAGCCGTTGACGTTGGCGAACTTGATGACGAAGTCGTTCGTGGCCTGAAGCGGTTCGGTCATCGCACTACCCTCTTCGCACCGGCCTTCATCACGCCGCCTCCCGGCAATCGCCGCCGGAGCGGCATCCTTTTCCGGCCTGGGTCATCTCAAGCAGGAACTTGTGCATGTCCCATGCGCCGGTCGGGCAGCGCTCCGCACACAGTCCGCAATGCAGGCAGACGTCTTCATCCTTGACCATTACGCGGCCCGTCTTCAAGGCGCCGGATACGTACAGGTCCTGGGTCAGGTTGAGCGCTGGTGCCATCAACTGGGTACGCAGTTGCGCTTCCTCGGCATTGCCAGTAAAGCTGATGCAATCCATCGGACAGATGTCCACGCAGGCATCGCACTCGATGCAGGCCTGGTCGCTGAAAACCGTCTGAACATCACAATTGAGACAACGCTGCGTTTCCTTCAGCGCCGTGTCCAGATCGAAGCCCAGCTCGACTTCGACCTTGATGCTGTTGAGGGTTTTTTCCGACGAGGCCCACGGCACCTTGTAACGTTCATCCGGTGAGATCTCGTTGTCATAGCTCCATTCGTGGATGCCCATTTTCTGCGAGAGCAGATTGGTCATCGGCGCCGGACGTTCACGCACGTCCTCGCCACTCAGGAACTTGTCGATCGACACCGCCGCCTCGTGGCCATGCGCGACTGCCCAGATGATGTTCTTCGGGCCGAACGCAGCGTCGCCACCGAAGAACACCCGCGGCAGGCTGGCCTGCATCGTGGACTTATCCACGATCGGCATATTCCACTCGTCGAACTCGATACCAGCATCACGTTCGATCCATGGAAACGCGTTCTCCTGCCCGACCGCGATCAACACGTCGTCGCAATCGATGACCACATCAGCCTCGCCGGTCGGCACTAACTGGCGCTTGCCGCGCGCATCTTTCTCGGCGCGCACGCGTTCGAAGCTCATGCCGGTCAGCCGACCGTTGTCGTGAATGAAACTTTTCGGCACATGGAAGTCGAGGATCGGAATGCCTTCGTGCAAGGCATCCTCCTTCTCCCAGGGTGACGCTTTCATTTCGTCGAATCCCGAGCGCACCAGCACCTTGACCTCGGCACCACCGAGGCGACGCGAGGAACGGCAACAATCCATCGCCGTGTTGCCGCCGCCGAGCACGATGACGCGCCGACCAATCTTTTCAATATGACCAAAGGACACCGACGCCAGCCAGTCGATACCGATATGGATGTTCGCCGCCGCTTCGCGCCTTCCCGGCAGATCCAGGTCCCGACCGCGCGGCGCGCCGCAGCCGACGAACACGGCGTCGTAATTCTCTGCCAGCAGCGACTTGAGCGAATCGATGCGCTTGCCGGCGCGGAAGTCGACGCCGAGATCCAGGATGTAGCCGGTCTCCTCGTCGATCACGGATTCGGGCAGGCGGAAACGCGGGATTTGTGTACGAATAAACCCGCCAGGCTTGGCTTCACCGTCGTACACGGTAACCTGATAGCCCAGCGGTGCCAGATCCCGGGCTACGGTGAGGGATGCCGGCCCGGCGCCGACGCAGGCGATTCGCCTGCCGTTCGGCTTGCCGGCCCGCGGAAGCGCAGCTCGGATATCGCCCTTGTTGTCCGCCGCAACGCGCTTCAGACGACAGATGGCAACCGGCTCGGGTTTGTCGCCATTGTTCTCTTCGACACGACCGCGGCGGCATGCTGGTTCGCACGGCCGGTCGCAGGTGCGCCCAAGCACCCCAGGGAACACGTTGGATTTCCAATTGACCATGTACGCGTCGGAATAGCGACCCGCAGCGATCAGTCGGATGTATTCGGGGACCGGCGTGTGCGCCGGGCAAGCCCATTGGCAATCAACGACCTTGTGAAAATAGTCCGGAACGCGAATATCGGTGGGACGCACCTCACCCTCCTACGCCACGCCTGGGTACGAAATCCGCCGGGCAGCGTCGGGCTGCGTTCGATCGGATTGCCTGAGTCGTCTGGAGCAGTCCGAGTCTAGACCGCGCGATCAGGATTAGAAAGACGGGGCGCAGCATGGTCGAACGCGTCGATGCGTCGCGCCATTCGGGGCCGGCGCCCAGCCAATTGCGATGACCACCGTCGAGATTTCCTCGACCTGCCGGTTTTCCGGCCTGCGCCTCAAAAGTTCGGACCGGACACCTCTGAAACGCCTCCTCGCCATCCGACCGCACGACGCGCTAGGCTAGGCGCTTCAACGGAATCTACGCATGCACCGCACAGACCTCACCGCCGACTGGGCGCTCGCGCAGCCGTTGATCCGGGCCAGCTCGCTGCCCGCCGAGTTGTATACCGATCCCGCCGTCCAGCGGGTCGAAAGCGAGCGCATTTTTGCGCGCAGCTGGCAGCTGTTCGCGCATGCGTCACAACTGGTGGACGGCGGCGATCATGTCGTCGGCAACGTGGCCGGTGTGCCGCTGATTGCTGTGCGCGGCGACGACGGGATTTTGCGCGCTTTCCACAATGTTTGCCGGCATCGAGCCGGGCCGCTGGCAACGTGCGACGGTCGCGGCGCGAAAGCATTGCGCTGCCGCTATCATGGCTGGACCTATACGCTGGCCGGGCAATTGCGCAGCGCCCCGGAGATGGCCGAGGCGGAGGACTTCGACGCCACGACCATTGCACTGCCACCGGTGCGCATCGAAACCTGGCAGGGGATGGCATTCGTCGCCCTGGACGACGTTCCGCCGCTGACTGACGTAGTGTCTGGCATCGACGCGCGCATGACCGGTCACCTCCTCGCCGACTATCGCTTCCACCATCGCACCCAGTATGAAATCGCCTGCAACTGGAAGGTCTACGTGGACAACTACCTGGAAGGTTACCATGTTCCACATATTCATCCAGCGCTCAACCGTATGCTCGACTATCGTGGCTATGTCACCGAAACGGCCGCGTGGTATTCCTTGCAATCCAGCCCGATGGAGGCTAGCGATGCAGCCAATGCGAGCAATTTCTACGGCGACGGCGAAGCACTCTACTATTTCATTTATCCCAACACCATGCTGAACATCCTGCCTGGCCGCCTGCAGACCAATCGCGTGATTCCGCTGGCACCCGATCGCTGTCGTGTCGAATTCGATTTCTTCTACCCGGCCGGCGACGATCCCGCCGAGCGTCTGCGCCGCGAACGCGACGACGCCTTCAGCGATGAGGTGCAGCAGGAAGACGTGCATATCTGCGTCGAAGTACAGCGAGGCCTTGCCTCGGGTTCCTACCGACCGGGTCGCCTGTGTCCGCGTCGCGAAAGCGGCGTACACCATTTCCAGGAACTCATCCGCCAAGCCTGGCGAAATGCGCCGGTGCGGGCTCCCGCATGAGCGCCGAGCCAGAGCTGCGCATCATCGGATTCTGGACGGCTACGGCACTGGTCGTCGGAAACATGATCGGCTCCGGATTGTTTCTGCTGCCGAGTTCGTTGGCGACATTCGGTGCAGCCAGTACGATGGGATGGTTGCTGAGCGGCGTCGGGGCGCTGTTTCTGGCGCGCGTATTTGCGGAACTGGTCGCCCGCCACCCAAAGGCGGGAGGTCCCTACGCGTTTGCGCGACTGGGTTTCGGCGAGCGCACGGGATTCGTCGTCGCATGGTGTTACTGGATTTCGATCTGGTGCGGTATTCCGGCAGTCGCGATCGCACTGACCGGTTACCTCGGCGCCTTGTTTCCCGATCTCACGTCAACGCCGCTGCGCGCCGCGTTCACCACGATTGCGTTGTTATGGACATGTACTTTTTTCAACTTGATGGGCCTGCGTACGTCGGGCGGAGTCGTCAACCTCACGACTGCGATCAAGCTAGGCGCGCTGGTGGTGTTCATCTTTGCGGCTGTGTTCTTCATCGTCCCCGCGCATTTCGAGCCGTTCAACCCCTCGGGACAACCGCTGTTGAACGTCGCCAACACGACGGCGGCGCTGATCATGTGGGCATTCCTCGGGCTTGAAAGCGGAACGGTTCCGGCCGATCGCGTCAAGGATCCACAACGCACGCTGCCGCGCGCGACGCTGGTGGGCAGCACTATCGTCATCGTGGTGACCATCAGTGCATGCCTCGCGGTGATGGGGATACTGCCGCCGGAGGTCGCCAAAGCATCGTCCGCGCCATTCGCCGACGCGGTCTCTTCGATGTTCGGCAGTGGCGCCGGTCGCGCCACGGCACTGATCGCGGCGGTCGCCTGCCTCGGTACGCTCAATGGCTGGGTGCTGCTCAGTGGTCAGCTGCCGCTTGCTGTCGCGCGGGACGGATTGTTCCCCGCCGTGTTCGCGCGTACCAATGCGCACGGTACACCGCAAGCCGCGTTCATCATCGGCAGCGTGCTTTCGAGCGTGCTGGTCATCGCCAAATACACCAGCTCGATGGTCGGCCTGTTTACTTTTTCCATTCTGCTGTCAACAGCCGCCTGCCTGGTGCCTTACGTCATCTGCTCAGCTGCCTTGCTGCGCGTTGCGCAATCGATGACCTTGCGCATCGTCAGCGCCATTGCCTTGCTCTACGCGATGTATACTTTGTACGGAACTGGTGAACAGGCGTGGCTGTGGGGGGTGGTTTTGCTGCTGCTCGGCATTCCGGTCTACGTGCTGCAGGTATATGGCGGCAGACGTCATCCTGCCTAGAACACGCCGTGCGTTGCCGGCGAAGGCAGCGGCCCTGCTGGATGCCTATCTCGAAATCGCGAGTGGCGCTCTGATGGGCTTGCGTTCGGATTTCCGCTTCGGCGCGTTTGATAGATCACTAGCCCCGGAGCCGACACATGCACCGTCAAAATCCTGCCATGACCGTCGCGCACCCATGGCTGAGACGGGGTGCGTTGGCAACGGCACTCGTCATGGCCTGCACTTGCGAGGCCACTGACAATTCGGGTTCGTTCATGCTGAAGGGGAAGACGTTTCCGATGACGGCGGTATACGCCGAAGCGACGATCACCGAAGTGGGCTCGGGCATCGTCCTGTTCACCGACAAACCCGAAGCGGCGCGCTTCGAGGAGAGCGAACAAAAGGAACGAGGCGACTTCGCCAGCCAACTCGAGTTCCGCATCCAGCGTCGCGGCGCTCACGTGGTGGCCTTGAAAATCCTGAGCAACTTCGAAGCGATGCTATGGACCTGCGGGAACAGCTGCCAGGAACCGCTCGTGTTTGATGAAAAGACGATCCACCTTTCGATTGATCGCTACGATGACCAGCGCATCGAGGGTCACGTCAACAGTGCGGACCCGCGAAAACCTATGTCGGCCGATCGCTCGTTTTCGCTCGATTTGCACAACGGTGACCAGCGCAGCGCGCCGTGAGCGGCTATGCCTGGTGAAATCGCCGGACGGCAAATCATGCCGCCAGACATTGGGTGAACAACCGCGCGTGCGCGGAGACTTCAGCGCACGCCAGTCGGGTCATGACCCCACAGCTCCACGTCAATCGTCGAGCAAAACGCGCCCCAGGATGAAGTCAGCATCGGCTGGCGCAGCGAAACGTCTGACGTTGGTGTTGCCGCCGATCACCAGCTGATTGCCCTGTACGGCCATGCCGTTGATCGACACGCCATTGGGTTGGCTGTCGGCATCGACATCATAGGTAAAGTGGCTTTTTCCCCCTGTACCAAATGTGCTATCCAGCGTTCCGTCGAATCCGAGCCGCGCCAGGGCGTACTCGAAATGCGGCAGAACCGCGCTGCTGTACGCCCCACCGCCCAGGACAATCTTGCGATACGGAAACTTGAAGGGTCCGCTCGTCCAACCGGTCTGGATCACCAGCGCGTTGGCGCTGTCGGCCGTGGGGGAACTGAGATTGAACGGAATCGTGAGCTTTCCATCGCCACTGAATGCACTGTCCAGCTGACCGTTTTCGGTCAGCACTGCGACGGCGAATTCCGTGCCACCCAACCACGCATCAGCCGAGCCAGCAATCACGATGCGCCGGGACGTGCCGTTGCTGTCCAGGGCCGATTGGCTGAAAGCGATCGCCGTTGCTTCGTCGTCGCGCGCACTGCTGAAAGCGACCCGGCTCTTGCCGGACGATAGATTGCCGAACGTCGCATCGAGCGATCCGTTGCTGGCGAGTCGCGCGACGACGCAGTCGCGCCCTGTCGGCGTCGTGGCCGAACCAGCCACGAGAATCTTCCCGTCTGGCTGTATCGTCAACGCGTTGGCGACGTCGAAATTATCGTTGCCCGCACCACCCAGGTCGAACCAGATGGTTTTCTTTCCATCAACATCGAAGGAGGCATCAAGAGCTCCGTTAGTGAGCAAGCGCACCACGGCGATGTCCGAATCGGTGGCGCCGAGCCTCGCGCCGCCCGCCACGACAATCTTGCCGTCTGATTGGATTGCGATCGAGGTGGCAACGTCGATCTTGTCGCCACCCAGATTGAACGGTACAACCACAAAGCCATTGGTACCAAATGTTGCATCCACGCCCGAGCCATCGGCGCGCATGCGCAGCACGAGAAATTCATTGGCCTGCGTGGTACTGCTCCCGTAAGAGCCGGCGACGACGATCTTGCCGTCGGACTGCAGAGCCAACGCGTAGGCCTGGACGATCGCGCCGGGCTCTTTCAAGGAACCGGGAACGACGAGGTAACCGGCACCCACCCCGAAGCTCGAATCGAAACCACCATCGGCCAGCAGTCGCGAAACTCCGATGCTGTTGTTTCCGGGACCGACATTAACCGTGCCAGCCGTAACGATGCGCTGATCCGCGGTAACCGCCACACCGTAGAGGAAGTCGGTCCGGTTCGGCTGCGTCGGAAAGTCGATCAGTCGATATCCGCCAAAGCCAAAGAACGGATCCGGCATGCCTTCCACATTCGTCGCACTCGCGACATGTGCGCCGCACAACAGGCAGAGGGCGACCAGTGGCAGGGACACGGTTTTCATGACGATGCTCCGGATTGGACGCCTAGAGAAACGAATCGCGGCACGAAAGCGAACGTGGGCGACCGCTTTCGAAGCCATGCTGATGCCTGGGTGTTCGGCGTGACGTCAGACGGACGTTTGAGCGTGCATGATCCACGCGTGGGCATCGATCCATGCCGATACGCTATCCCCTTGCCGAAGGCCGTCGCATGAGCATGCGCAATACATTCCCGGTTCTGATTGCGATGAGCCTCTTGTCGACCACCGCGCTCGCGCGCCGCTGTGAAATCAACGGTGTCGACGTCAACCCGGACAACGGATCGACCACCGCCGGCAAAACCGGCGTTCTCAAGTGCTACCGCGATGACGGCACGCTGTGGCGCGAACAAGAGTTGCGCGATGGCGAGCACCTGGGGCTGGACCGCACGGTTCGCGACGATGGCTCCATATCCGAACGGCAGATCAATGCAAACGGCAATACGCAGGGTCTCGCTCGCGAATTTTATCCGGGCGGCAAACTCAAGCAGGAGGGCAAGTACGAGAACGGCAGTGCGGTCGGTCTCAGCAAGAGCTACCACCCCGACGGACGCGTCGCGAGCTTGCGCTTCACCCCGAAAGCCGGAGCACAGCCTGCGGCAAGCATCGAATACAACCGCGACGGCTCGCTGCACGATCTTCGCTGCGCGGCGCAGTCCCAGATGCCCGAAGACAGGACTCTTTGCGGCTATGGGAAAAATGCCAGCATCGAATTGCATGATGCTGGCGGTCGCCTCAGCGAAAAGCGCAGCTACCGCGACGGCCAGGCAATTGCTGCCGAAACATTTGATCGCGAGGGTCGCCGTAGCGAATCATTCGAGCGCGATGCGCAGCGCAATGTAACGAAGCGCTATTTCGACAGCGGCGAGCCCGCCAGCGAATCGGTGGTGGTCGACGGATTCGAAATCGCGTCCAGCGAGTGGTACATGAACGGCAAGTTGAAGACGCGCACGAGCCGGGAAGCCGTTCTGGAACGGCCAAAATCCACGCTTGAGCAATTCCGCGACACTGGCGTGCTGCAAGTCCGCGAGGAGCGTGTAGGCCAGCGTCGCACGCACGACGAACGCTTCGACGAAAGCGGCAAACGCATCGAAGAATTTCTGTACGACGCCGACGGACGTCCGACCACGCATCGAAAATTCGACGCCAACGGCGCGGTGGTTCTCGAAGAAGCATTTTTCCCGGACGGATCGCGCAAGCTGATCAAGGGCGATGCACAAATTGCACGATAGATACCTTGCTGCGCCCACTGCGCAGCCAGCTGCCAGCGAACGAGTCCGCTGGCTGAGCACAATTCGACCAAAGTCGGGGACTGTCGACCAGACTCGGATGCGAACCCGATTGACCGGCGCGGACGCGCGGGGTGCTCTGCTGACCGTTCCGGCCGAGGCGCGATACGGAACTAGTGGTTTACCCGCCTAGACAGGCACTTGAAAAAAGGAT
The DNA here is from genome assembly GCA_039934615.1 of Tahibacter sp. GTDB lineage: Bacteria > Pseudomonadota > Gammaproteobacteria > Xanthomonadales > Rhodanobacteraceae > Tahibacter. Next base: position 12,412 of record JBDTLV010000040.1, read on the forward strand.
ACTTTGCCGCACACTCCACTCGTACCAAAGGTCATGAATCACATTTCGGTCTATCAGGAAGCGGGTGGGGCCTGGCGGTGGGACATTGTCATCAACGGTCGGGCGATCAATGGCGCCAAAGTGACCTACCCCAGCGAAGAACTGGCCAACGCGGCGGCGCTACGGGCGACCGAAATCATCGAAGCCCCGGTGTTTGATGCCCGCGGCGAGCTTCTGATCGATCCTGGGTCCAGAATCCGCTAGCTTGATCGCGCTGCATCGCTCCGAAACGATTTTCCGACGTTTCTGCACGAAAGGTCCCCAAGCTCCCTTTGGTCGGGCGTACGACCGCCTTGATCCAGCGCGGTACGCCTTCCGATGCCTGGTCTGCGTGTTACATCCGGGTCAACCTGCCCGCTCGCTCCCGTGTTGTTGCCTACCTCCCGTTTGCAGATGACGTCTCCACTAGATGGTCCCGTCGCTTGACACAGCTCCGCCGAATGTCGACCCGGCAGTCCACAGCCGGTCACTCGTTGACATCGGCTGCACAGGTACTGGGTGATACAGTCTTCCCCCATCGATGCGTATACCTGCGGCTAGTGCACAAAGCCCTTCGTCTGCAACATCTGACAGAGAGACGGATGTCTGCCGGTAATGGCACCCGGGCAAAGACGAGCTTACGACCCGACTGCCAACCCAAATTGAAGGTGGCCATTCCAAACGACCGATGGATCCTGGATCTATGTGGCTGAAGAAACCGGTAACCGCGTGCAGAAGTTCACCTTTACCGGCGGCTGGGTGCGCAAATGGGGAAGCGCCGGAACAGGCGACGGGCAATTCAGTACGCCGATCGGCATCGCCGTCGACCGGACCCGCAATCAGGTCTACATTTGCGAGTATAACGGCGACAGAATCCAGCAATTCACCGTATTCGGCGACTTCATCAAAGTATTCAGCGGCACCACGCTGGATGGGCCGCTGAGCGTGGCGACCGACCAGCACGGCAATATCTACGCCAGTGATCTTTCCAACAATCGCATTGTCCAATTCAACGACAATGGAACTTATCTCGGCAATTTCATCTGGACGAGCGCCAACGGCGTGGCTGTCAATCCGAAAACCGCCCCGCTGTTTGCAGGCACCGTTGCGACCGGGACGATCGGCCGTTTCGCGATCACGTTCGGCAAAACCGACAACCTCGGCGTATATCGCCCCAGCACGCAGACATTCCGGCTGCGCAACAGCCAGTCCGGCGGTGTTCCGGATATCACGGCAATCGTTGCATTGGCACTGACGACCGATCTGCCCGTCACCGGTGACTGGAACGGCGATGGCATTGACACACCAGGCCTGTACGACCGAGCGCAGGGATTTTTTACCTGTGGGATCGATGGAGCAATCTGAGCATCGCGAATGCTGACTACACCATCGCGTTTGGTGCAGCGGGAGATCGACCGATCAGCGGCGATTGGGATGGCGACGGAAGAGATGGCATCGGCCTGTTCCGCACGTCGTCCGGTACCCACTTGATCAAGAACAACCTGATCGCCGGAATCGAGGACTACAACATTGCCTTTGGCCTTGCGGGGGATATCGCCCTCGGCGGGGACTGGAATGTCGACGGCGTTTCAAGTGCTGGCGTATACCGGCCCGGCAATGGCACGTTCTATACGTCGAATCGGAACGCCAATGGTCCGGCGCCCACGGATGGCACCTATACATTTTGCAACGCCGGGGACATTCCCCTGACGGGCGACTGGACACACAGCGGCTACTCCGGACTCGGCGTTTTCCGCCAGGCATCCAATACCTTCGTACTCAAGTACAGCCTCGATGCGTCGGCGCCCAACGCCACCGCGCAGTTCGATCCGGATTTGCTGTTCCGCAACGGTTTCGACGGGATGGCCGGGGATCTGCCGGTGTCGGGAATCTGGGGGCCGACAACGGAGTAGTCCAAAGAATCGGATTTCGGCGCTCGCTGGCAATGGCGACACACCGCGGTTGGCCAGACCGCCACCGGGTTGCGCAACGCAACCCGGTGGCGAGGACTGACGTCTTTTGCTGATCCGTTCACGCCGCACCCTTGATTGCAGACGTCCGCCGTATGCAAGCCCGCACGGTTGGCGGGAGTGAGGGGCGTGATTCGGTTTTCAAATCAGGCGCTCGAATCTCTCCGCTTTTTGCATTGACGCCAGGATCGCCTGAACGGGAAATCGCCCGTCTCCGCCCTCCCGCATACTGCAGTGCTGGTACTTTGGCACGACAAATGCAAAGTTCAGCCCAACGCCGGCGAGTCCAACTGCGACCGGCGCGATCGGTGATAAAGCAACATTGCGCACACCTCCACAACCTGGAGCAAGCCATGAATCACATCTCCGTCTACCAGGAAGGCAATGGTTATTGGCGCTGGGATCTCGTCCTGAACGGCCGTGCCATCAACAACGCGAAACTGACTTACGCCAGCGAAGCATTGGCCAATCAGGCGGCCCTGCGGGCGACCGCGGTGATCCTCGCGCCCGCCTTCGATGCGCGCGGCGACCTGCTGCGTGATCCCATCGCCGAGTCCCTGCGGAAGCGCTGCGCCTAGCGGTGGCGACGCAACCCGTCTTGGACGGTTGAGGCTCTACGCGGCAGAACGAGATCGGCGCGGCACTTCGCTGTCGCCCGAGAGAGATTCGGAATATCGCCTGCGGCATCACCGCGTCCGGAGAACAAGCTCGACAAGAAGCCGCCTGCGCGTTAGCAGCAGGCGTCTGGTCAAGCTCGACCGTTTGTCGGAAGAGATCTAGGCCAAGGTCCGCACCTTAGATTCCCTACTCCATTGCCGAGTCTTCGCCACGGAAACAAATTCACTCGTCTTGTCGGCATCCACGATGCCTGGACCCTTGGCGATTCCTGCGGCCTTCAATAATCTCCGCCCTCCCGGATCGGCTGCAATCGCCTTGAGATGGCCGTACGCGTCGCGCACAAAATCAACAGCGGCGGCCTCGCTCGTCATTTGTGCACCGGCCTCATCCGACAGCACGACTGCAACGGCGTCGAACACCACGGAAGGCGTACCGGCGAGCTGGCCATCCGCGGGCTGGGTGGAGCCGTCGCCGAGTTTCGCCCCGCCGATTTTCGGAGCGACAATCTTGACTCGCGCGCCAGCCGATTCGATAGCCTTGCGCAGGGTCTTCAAGGTCGCCGCATCCGAACCGTCATGAATCAGGATACCGACGCAGCGGCCCTGCAAGGTGTCTTTCATCTTGCCGATAATCTGCAGCGCAGGTGACGTCGGCAAGTCGATCGCCGGCACAGCCGTCTCGGGTGCAGAAGGCAGGCGTTTCATGCCAAGCCCATTGGCAACGCGCTGAGCCAAGTCGGTATCCACATGCCGCAGGTGTCCGACGATCGCCTCGCGTATGTGCACTGTTTCCACTTTGGACAATTCGAACACCAGTGCCGAAGCGATGTGCGCCTGCTCCGGCGCAGTCTGGCTGCGATAGAACTGGCGCGGCTGGCTGTAGTGGTCGGCGAATGAGGATGCCCGGATACGGCCCTTGTCCGCATGCCCTGAAGGTTCGGCAAAGCTGCGGAAGCCTTCGCCACTCGCACGCGCCGAGGTGGGGTCCAGAGAACTGGGTTCGTAGGCGACTCGCCCTTTTGGCACACTCATCTGCATGTGGCCGTCGCGCTGCTGATTGGCGAAGGGGCACTTGGGCGCATTGATGGGCAGTTGGTGAAAATTGGGCGAACCGAGCCGCGACAACTGCGTATCGAGGTAGGAGAACAGACGCCCCTGCAGCAATGGGTCGTTCGAAAAATCGATGCCGGGAACAATGTGTGAAGGGCAGAAAGCGACTTGTTCCGTTTCCGCGAAGAAATTGTCCGGCCAGCGGTTCAGAACCATCTTGCCGATCACCATGAGCGGCACCAGCTCTTCGGGCACCAACTTGGTCGGATCCAGATGATCGAACGGAAATTGCTCCGCGTCTTCCTGGGTAAACAACTGCACGGCCAACTCCCATTCGGGGAATTGACCTGCTTCAATCGATTCGAATAGGTCGCGACGGTGGAAATCGTTGTCGGCCGCCTGAAGCTTGACTGCCTCGTCCCACACGGTGGACTGCAGTCCGGATTTCGGTCGCCAGTGGAATTTTACAAACGTGGATTTTCCACCGGCATCCAGCAAACGGAAACTGTGCACGCCGAAGCCTTCCATCATGCGCAAAGAACGCGGAATTGTCCGGTCGCTCATCGCCCACATGATCATGTGCATGGCTTCCGGCGTCAGCGAAATGAAATCCCAGAACGTGTCGTGCGCACTGCCCGCCTGGGGATAGCCGCGGTCCGGTTCCATCTTCACCGCATGCACCAGATCGGGGAACTTCATCGCGTCCTGGATGAAGAAAACCGGGATGTTGTTGCCAACCAGGTCCCAGTTGCCTTCCTGCGTATAGAACTTCACGGCAAAGCCGCGCACATCTCGCGGCGTATCGACGGAACCTGCGCCGCCCGCGACGGTCGAGAAGCGGGCGAACACGGGAGTTTTCTCGCCCACCTCGGTCAGAATCCTCGCAGTAGTGTATTTCTTTAACGAACGGGTCAACTGGAAATAGCCGTGGGACGCGGAGCCGCGCGCATGGACGATGCGCTCGGGAATTCGCTCATGATCGAAATGCGTGATTTTTTCCCGAAGAATGAAATCTTCGAGCAGGGTCGGTCCGCGCGGTGTGGCGCGCAGGGAATTCTGGTTGTCCGACAGCGGCACGCCCTGATTCGTGGTCAACCCCGGATGGCGGCCTCCAGCCATCTGCTGCACTTCATCGCCATTGCCGCGGGGTTCCTTGGCGGGATTGGCTGCGGAACGAGAGACAGGAACGGATTTTCGGCGGGCCATGAAGATGCTCCATCAATAAGGGAAAAACGCGCCTCACTGCGCGTCCCTTTGATGCTATTCCCCCCTGGGTGAACACAACGAAAACCGCAGCGCACCAACGTGGGACGGTGCCGCCCGGACCGGACCACCAGGCGTGCCGGTCATGCCCTGGCAACACGTTGCTGGCTACCCAGGCTGCGCAGCGCCCGCCTGGCAGGATTTGTAGCCATCGCCGCATTGGCAATTTCGCGCCATTGGCGCTTTAATCCACGGGCCGGATTCGCTCAAGGGGAAGCACGATGGCTCGCCGCTCCATGCTGCAGGCCTGGGCCTGCGCCGCGTCACTGATCGCGCCCGCCGTCTGGGCGGATTCCACAGTCACGGTGTTGCCGCCGTTTCCCGCTACCAATCCGGCCAGTTGGGTGTGCGATGAATCTCCGCCGCCGCTGACGCCGGCGCAGACGCGCCAATGGTGCGATGCCCATCCGGATCGAGGCCAGCCGGCGAACCTGCCACTGGCACCGGCACAGCTCGACAATCTGTCTGCCAAGAATGCCTACGACTTCGCACTGCGTGAGTTCCTGCGCGGCGGCGGCTATACGAAGCTCGGCTGGATTTCAGACCAGCAGTGGCGTCTGACCGGTCCCTATGCAGGACCCTTCGGCAAGGGTGAAAGTTATGGCGTGCATCCCGCAGTGCGCGTCTGGTACTCGCCAAAGATCGTTGACTGGATGTGCAGCGGACGCAGCGGTGTCATTCCTGCTGGCGAAATGATCGTCAAGGAGATGCAGGCCATCAATGCGACCACGCTGGGCATTGATCCCAGCGCGGCTTGCATGCGGATCACTGCACCGACGGGCCAGCTGCAGGCGACCTCATGGACGGTCATGGTTCGCAGTCCCGGCGCGACGCACGACGGCTGGTACTGGGCCAATCCGACCGGAAGCGGTAACGGCAATCCGCCTATTCTCAGCGAGAGCGCCGTTACCTATCCCAAATTCTTTGGCGACCATCCACAACGTCCCGCGAACAATCCCGACTGGTATCCAACCGGCGATCTGTTCGCCGACCCGACCAAGCCCGGCGCGAAGCTGGCGGACATCGTCACGCCCTACAGCCTGTTCGGCGGCTACTGCATGAATTGCCATGCTTCAGCGGCGAATGAGCTGACCTTTTCCTCCATCGACAACGTCGCCACGGTGGGACTGCTCTATCGTCATTTCAGCCTGCCATCCGCGAAGCGTGCGGCAGCATTTGACGATTTCTCGGGCAGCGAGCACAGCGAACCGACCAACGACGAAAGTGAGCGCGCATTACTGCAAAAGGCACAAACCAACAGTTGGGGATTCTCCACTGCGTTACCGGCGCCCGCCGCGGGTTTCACGCAGGCCTTCGGACTTCTGGGGCCGACCGATTTTGGCCACGCGTTTGCGTTCCGCCTGCCGGCTGAAACCTTCGATCACCGCCTTGCCTCGGCGCAGGGACCGGCGCAGTTCCTGACCTCGGATCAATGCATCGGTTGCCACGACGCCACCGTTTCCAACGACGCGACGCCGAATATGCTGATCAAGGATCCCGACAATGGCGCCGCGATCAACGTATCGATGTACGGTGAATGGCGTGCTTCGCCGATGGGCCTCGCCGGCAGGGATCCAATCTTTTTTTCGCAACTGCAGAGTGAGACCAATCGGCTGTCCGCGCAAACCGAATGCATCGAAAATACCTGCCTGCACTGTCACGGCGCGATGGGTCAGCGCCAACTTGCGCAGGACACCGCGACGCCGGACGCACGCTGCAAGGATCTGTTTGCGATTCCGCCACCGGTGCAGGTGCCGTTCGGCACGCCGTTCCGCCTTTCGATGGTGACTGACTATCAAGCTTCGCAGGGACACGCGACCTACGGCAATCTCGCCCGCGATGGCATTTCCTGCAGCGTATGCCATCACATTGACAAGACCGCCCTCGGCGAACAGGCAAGTTTCACCGGCAACTGGGTGGCTGGCGCACCGGACCAACTGTTCGGTCCATTCGATACGGTGATTGCCGATCCGATGAAGAATTCGCTCGGCATCACTCCGCAGCTCGGCGAACAGATTACCAATTCCGACATGTGCGGCACTTGCCACAATATCCTGCTGCCCGTGTTCACCAATGCCGGCAAGCCTTCGCCGACCAAAGCACCGGGCGGTGCGAGGGTCTTCGCGACCTACGAACAGAGTACGCACCTGGAATGGCGCAACAGCGATTTCGCCCGAGGAAAGACCTTCCAGTCATGCCAGGACTGCCATATGCCGACGCATTACAAGAGCATGGACCTGAAAGGCACGGAGATCGCGAATATCGAGTCCGATGCGTTCGCACCCACGTCACACCGGCTGCCGGACAAGGACATCCATCTGACGCCGCGCGATACTTACCGGCGTCACGCGCTACATGGACTGAATTTGTTCCTGAATGAAATGTTCCAGCAATTCCCTCTGTTGCTGGGCGTGCGCCAGATCGATTACATGGGCGCGACGACCACGCAACCGGCGCTGATCACCGGCGCCGAATCGATGGCGCGTATGGCAACGCAGGAAACCGCCGAAGTCAGCATAGAAAACGCTGTCATCGACGCACGCGGATCACTCAAGTCCACCGTGCTGGTGACCAACAAAGTGGGGCATTATCTGCCGTCCGGCGTGGGGTTCCGGCGTATTTTTGTGGAATTTGCCGTACTCGACCAGGCTGGCGGTTTGCTTTGGGCGTCGGGGCGCACCAACGCGCTGGGGCAGATTCTCGACGGTATCGGCAATACGGTGCTGAAAACGGAAAACGGACTCCATCAGACCTCATTCCAACCGCACTACCAACGCATCACTCGGAGTGATCAGGTACAGATTTACCAGGAACTGATCAAGGACTCCGCCGGCGAGTTGACAACCTCATTCATGCGCCGCGTGCATCCGGTCAAGGACAACCGCCTGCGACCGCGCGGGTTCGATCCAGGCGTATTTCTGCGCGATGCGTCGCCCTACATCCAGATTCTCGGCGAAGTGGAAGGTGAAGCAGCAAACGATCCGCACTACACCGATCCCACGCTCACCGGATCCGACGAGTTGGAGTACGCGGTAACCCTTTCGCCGGACCAGGCGCGACGCGTCGCGAGCATACGCGTCACCCTCTACAGTCAGAGCATCCCGCCGGCCTACCTGCAACAGCGATTTGCCGATGCGGACGCGGGCCCGGCGCACAAGGATCAGATTCAGCGGTTGTATTACATGACCAGTCATCTCAATGCGGACTCGGCCACGCGAATCGGCGAATGGAAAGTCAAACTGGGCAGCGTGCAGCAATCGCTGTCGCCTTGATAACCTATCGACCGCTGCGGCGGGGAACGAACGGATACCGGCGAACAGGGATGTTCAAGGAAATTCGTGTCGCCAGCGCAACTTCGCGCACCTTACTCTTGATCGAGCGATTGTTCGGATCCACTCCAGTAGAGTTCGAGTTGATTCCCTTGATAACCGACCAACAGCCGGTAAGGTCCACCGCTGATGCCGAGTCCGGGACCGCGCTGCAAAGGGCAACGCGTCGATCCATTCACGCGTTGGGCGTGGTGGAGCACCAATTCCATATCCACCATGGAACCGATCGTCAGCGTGCCGCGCTCCGAATGCAACACGCGAACGGTGTAGTGGATGCGATCGGCCCATTGCTCGTTCACAACCGGCGAAACCGCAATCACCTCGCCGATGATCGTGCTATCAGACTGCTGCAGCGCGGATTCATACGATGCGTGACCAATCACGCATGCAAACGCGATCGACGGCGTTGACGCGATTGCGGCAGCGATCAACCAGAAAATCCGCGAAGTGCGCAATGAAAACCCCTGGCGACGGACGAGCAGCACGATCTGGCAATTGCACAACAGCCAAGCAAACATTGATACTTATTAACTTTAAAACAAAACCATACTCGCAAGAGACTCGGCAAGATCTCGCGCCCTCACCTTGAATCCCGAGCGCACCCTAGTATGGAAGCCGCCCGTTGACATTGCCTGCCGGACTGTAGTTGCATACCACCAAAGTCCACTTGGGAAACTTTGCACCAAACGGCGTGTTGATGCTGCAGTTCTTCGTCGCGCATCCGATGTTGGTCGATTTTCGCCACACGACCTGTGTGTAGTGGCCACAGGTGCCCGAGCAGCCATTGGTGGAATAGATGTAACTGGACGCTTCGCTGACCCAACTGTTGAGCGCTTTCTTTTCGCTCGCCGCCCAGGGCGCTGCCGCGTAGATGTTCTCGCCAAGTCCCGCCGCGCCGCTATGCGCGTAGACGCAGCGGTTCGCGTAAGCCTGCGCGGTCGCGGCAAGACTCGCGCTCCAGGTCAGCAGCGGTAGCCGTGGCGACGCGACCGGCACTACCGTGCGTCTTGTGCAATTGTGCGCGTCGACGCTGGCTTTCCACGCGGCGTTCGGCGCGCTGGCCGATTCACCGTTGAAACCGTCGAAGTAGAGGCAGTTCTCCGAAGCCACGGCACGCATGGCGACGCATAGTCCGATCAGCCACAGCATGCGGTTCCCGATCATGTTTCTGCAAGCCCTTGCCGAGGTGCTGCGCACCGGATGGATCGCCGTCGATAGTCGTGCGAGGCGATCGCATTCGAGTGTCCGACCACGCGACTGAAGGCGCGGTGAAAGCGCCCGAAATCCGCTGCATTGACGCAATCGATTCCGGCGCTGCCGCCAAAACAGTGGGCGACACAGCCGCGTACGACGTAAGATGATCCATCTTCTGCCTTGGATGCCTACGTGAACGATAGCGACAGCGAAACTGAATCGGAACAACAGGAAACGCCAGGCGCCCCGCAACTGGACCGCACCGAAGCGCGCATTCTCGGCAGTCTGGTCGAAAAAGCCGCTACGACGCCTGAAGTCTATCCGCTGACATTGAATGCGGTCGTTTCGGCCTGCAATCAGAAGTCCAATCGCGATCCGCTCCTGGAACTGGAACCCGGTGCGGTTGGGCATGCGCTACGCCAGCTCGAAGGTCGAGGTTTCGTCGCCGGATCGATGTCGGCGCGGGCTTCGCGCTACGAACACCGTCTCGACCAGGCCCTCGGGATCACGCCGCGTCAACGCGCGGTGCTCGCCATCATGTTGCTGCGCGGCCCGCAGACGATTTCCGAGCTGCTCACACGAACGGAACGCCTGTCGGACTTCGGTGGACTGGACGATGTGCGCGGCACGATTGATCGCCTGATGAATCGCACGCCAACTCTGGTCGTGCGCATTTCGCGCAGCGGTGGCCAACGGGAAGACCGCTACATGCATCTGCTCTGCGGGCCGGTGAGCGGAGATTCGTATCCCGCGTCCTCCGCGAGCGCCGCTGCACCCCTTGACGATGACATTGGGCAACGCGTGGCGCAGCTCGAACAACGTCTTATCGACTTGCAGCAAACCCTGGATTCGGTGCTGGAGCGCTTGAATCCGCAGGACGTGCAGGACGATTGAGTCGTTTCGCAGGGTCGCGCGATGCAGCGCACAGTCATGGCCTGGACTCGATGCTAGGCTGCGGCGAGCGCGGCCGGTTCGCGCATTCCGAGAGTCGGTCATGGGCGTCCATTCCTGTACATTGTTGCTAGCCCGCCTCGCTGCAGCCGCGGCGCTGGGCTGGGTATTTCTTGCCGTACCGGCAGGCGCGCAGACCACGGCAGGCCTTGTCACCGTCGAGGGTTACGGCAATCTCGAAACGGCCGGTGCGATCGCGACGATCAGTGGCGACACGGATCGGGACTCCAGCATATCGCTGCAGTGGCGGCGTGTTGGAGACGCGCAATTCCGTGCGGCGCAACCACTGCTGCGCATCGATGCGACCCATTTGGTCGGCAGCCTGTTCGGCCTGACGCCAGGGTCGAACTACGAAGCGCGCATGGTCCTGACGGATCCCGACGGGATCAGCGGCACGGCCACCCAGGACGCGGCATTCTCCACACGTGCAGACACCCTGCCGGAGCCCAGCCTGCGTATCCTGTTTGTGGCGACGGACGGATCCGACGGAAACAATGGCCTTTCTGTCGGTGCGCCTCTGAAGACCATCCAGCACGCCGCGGATCTAGCGCAAGCGGGAGATCTCGTGCTGATCGGACCAGGCGTTTATCGCGAAGCAGTCAACGTGCCGCGATCCGGCACGGCCGCGCAACCGATCGTGTTTCGCGGCAGCAATGCCGGCACCATACTCGATGGCGCGAGTGCGCTGGTCGATGCCGGTGGCGCGCCGGTTGGCTGGAGCGCAATTGGCAACGGCGTGTATCGCAGTGGTTTCGATATTCCCACCGGCCACGTGGTTACCGAGCAAGGCCGTTTGTTCCGCTACGATTCGCTCAGTGAACTGCAGGCGCTCGCAGCAGGCGCACCGGGGGGATTTTTTTACGATGGCAGCCGCCTCGACATCAAGTTCAGCGACAACTCCGCGCCAGCCGCACACGCGGTCCACGCGGCGACGTTGGATGCGGCGTTCACCCTGGATACCCGGCAGTTTGTGCGCATCGAAAACGTGGAAATTCGCCATTATGGAACCGGCGACTACGGCAAGGGCGTCTATTTGCGCTACAGCAGCGACTGCGTGGTGCGCAACAGTCGCATCCATGAAATCGGATCGGCTGGCGTCTGGATCAAGGGCGGTTCGCGGCATCGTATCGAAGACAATACCTTCTACGACACCTCGATTCCCAACTGGCCCTGGGACCAGACCAAGGGCAGCAGTGCCGAGAACAACGCCGTGGTGATGACCGACGACATGGGACGTGGTCATGTGATCCGGCGTAACACGATCTACGGCTTGTTCAACGGTATCGGTCCTTGCGGTGCGAGCATGGCCGCCGGCTTGCTGACCAGCGAAGTCGACATCTACCGAAACAGTTTCCGCACCCATAACGACGATGCACTGGAACCGGAGGGTTATTGTTCCAATGTTCGCATTTTCCAAAATACCGTGCGCGATTCGCACATGGCGTTCGCTGTCGCTCCGGCATCGCCAGGGCCGACCTGGTTCGTGCGCAACCTTGCCTGGGATATCGGCAACACCCGCACCAGCCAGCTGGATGGATATACCTCCAGCGGCCTGAAGATCAATAGCGGCTACCCAGACCCGGTCGGCCCTATACTTCTGTACCAAAATACATTCTATACGAGAGCGCCGGCGACGGACTCGATGAACCTGCTCGATCCCGCCGTCACCACGTTCATCCGGGCACGCAACAACCTGTTCGTCGGAACGAACTACGTGCTCGCGAAAACCAACGCGGTCGCACTGGATTGGGACTACGACCTGCTCTACACGACCGATCCTGTGCGGTTCGTGAAGTGGCAAGGCATCACGGTGGCGAATATCGCGACGCTGCGTGCCAACTACAGCCAGGAATTGCACGGGGTCGCACCGACTTTGGCGCAAACTCCGGGCCTGGTCTCGCCAGCGTCCGGGGATTTTCGCCCGCAATCAACCAGTCTGGCGGTTGACCATGGTGTGCTGCTGCCTGGGATCAACGACGACTACTTCGGCAGCGCGCCCGACATCGGCGCGTATGAATATTCCGATCGCATTTTTGCGCATGGTTTCGAGGTCGGTCCATAACGCCGCGCCTGGCTTGCGAGCGTCTTGTTGAATTTGCGGTAACTTGCGCGGCGGCTCGAACGCCCGTCCTGGTGATGATCGGCTTTCCTGACTACGCAGGAAGATACTTCGCGCACACCAAAATCCGCAGCGCGCGCGTCACCGGCAGAAGCTGCGCCGGTGCGGCTAAACCTTTTTTCCCAGCGCCGCATCCAATGCCTCGTCCGAACGGAGGATCTCCCATGAAAAGATTGATACTGCTGGTCGGCTTGCTGCCAGCGTTCGCCATGGCGAACGAGTGCAAGTTCACCGCGCAACACGATTTCGACATCGATCCGGCAAGTCTGAAGACGCTTGCTTTCGCGATGGGGTCTAGCGATCTCGACGTCGAAGGGGTTGCTGGCCTGGCCAAGATCGAGGTGCGCGGCAAGGCGTGCGCCTCGGACAAGGACAAGCTCGCCGATCTCGATGTCGATCAACAGCGCAGCGGAGATCGGGTTACCGTGACACCGCGCCAAACGACGCGTAGTAGCGGCAACTGGTTCGGCTCCAACTACGCCTACATCGACCTGCACGTTCGCGTCCCGCGCGGCCTGGCCATCGACGTCCGCGGCGGATCCGGTGATGCGCAGATACGCGACGTGGCGACGCTGAATTTCGAGTCCGGTTCCGGCGACCTGAATGTGCAAAAAATCGCGGGGCTGCTGACGCTTGAGGTCAGGTCCGGCGATGTGCAAGGCAGCGAAATCGGCACCGCCAACGTGCGCAGCGTTTCGTCCGGCGATATCAGCCTGCGCGAAGTCTTCGGCGACGTACACGTGGGACGCTGCGGCTCGGGCGATCTCCAGTTCAACCGGATTGGTGGCAATGTGAACATTGGCAGCGTCGGTTCCGGCGACGTTTCCGCGACCGAAGTCGTGCACGACGTCAGCGTGGACTCGATCGGATCCGGCGACGTCAGCGTATCCGGGATCGGCGGCAACTTCACCGTACGCGCGAAAGGCTCAGGCGACGTGAACCATCACGAAGTCAGCGGAAAAGTGTCGGTGCCGCGCGACAACGATTGATGCACCGCAAATCGGGCGATCTGTCGCTGGAAGTCTATCCGTCGTGCGGTCGATCCGCGACCGCACGACCCATCGAAAACGCGGCAAAATCACCCCGCTGTGAGGTGACGCGCAGCGGTACGGCGCGGAGCGATAGCCGCATTGAGCGCCGCGGCAACGGCTGCATCACCATTGATCAGCGCACTCCAGCGCAAGCTCAAGCCTTTGCGCCGCCCTTTTTCGGTAAGGCGAAATCCGTCCCCATCGAGCAGCAGCGTGTAAGCCTTGTCGTCGATGCGCAATTCGCGTCGTAGCGGGCGTTCCAGGGAAGTGGTCATGCGGTCTCCTTTCGCAAATGATCAGGCGTCCAATTCTCTCATTTGATCTTTTGTGTATCGAGCTTGCTCAGCGGGGCGAGAACGCTGCTCGTCCGGCTTTTCACTGACTGACTTCGGCTCTTGAGCTGCAGACTCCGCTCCAGGCTTCGGCTGTCGCGACCTCCGTCGCATGTTCGATTCGTCGGAAACGGCACTGCGCCCCCCGCTTCCGGGATCGGACGGTACATTGGGTCGTTGCGGGCTACGACGCATCATGGCGTTTCGCCGTCTTGCGAGCCGATTTGTCCGACGTGCTGCGCTGGCTGGCCGTTTTCCGAGGCGTCGACTTCTTGATCGACGTCTTCTTCGCCGCAGCACGTGGGTGCTTTGCCTTCGGCCCCGGCTTAGCACCACCATCCTGTTGGTTCACCGTTGCCCAGGCACGCCGTTCCGCTTCCTGCTTTGACACGCCGCGATCCTCATAGCTCTCTTCGATATGTTCGGCTTGGCGCTTCTGCTTGCCGTTGTAAGCCGATTTGTCTCCGCGTGGCATGGGACCTCCTTCATCGTTGTTGCGTTAATCGTCGTTGCGGCATGTCAGGGCATTGCCATCAGCCGCGCGGACCGCCCATCACCGGCAGAATTGCGCCACTGATGTAGCTCGAACAACACGGTGCCGCCAGAAATACGTAGGCCGGGGACAGTTCTTCAGGTTGCGCGGGGCGCCCCATCGCGCTGTCCTTGCCAAAATCGGCGACGTCCTTGCCCGAGCGATCTGACGGATTCAGCGGTGTCCAAACGGGCCCCGGGGCGACCGCGTTGACCCGAATGCCACGCTCGGCAAGGTTGCTCGCCAGCGATTGTGTAAATGCGTGGATCGCCCCTTTGGTCGCCGAGTAGTCGAGCAATTCCTTGCTGCCGAACAATGCGGTTTCCGAACCCGTATTGATGATCGAAGCCCCTTCGCCCAGATGCGGCAAGGCGGCCTTCGCCATGTGGAAATATCCACCAATATTGGTCTGCAAGGTCTCCTGCAGATGCTCTTCGCTCAAGTCTTCCAACGACTCGCAGTGCTCCTGAAAGGCAGCGTTGTTTACCAGGATATCGAGTTTGCCGAAATGCGCGACCGTGCGATTGACTGCCGCGTGGCAAAACGCGGGGTCTCGAACATCGCCGGGCAACGTCAGGCACTGCCGCCCCTCGCGCGCGACACATTCCGCTGTGTAATCAGCGTCGGCGTGCTCATCGAGATAGACGATCGCGACATTGGCGCCCTCGCGCGCATACAGCACAGCGACGGCGCGACCGATACCGGAATCGCCGCCGGTAATCAGCGCAACCATTCCGTCGAGTTTGCCACTGCCACGGTAGTCCGCAGCAAGGAAACGCGGCAGTGGGCTCAGTTCGAACTCATTGCCCGGCTTCAGCAAATGCTGCTCCGGTAAGGGGTTTACCGGCTGCGCGTGCGCACCAGCCTGAACCGCAGGCCGACGCTTTGAACTGACCGGGGCTGGTTTGACGCGCTCGTTCGCGTCAACCTTGCGTTGGATGCGCCGCTGACGTTCCACCGTGGCTTCAATCGGTACGTTGGCGGCCACAGCATCATTCGGCGTCGTTTCATTCGCGGCGTGCTTGCGTGCAGTGGATTTTCGCATTTCGATCTCCTGAAGCGGTCGCTGCTTTGCGGATTTGTGCAGGTTGAGGCGCGCCTCATCTCGGTCTGCCGCCATTCACTTGAAACCCGCCCCTGGCGGCACGGCGCACCACGCGCCGCGCCGCCGGTGCGGGCTACTCGTTGTCGGTAGGCGAGCGCTTGCCGCCCGGGATCTTGTCCGACTTGTTGCCCTTGCTGCGGTTCACATCCAAGCGATCATTGCGTCCGCTGTCTTCCGCTTGGCCGGCCTGCCGGCCCTGACCACCCTGATTCGGGTTGTGTTGCGGATCATTGGTGCTGCGTTGTGGATTGTTGGCGCTTTGCTGTCCCATCATGATCTCCTGTGATTTACGCCACATGGCGATGATGGCCGACGTCGAATGACATCGACAAAAAGGTTTCGCAAAGCCGATGCCAAACCGGAACCCCCGCTACGGCGCCTACCGGGCGCACACCGCCTGCAAGATGCCCGAATTCCTGCGCCTTTCCGGGCAAGCTGCGCGGAGGAACATGGTGTTCGCGAACTGATATCGCGCAGCAGCGTGGCAGGATTTTCGCTTCGATGCGACCGCGCGAGCGATGAGCCGCGTCCGGCCCACCGCTCGCCAAACGTAACTTTTACGCTTTGTTTACAATCACCCATCGCGCAGGTCTATTGCGACTCCATCCGGAATTTATCGATCCCAGTAACCGGGATGGAAATGCCACGCGGGGCCGCGCTGTTCCCAACGTGCCGGGAAGTAGTGGCGCCCCGAGCGTTCGCGCAATCGATAGCCGGCAACCCAGACATGGCGATGCCCGTTCCAGCGCCAGTATCCCGGCACCCATACGTAGCCGCGATGCAAGGACGGCACGCGTTCCGCACGCAATGCGGGCGGTGCGACGCGCACATCGACGTCCACATTGACGCGCGCTTCCGACGTGGGAGCCCAGGATGCGCCGCCAAGTGCGGCAACGAGGATCAGTGGGGCAAGCAGTTTGTTGATTGACATGACATTCTCCTTCTCGACGTGGTGAACACCAACGCAGCGGTGCTTGTCGGCAACAACGACCTGGATGAAAGTCCGTTGACGAACGCCGCAGCGTCGGTTCAGGCGATGTTGTCCTGCGCACGCTGAACAACATGCCAGCCAACACCCTATTCGCACTCGGCGATTCAGTATTCGTCCAGCATCCGGCTCGATGCGCGTACCACGGGTCGAATTCCGGTCGATACGCGTGTCCGCATCGATAAATCGACGTCATGGCTCCGCGGTCGCGGCATCGCGCATCTATTGCGCGCGGGTCACGCGCCAAATCGTATTGCCGACGTCGTCGGCCACCAGCAGCGCGCCGCCGCGAGTCACGATGACGCCCACCGGGCGGCCACGTGCATTGCCCTGATCGTCGAGAAATCCGCTCAGGACATCTTCCGCATCGCCCGCCGGCCGACCTTGTACAAAAGGAACAAAAATTACCTTGTACCCGCTGGCCGGATTACGGTTCCACGAACCATGCTGTCCGATGAATGCGCCATGTGCGTAGTGCGACGGCAACAATGCTCCGCCATC
The DNA here is from genome assembly GCA_039934615.1 of Tahibacter sp. Taxonomy (GTDB): domain Bacteria; phylum Pseudomonadota; class Gammaproteobacteria; order Xanthomonadales; family Rhodanobacteraceae; genus Tahibacter. The sequence goes on from JBDTLV010000040.1 coordinate 29,412, forward strand.
GAAGGCCAGGCCCAATGACGCGGTGTGCGCGCCAAGCGCATAGTCCGGCGCGATCGCGGTGGCAACCAGATCGGGACGTGGCGGTTGCACGCGGGTGTCGACGTGCGAACCGTAGTAACTATACGGCCAACCATAGAAGCCACCATCGCGCACCGACGACATGTAGTCGGGAACCAGATCGCTGCCGAGCTCGTCACGCTCGTTGACTACCGTCCACAATTGCCCGGTTTCCGATTGCCATGCGAGGCCGTTCGGATTGCGCAGACCGGTTGCGTACGAGCGTTGGTTGCCGCTCGCGAGGTCGATCTCCACGATCGCCGCACGACCCTGCTCGCGGTCGATTCCGTTCTCGCCAACGTTGCTGTTGGAGCCCACCGTCGCGTACAGGCGCAAACCGTCGCGGCTCGCGATGATGTTCTTGGTCCAGTGGTGATTGAGCGTTCCACCCGGCAAGTCTGTGATTTTTACGCCGGGAGTGTCGAGTCGGCTGTTGCCCTCGTGATACGGGAAACGCAGTACTGCATCGGTATTCGCCACATAGAACGCGTCGCCAATCAGCGCCATACCGAACGGCGAGTTCAGCCCGGACAGAAAGGTCGAGCGGAATTCCGCAACGCCGTCGCCATCGGCGTCACGCAGCAGGGTGATCCGGTTCGGACTGGCGACTGCCGCGCCGGCTTTCTTCATCGCGCGGCCCTTGAACCATGCCTTGACGCCCTTGCCTTCGTCCGAGCGTTCGGGCGCATTGCTTTCAGCGACGAGCACGTCGCCATTGGGTAGCTCAAACAGCCAGCGGGGATGTTCGAGCCCGCTTGCCAAAGCTACCACGCGCAAACCTGGTGCCGGCGTCGGATTCACGCCGCTCGGCCAACCGATGGCGGGCGCGATGTGAGTCGTCGGAATCAGGGAATGTTTTGGTGGCGGCAGGGTCGGATCCGGACCCATGCCCGCGCGTACTGGATAATTCGCATGCTCTGAACAAGCGCCGAGTGTTGCGCAGAGGCCGACCAACGGCACTACGAAGAACCGCAAATGTGCAGAAAGTTTCCGCATGACGCCTCCGTGCGATAGCAGAAGGATGGCCACGCATTTCGCCGATGGCCGATCCGGGTTGCTGCGGCAAGTCGTGCTTCGCTCGCACGGCCTTGCAACAAGACGGACGTGCAACAATCCAGCCAGCCCCGCGCCGCGGCGCGACGACAGCTGAGCCTCGATCAGTCATGCAGATTGGGATATTCGCAGATCGCGCCATGCAGACTGCAATCGCGGCATCCGATCGCAGTGTTGCAATTGTGCGCATTGCTACGCTGCGGCAATGTAGCGATCGCAAGGAACCCGCTTCATCGATGCGAATAGTCTGCTGCCACGGAGCGTGCCGCAGTTCCTCCAAGGCTGGCATCGCGCGGCCTGAGCAGCCGTGTACTATGCACCGGCGCAACGCTGCTGCCCGCACGCTGCGCGATCAGCCTTTCCAGGGGAATCACCCGTGAATACTGGCAGCGCACGTCTGCGCGTGTTGGTCGTGGAAAATGAACCGAGCAACGCCGAACTGCTGCTGCTGCAATTGCAGGGCAACGGGTGGCATGTGCTCGGACCGGTCGGAACCGTGCGCGGAGCAATGGCCCTGCTGGCGAAGGAAACGCCCGACGCGGTCGTGCTCGACTATCGCCTGGACGACCAGACCGCCGAACCAGTCGCCGATCTGCTCGAGGCACACGGCATTCCCTACGTGCTGGCAACGGGCTCGATCCCCGCGTTCCTGCCCGAGCGCTTTGCAAATACGCCTCTGCTCGTCAAACCGTATTTCTATGAGGCCTTGGCCGAGGCCCTGCGCGGCTGTCTCGAGCTTGCCCCGATTGCACCTACGCTTCCGACCGGCGACGAAAAAAGCAAACGGTAGCGTCCGTGCCGATCAGCCTGGAACCGGGCCGCAGCGGCCTGCCCAGCCAGCCATTCCCTCCCCACCACGGGCGGTTGGCAGACTTTTTTTGTCCCAAATGCAGGCGAGGCATTGCATTCAGCGGGCGTCAGGTCTACCTTCCGTTCGGCCCCGTATGGTGGGGAGTTCCGGCGGCAGCGCCGAATCGGCGCATGGCATCGAAACACACTACGGAGGCTCACCGCGTAATCGATCGATCACCACTGGTTCCTGGGAGGGAAACTTTGTGAATTCCAATCGTCTTGCATTGTCCATCTGTTCCTTGCTGTGTCTTGCTGCCACGGCGGTCCAGGCTGAGGGGCCTGTCGCGAAGCAACTATCCGGAGCTCCCGAGGAATTCGCGGCGATGCGCGTCCCGGATCCCGTCGATTCGGCGATCTATTCGAAGAGTGCGCTGATTCCGATCCAGATGGATGTCGATGCTTCGGGTCAGGCTCGCTGGCGTGGCGAGTTACCCGTGGAGAATGGACGCACGCGCTTCGCGGTGTTTTCCGGAGGTGCCAATTGGCAGGTCAATCTGCTGACGCCGGACAGCAAGAGACAGCAAACCCTCGCGCTCACGGAAACCGCCCGCGCTGCCAGCTTTGGCATCGAAGAAGCGCGCGTACCCGGCAACTATTACGTTTTGGAAAATATCCAGAGCGGCAACTATTCGATCGATCTCGCCGGCGATAGCTTTGCGCGCCGCGGTTATCTGCTGATCGAGGGCGATCCGGCGACGCAGCTGGTGTCGTTCCCGACTCATCGGCGTCTCTGGGTCGGCGAACGCATCACGATCAACGCGACGCTGTCGAGCAGCAGTCAGCCGAACAGCGTTCTGCTCGGGCGAGGTGCCATTCAGAGCGCCGAACTGCGCGTGACGTCGCCGGACGGCCGCATCGATACACGCCCGATGTTTGACGATGGCCAGCACGACGACGGCGCGGCTGCCGATGGCGTGTTTGCTGGCGACTTCCGCGCATCCAGCAGCGGCGACTATCTTGCACAAACGGTGGTGCACGCGACCGACGGCCGTGGCCAGCGCATCGTGCGAACGGCGGAACACGTGGTACCGATTGTGCAGAACACGCTGAGCCTTGATGGTGCAGCGAGCGTCAATGGCAAGGCGCTCGGCGGAACGCGTCTCTCCCTGGACGTCAAAGTCGATGGCGCCGCCGGCGACCATTACCGTGCCTACGCCGAAGTATGGGGCACCGGCAAGAACGGCGCCGCGATCCCGGTCGCCTGGGTTGCTGGCATGGTTTCGCCGAACAGCGGCACCATTGGTATGGGCCTGGATGAACGCTGGATTGCCCGCTCCGGAGCCGGTGCTCCGTTCGAATTGCGCAACCTGCGCATCGAAGATCCGGACAACTTCATCACGCTGGCGTCGGCCGATCGCTTGGGCCTGAACCTGTCCGCAGCGCGCTTGCACAACGTCGCGAGCGAAAGCATCGCGATCGACGATGACATGCGCATGGGGCCGCATCCCGCAGCTGCGCTGGTCAGCAAGGGCGTTGGCACGCACGTGTTGCTGGTGCATGGCTATTGCTCGGGCGGCGTATGGCCGGCAGCGCAGTTCGGCAATTCTGCCAGCTTCCTCGACACCAACCAGAATCGGAGCCACGACCAGTTTGCACGCTTGCTGCAAAGCTTTGGCAACACATGGAACTCGTACGGCACCGTGGCACACAGTCAGGGCGGCGCTGCGGCTCTGCACTTGTACACTTATTACTGGAGCGGTCTGGACAACGCCACCGGCAGCCGCCTCATGCAGTCGGTCGGAACGCCGTACAAGGGCACCAACCTCGCCGGCATTCTGGCTGCACTGGGTTCCTGGTTCGGCGTCGGCTGCGGCACCAACAATGATCTGAGCTACAGCGGCGCGTCGGCCTGGCTTGCCGGCATTCCCACCTGGGCCCGGGCAAAAGTCAACTATTACACCACGTCGTTCAAATCGACCAACTGGTGGACGAACGACTACTGCAATTTCGCCACCGACCTCGTCCTCAGCGATCCGGAAGATGGCACCACCGAGCAGGTCAACGGCCAACTGACCGGTGCGACGAATCGCGGCCACACCACGGGTCAATGTCATACCTCCGGCATGCGTGATCCGGCGCAATACCTGGACAGCAGCCGCAATGCAACGATGAATGCCAACGCCGCGCATTGACGTCCACTGAGATTCAAGACCACACCTCGGGGCTACACGGCCCCGAGGTGTTTTTAGGGCGTGCAAATAGGGAGTCCACTACGCCAAACACGGGCCTGGACAGCCATTCGTCGCCTGTCAGCGGCCAAAAGCGGCGCAAAACCGGACGCGCCTGTCCATTCCCGGCTAGAATGCGCCCCCACCGATTCTCGCCGCGCCGCGGCGCATTGCCACGCTCCGGCGCCGCCGATTCCAGCCGAAACCATGAAGACCCCGAAAGACCTGCAGGCCCTGATCGATGACGGGATCATCGACGAGGTGCTCCGTCCGCTCAAAAGTGGCAAGGAAGCCGCCGTCTACGTCGTGCGAGCGGGCACCGACGTGCGTTGTGCAAAAGTTTATAAAGATATGAAGCAGCGCAGCTTTCAGCAGCGCGTGGCCTATCAGGAAGGACGCAAGACCCGCGGCAGTCGCGAAGCGCGCGCCATGGGCAAAAGCACGAAGTTCGGCCGTAAAGAGGCCGAGACCGCCTGGAAGAACACCGAAGTGGACGCGCTGTATCAATTTGCCGCTGCCGGCGTGCGCGTTCCGAAACCGTACGGTTATTTCGGTGGCGTGCTGGTCATGGAACTCGTGACCGACGCCGAAGGCCGATCTGCACCGCGACTTGGCGAAGTCGAACTGACCGTGGATATCGCCCGCGACTACCACCGCATATTGATCGGCCAGATCGTCCGGATGCTGTGTTGCGGGCTGATCCATGGCGATTTGTCCGAATACAATGTGCTGATTGCCGCGGATGGCCCGGTCATTATCGATCTGCCGCAGGCGGTCAGTGCCGCGGGAAACAACAACGCCGCCGCCATGCTGGAGCGCGACGTCAACAATATTACCCAGAGCTTGGGCCGCTTCGCGCCGGAGCTCCTTCTGACCCAATTTGCGGCGGAAATGTGGGCTTTGTTCCAAAAGGGAGAACTCAAGCCCGATACGGAACTGACCGGCCACTTCCAGCGCAACGAAGCGCCGGCCGATGTGGCGAGTGTGATCGAGGCAATTGACGAAGCACGCGACGAAGCGATCCGTCGTCAGCGCGGCCGCGAAGAAGCCGCCGCCGCCGAAAACTGAACCGTTCCCTCAGCGCCAGGATGCGTGGCGCCGGGCTTCTGATAGCCTTGCGGGCATGGCCGACAAGGGAATGGCTGCAGACATAGCGATCGATCACGCCGGCGGGGACGTTGTGCTACGCGTCAGTGGTGACTGGACGCTGGCGAACGCCGCGTCGCTGGACGCGCGCGTGCGCAAGATCCTCGCCAGTAGCACGAACGCAACGCGCATCGATGTGAGCGGACTTGGCCGGCTGGATACGACAGGCGCCCAGTTGCTGCTCGCCCTGCGCGGAGACCATGCCGATCCCGAATTTTTGGGGCAAATCGGCGAGGAACGCAGCTCTTTGCTGCACACGGTCTCCGAAGCGATGCGCGCGCCCGTGTCACCCGCCCTGCCGCAAACCTGGAGCCCGCTCGATCTGCTGGAGCGGATCGGGCGCGGTATGCAAACGCTCGGTCGCAATGCGCTACAACTGCTCGGATTTGTCGGCCTCGTGTTACAAAGCTTTGCCGCATCCATGTTCGTACCGCGACGCTGGCGCACCACTTCGCTGGTGTTTCATATCGAGCAGACCGGGCTGGACGCCGTGCCCATCGTGGCGCTGCTGAGCTTTCTGATCGGCGCCGTCATCGCGTTTCTGGGCGCAACCGTGCTTCGCGACTTCGGTGCAACCTTGTTTACGGTTGAACTTGTTTCGTATTCGTTTCTGCGCGAATTCGGCGTGCTGCTCACCGCCATCCTGATCGCCGGACGGTCCGGCAGCGCCTTCACTGCGCAGATCGGATCGATGAAGATGCGCGAGGAAATCGACGCGATCCGCACCTTGGGCCTGGATCCGGTACATGTGTTGGTGCTGCCGCGCGTGCTCGCATTGGTCATCGCCATGCCGCTGCTGAGTTTCCTCGCGATCATCGCGGGCATCATCGGTGGCGCCGCGGTGTGCGCGTTGTCGCTAGACATTTCGCCGACCATGTTCATTTCACGCTTCCAGGAAACCACCACCTTGCGGCACCTGTGGGTTGGCCTCGGCAAGGCGCCCATATTCGCGTTCCTGATCGCTGCCATCGGCTGCCTGGAAGGATTCAAGGTTTCCGGCAGCGCAGAATCGGTCGGCGAACACACGACCTCCAGTGTCGTGCAATCGATCTTCGTGGTGATTCTCGTGGATGCGCTCGCTGCGATCTTCTTCATGGAGATCGATGTATGACCGAAGCCGACGTCATCATCCGCGTGCAGGGCCTGCGCAACCAGTTCGGAACCCAGGTCGTGCACGAAAACCTCGATCTTGAGGTCCGACGCGGCGAGATTGTCGGTGTGGTCGGCGGCTCCGGCAGTGGCAAATCCGTATTGCTGCGATCGATCATCGGACTGCGCGAGCCCACCGCAGGCAGTGTCGAAGTATTCGGTCAAAACATCGCCAGTCTGACGGACACCCAGCGCACGCAACTGGAAACCCGATACGGCGTACTTTTTCAGAATGGCGCTTTGTTCTCATCGCTCAGCGTGCGCGACAACGTGCTGGTGCCTTTGCGCGAACACTTCGATCTGCCGAACGACCTGCTGCAACGGATCGCCACGCTCAAGATCGCGCTGGCCGGACTACCGGCGGATGCTGCGGACAAGTTTCCGGCCGAATTGTCCGGTGGCATGGTCAAGCGCGCTGCGCTGGCGCGCGCCCTGGCGCTGGATCCTGAAATTCTGTTCCTCGACGAACCCACCGCAGGGCTCGACCCGATTGGCGCAGCCGCATTCGATCAGTTGATCCTGACCCTGCGCGACAGCCTCGGTTTCAGTGTGCTGTTGATCACTCACGACCTTGATACTTTGTACACTATTTGCGACCGCGTGGCGGTGCTGGCGAACAAGCGCGTGGTGGTCGCCGCGCCGCTGGCCGAGGTGGAACGCTACGATGACGCGTGGATCCGCGAGTATTTCGGCGGACCGCGCGGACGCTCCGCGCACAAGGCGGCACTCGCCGCGACAGGACATTGATCGATGGAAACTCGCGCGCACCATGTACTCATCGGCGCATTCACGCTAGGCGTGCTGCTGCTGGCACTCGGATTCGTATTGTGGCTTTCCAAGAGCGGATCACGCAGCGAATTCGTCTACTACGATGTGATCTTCACCGAAGCGGTGACAGGATTGTCCAAAGGTGGACTTGTCCAATACAACGGGATCAAGGTTGGCGAGGTCTCGCAACTTAAACTCGCACCGGACGATCCGCGCAAGGTGATCGCGCGCATCCGCGTCGAGGCTGACGCGCCGGTGCGCGTGGATACGCACGCCAAGCTCGGCCTGCTCGGGCTTACCGGCGCGGCCTTCATTCAGCTCAGCGGCGGATCACCAGGCAGCGCACCGCTAGCACCGAAGGAAGGCGACGAGGTCGCTAAAATCGTCGCGGATGAGTCTGCCCTGCAGAAGCTCCTCGCGTCGAGTGAGGACGTGGTGACCAGCATCAACGACGTGCTCTTCCGCCTCGGCAATCTCGTCTCGAAGGAAAACGTCGACCGCGTCTCTTCCACCTTGCAAAACCTCGATCAACTGGTAGGCACCGTCGCCGATCAGCGCGGCAACCTCGCGCAGGCCCTGCGGCAGATTGCCGATGCCAGTGGCGAACTCAAACAAACCGTAGCCTCCCTCAATCGGGTCGCGTCCACCACAGACAAGCTGATGCGTACCGATGTCACGCGCGTCATCGCCGAAATGCAGAAAGCGCTCGAGCAAATCGATCAGGTCGCCAAATCCACTAGCGGGCTGGTCGACGACAACCGTGCGGCGCTGACCAGCTTCAGCAACCAGGGCCTGCGCCAAGTCGGGCCCGCCGTTGCAGAATTGCGCGAGGCGCTGCGATCGTTCAAGCAACTCACCGATCAGCTCGGCGAGAATCCTGCCGGCTTCGTGCTGGGTCGCGACAAACCGAAGGAGTTCGAAGTCCGATGAACGCGCCCCTACGACTGCTGTTCCCCGCCCTGCTGTTCGCTTTATCGGGCTGTTCGTTGCTGGGCAAACCAAAAAATCCGCCGACAGTCTATGCCCCGCGACCGGCGTGGACCGCGCAGGCCGCGGCGCCTTCATCCAGCGTGCCATTCCAATTGCTCGTCGATGCGCCTCAAGCCAGCGCCACACTGGACTCCAATCGTATCGCCGTGATGCCCACGCCGGGCGTTCTGCAAGTGTATAAAGCCGCACTCTGGTCAGACCGCGTCCCTTTATTGCTGCGCAGCCTGTTGACGGAAGCGTTCGAGAAGTCCGGGCGGATTGCCGGCGTCGGTAGCTATGCAACCGGCTTGCGCGCGGACTATTCACTGGTGACCCAGATACTCGACTTCCAATCCGAATATCGCGATGGCACACCGGTTGCCGTGCTGCGCATCAGCGCGAAGCTCGTCGACGCGCTGAGCGGAAGGGTCGTCGCAGCCCGCGTCTTCCCCGCCGAACAAGCCAGCGCATCGACCGCGACTGCCGATGTCGTGCATGCCTTCGAATCGGCCCTCTCCACCCTGTTGCCGCAGGTCGTCGACTGGACCTTGAACGAAGGAATGCGCGCACGATCCAGCAACGCCGCCCTAGAAACCCGCCTGCCTCCGGAACCCCCTCCGGTGACTCCGGCACCGGATCAGCAGCGCTGAAAACGATCGTGAGCGGCACACCGGAATGGTCCGATGCGCAAATCGTCGCCGTCACCCAACGCTGGCTGATCAACGCCGTGATCGGCCTGAACCTTTGTCCATTTGCGAAATCGGTACATGTGAAGCGACAGATCCGTTACGCCGTGAGCGGCGCTCAGAATGCCGACGACCTGCTGGCGGACCTGCGTCGTGAACTCGGGGACCTGCACAACATCGATGCGATGACGACCGACACCACGCTGCTGATCCATCCGCAGGCGCTGACCGACTTCGACGCCTACAACGATTTCCTCGACGTCGCCGATGCCGCCCTGGTCGATCTCGGCCTGGACGGTGAAATCCAGATCGCGTCGTTCCATCCGGACTACCGTTTCGCCGGCAGCGCGATGGACGATGTGGAGAACTGTACCAATCGCTCACCCTATCCGATGTTGCATCTCCTACGCGAAGCCAGCGTCGAACGCGCGGTCACCGCGTTTCCCGATCCGGATTCCATCGTCGATCACAACCTTCAAACCTTGCGAATGCTGGGTCATGCGGGTTGGCGGAAACTCCTTGGAGACGAAGCAGACGCCGGCCCCCTCAGCGCAACGCCGGATGGTTAGTTAGCCGGCATCGGTCCGACTTCTTCCAACGGCAGGCTGAATGTCGCCGTCCACGCCGTGATGTTCTGAGTTTCTTCGTACGGATTGTCCAGTTTGCCTTTCCACGCGAGCTTGCCGCTGACCACGCCCTTCGTGACGCTGAGGTCGCTAATCGCGACATCGTCCTTGGTCAGCGCCGCTTCATTCCATTGACGGAAATCGCCGGCATACAAACTGACCTGATAGTCCTCGTCGAACAGGTAGTGAAACGTCGCTTGATCCCGTTTGTCGGTGGGCGAGTTATTCGGCTTCAGTCGCAGCACCACGCCACGCTGCCCTTCGGCGAAATTGTCCGTGCCCTTCCACCAGTTCAAGCCCGCCAGCGATTTCTCCGCGAGCATGATGTCGAGCATCGGCACGCCCATCGATTCGCCGCTTTTCCAGGCCCTCCCCTGCGTCAGCATCACGGTTTTGCCGTTGATGACGATGCTGCCGGAGGCGGATGGCGCCGCAGCGGTCACCACGCCGGCCTGCGCCAGGAGACCGCCCAGAACCAAGGCAAGAAGTTCGATACGCATGACGTGCTCCTGTCGTGGGCGAGGCGCCCAACCATTCAACGCCGAAACCCCGCGAATCCGAACACGAGGCCCGACGACCCACAGCAGACGCACGCCCCTGCAGGACGTGCGCGGCGCGTGATTCGCGCGATAGCGATAATTGCACAAATCTGCCCAACACGATCACGCACACTACCGGTCGCCTGGCGTATCTCGCATGCGCGACCCGTCCAGGCTTCGATGCAAATCGCGTCCTGCAAAACCCGGCTTACACGGTTGCGCGGCGAGAGCCTTGCACCGTCGACGCAACCTCGGCATCGATACCGCAGCCCGCAAGCTCGCGAACTATTTTTTCGGGATTGGACCCACCGCTTCGAGCGGCAGACTGAACGTTGCCGACCACGCGGTGACTGTCTGCTTGTCGTCATAGGGGTTCGCGACCGTGCCTTTCCAGTCGAGTTTGCCCTGCACCACGCCGTTGGTCAGGCTGATGTCGTTGCCGTTGATGCTTTCCTTATCCAGTCCGGTCTCGCTCCAGCCACCGAAGTCGCTGGCGTAGACCATGATGTTGTAGCTTTCGGCGATCGCGAATCGCAGCGCGGGCGTGTTTGGCATGACGCCCGGCGCGAGCGGCGCCTTGAAACGCAGCACCACGCCGAATTCGCCTTTCGAATAGTGGTCCGCGGAGGACCACCAGTTGAGGCCGGTTAGCGGCTTTTCCGCGAGCACGACATCGATGCTGCTCGGCCTGCCGCCGATCGAACCATCCGTCCAGGCACGCGCCTGGGTCAGTGCTATCGTCTTGCCGTTGATCACGACGCTGCCCGACGCCGACGCACCTGCCGCACCCGCCGTGCCGGCTTGTCCAAGAAACGCGCTCAGAACGAGACCGATAAAAACGCTACGCATGAGTTGCTCCCCATTGCGGGCCAGACGCCCCATTCGTTCAACGTCGACGACCGGCCGATCCGAACAGCATGGCTCTACCATCGGCAACGGGTTCAGGGGGACGAATCACCACGGCCGACGCCCGCGTCCCCCACTATTCGAGTTTCCCATTATTCCCAACGCGAGAATTCCACTCTTCCCGCGTCTGACCCCAGATCTCGATCGGCGAATTCTCATACGGCGCCGGCAGCTTCCCCGGTCCGCGCACGCGTGAACCGAGCTTACGCGCGACCTGCTGCGAGGCGACATTCGCCGGATCGATGCAATG
>JBDTLV010000041.1:0-40329 GCA_039934615.1 Tahibacter sp.
TGTTGGAGTAGTTGCCGATATCCGGCACTTTCACTGCTTGTGCCATATGCCCTCCCAGGCGCGCGGTGTGGAGCAGCTATTGTGGCGGGGTCGCGTCAGTTGTGCCAGTCGCCTGTGCGAACCGGGAAGCAAAGTGGTTCCCGCACGCGCGCTTATGCCGACCGATGCCGAGCGCTCCGTGCGCCGCGCCGCTATGCTTCCCGCCTTCCTTCATCCCCTTGAAAGCGGATCCGGCGAATGGACATCCAGCAACTGCGCGGCGAACTCGATCGCATCGACCATGACCTGGTGCGCCTCGCTGCGGAACGCCAGCGCATCGTCGCCGAAATCGGGCGCAGCAAGCGCGGCAGCGGTCGGCCGCTGCGCGATTTCCGTCGGGAAAAGGAAGTTTTGGACAATGTGCGCCAACACGCGCGCGACGAAGGCATCGATCCCGAGCTGGCCGCGGGCCTGATGGAACTGCTGATCGCCGCATCGCTGACCCGCCAGGAAAAGGACACCGTACGCGCCTTGTCGCAGGGAGAGGGCAAGCACGCACTGGTCATTGGCGGCAATGGTCGGATGGGCGGCTGGTTCGCGCGCTTTCTCGACGCACAGGGTTACGCTGTCGAAATTGCCGATCCCGCCGGTGCTCCGGAAGGCTTTGCGCACCGCGCGCGCTGGGATGACGGCATGCTGGACCAGGATCTGATTGTGGTCGCGACACCGTTGCGTGCCGCGGCGCGCATCCTCACAGCGCTCGCGGAGCAACGCCCCGCAGGCGTGGTCTTCGATCTGGGTTCGATCAAGACGCCATTGCGCGAACCGTTGCGCGCCTTGCAGCGCGCCGGCGTTCGCGTGACGTCGATTCACCCGATGTTTGGTCCGAACGCACAAGTGCTGGCGGGTCGGCACGTCGTGCTGGTGGACGTGGGCGACCGCGAGGCGCTGGAAACGGTGCGCGGATTGTTTGCGTCGACCACGGCCGTCGCGGTCGAGATGGACCTGGATGAACACGACCGGCTCATCGCTCTCGTGCTCGGCCTGTCGCATGCACTGAACATCGCATTCTTTTCCGCATTGGCCGCCAGCGGGATAGCGCCAGAACGCCTCAAGGCCGTGTCCTCGACGACGTTTAGCGCACAGCTGGCGATCGCTGAAGGGGTGGCCGCGGAAAATCCACAACTGTATTTCGAGATTCAATCCCTCAATGAACACAACGGCATGGCCCTGGCAGCGCTTGACGATGCAGTCCACGGTCTGCTCGCAGCGGTGCGCAATGGCGACGAAGCCGCCTTCGTCAATCTGATGCAGCGCGGGCGCGAGTACCTGCACACCGCGCCCGAATAGCGGAAGTCCGGCGCAGCACGGCGGCATGCCAATTGTCGTGGGCGCACTTCCGGACTAGTCTCCGGATTCCGCCCAGCCGCCGGTGATCCGCATGTCCACTCGTTGTCTTGTATACGCTTTGGCACTTGCCCTGAACGTCATGCCGGGCGCCGCTGCCGCCGAAAAGGTCGCGCTGACCGCCGCGCACTGGGTCGATGTCGAGAGCGGCAAGTTACGTGACAATGCCGTGATCATTGTCGACGGTGAGCGCATTGCCGAAGTGCGCAACGACGGCCACGTACCCGAGGGCATGCGGCGCATCGATGCCGGCGATGTCACGTTGTTGCCAGGATTCATTGATTGCCATGTGCATATCGCTTCGCAATCGGGCGATTTCTACGTCAATCACTTCCGTCGCAGTGCGATCGATCGGGCCGTCGGCGCGCACTTGTTTGCGCGGCGCACGCTGGATGCCGGCTTCACGACAGTGCGCAGTCTGGGCTCGGATGAATTCATCGACGTCGCACTGCGCAACGCAATCGACCGTGGCGAGGTCGTCGGCCCTCGCATCGTGGCCGCCGGAATTGCCCTGGGATCGACGGGCGGGCATGCGGACGATGGCACCGGATTCTCGCCGTATCTGCACAACGATGGCTTCAGCGGCATTGCCGACGGCGTCGACGTGATCCGGGCAAAAGTCCGATTCGACGTCAAGCACGGCGCCGATGTGATCAAGTTCATGGCCAGCGCCGGCGTGCTGAGCGAAGAGGAGTCGGTCGGAGCGCCTCAGTATTCCCAGGATGAAATGAACGCAGTGGTCGATGAGGCCCACCGATGGGGACGCAAGGTGGCCGCCCACGCGCATGGCACGGAAGCCATCAAGATGGCGGTACGCGCGAACGTGGACTCGATCGAGCACGGCAGCATGCTCGATGACGAAGCAATCGCCTTGATGAAGCAGCACGGCACGTGGCTGGTTGCAGATATCTACAACGACGACTACATCCTCGCCGAATTCTCACGCATGGGTTACCCGGATACGATGATCGAGAAGGAGCGCAAGATCGGACGCGTGCAGCGCGAAAGCTTTCGCAAGGCGGTTCGCGCCGGAGTCAGGATCGCGTACGGAACCGATGCCGGCGTGTACCCGCATGGCGACAACGGCAAGCAGTTCGCCAAGATGGTGGAATGGGGCCAGACGCCGATCCAGGCGATTCGCGCGGCAACACTCAGCGCCGCGGAACTGCTCGGTCGCAGCGATCGGATCGGCGCGATCCGCGCGGGACTGTATGCCGATATCGTTGCAGTAGAAGGCGATCCCCTGACAGATGTCTCACGTCTTGAGCACGTCGTCCTTGTGATGAAAAACGGAACTGTGGAAAAATCCAATCATCCATAGTGGTCGCCGCGACCGCGATGTGTCGCAGCGACCCTGGCCAGCCCTTCGGTCTCAGTCGCGACCTTGGCTGAGCAGATCCAGCCGGGCGCCGCCATCGAGGCGCAACTCGAGACTCGCTTCGATGGACGCGAGCTGCGCGACCATCGGGCAAAGTGCCTCAGCGCGTGCGGCCAATTGTTCGGTCTGCGTGTCGATCCGTCGCTCGATGTCGTGCTCGAGCTTGTCCGACCGGCGCTCCAGTTCTTTCGCTGCGGCCTCATCACCGCTCAGCGCGATCCTGATCGCCGTGCCGGCGATGTCGCCGACGAGCACCGGCACGAGTTCACTGACGGTGGATTCGACGATGTCGTCAAGCTGCGACTGTTGCCAGGGGCGCTTGTCGAAACTCTCATCGACTTTTTGCAGCACGCCGGAACGTACGCGATCAAGACGGTCACGCACGTCGCTGTGGTTCGCGTCGCTGCTGAATGCCACGGCGACTTCGGAGACAGCGGTGAATGCGATGCCGATCGCATCGCGCGCGATGATCTTGGCTTGCGGCACGAGCGCACGCACGGTGGCTTCATACTCCGCGACGCGACGGTGGTCGGCGTCAGAAAGCGACAGCTCGCGACCGTCGATGCGCAAATGCCCCGCATGCATCACGACCTTGCCAGGGCTGCCTTTCTCGCGCTCGAAACGCAAACCGTCGCCGTCGAGGCTCACTCCATAGTTGCTGTGGACTGAGCAGGACAATTCCAGATGGCGATGGGCGCTGGCCGGTGCGCTGGCAGCGAGCGAAATGGCGGCAATGAGCAGCAAACGTTGCATGACTGGACTCCCGGTGGATACTTGGCCTTGGATGCAATTTTGCCGTGCAGGGTTGCAGGCGCGAGCGTGTCGAGTGGCAGCATGACTTCTGTCAGGGGTGGCGATGCGGTACCGCGTTATGCTGAGCAGCACCCTCGCCGGAATTCGCTCAATGTATACTTTATTTTATTCGCCCGGTTCGGCGAGCATGGTCGTACATCTGGTTCTCCTGGAAGCGGGCGCCTTACACGAATTGCGACAAGTCGATCTGGAGCAGGGCGCGCAGCGCGACGCCGAGTACCTGAAACTCAATCCGAATGGCGTCGTTCCGACCTTGCTGATCGACGGCACGCCGCACTACGAGGCCGCAGCCCTGGTTCTGCTGCTGGCAGAACGTCATCCGGAAGCCTCGCTCGCGCCAGCCCTGGACAGCGACTCGCGCGGCAACTATCTGCAGTGGATGCTGCACCTCGCGAATACGCTGCAGCCGGCATTCCGACTGTGGTTCTATCCCGGTGACATCGCCGGCGTCGATGCGGACGCGGTGAAAGCGGCTGCACGCACGCGCATCGAAGCCTGTTGGGCCCGCCTTGACCAGTATCTCGCTTCGCAGTCAGGGCACTATTGTCTCGGCATCAGCTTCAGCGCGCTCGATCTATACGCGACGATGCTGATGCGCTGGTCCCGCAACATGCCAAAGCCCGCGACAGAGTGGCCGCATCTGTCGAGGCTTGCGCAGGCGATCAGGGCCAGGCCGTCGTGGCAGCGCCTGTATGCAATCGAAGGATTGACCGAATGGGCGTGACGCCAGCGCTTCGCGCCGGGATCATCGGCTGATTGGACCCCACCGACCGCCTGTTGCGCCCAAGCCGTTTACAGTGACCTGTCGCTTTCCGCGGTGAGTGCGCCGAGCTGCGACCTTCAGCGCGCCGCAAGTTGGCGACGCCTCTCCGCATCATGCGAATTGCCAGTGGCGCACCCAGTACTCGGCAAACTGCACGCTGCCCGCAAATCGTTCACTAATAAAAACAAGTACTTGGAGACGGCTCACGGCGGCACGAAGTTTTCAGCTACCACTCTAAGCTGGCTCCCGCCATCGCCTCTCTGTGCGGCTCATGGTGGGCATGTCTATCAATTGCCTGGAGCCCCGTATGAGCCTTTTGACGCATGCACTTGAGCTGGATCTGTCAGGCAAGCGAGTTTCTATACGATTTGCGCGGGATGAACCCACCACAATTTCCGTCGACGACGTCGAGCATTCGCCGATCGACTCCGATCAGATGCGCGCTTTCTGCAGCGACGAAGGGGCCTTGTGGCGTCGCGCGGCGAGTCTGGCCGATCGCGTCGAAGAATCGCTGGAAAATCATCTGCCGGGGCGCGAACGAATGGCGCTGGTCGCCGCGGCGCGCTGGTGGCTGCAAGCCCAGACTGGCAGCTATGCCCCGTCGCACCGGGGCCAACACTTCGTCGTGACGCTTGGCGCGGCCGCCCCGCTTTGAGGGCGAACACCAGACTGCCTGCGCATTAGCCGCGCTTGTTTCGACCCTATGCCGCAACGTATGGAGCACCGCCTCATGTCCAATCATCAGGAAGCGCGATTGCTGGTGCATTTGTTGCGGGAAGGTCGCGACTACTACACCTTTGCCCGCGACGAAGTGCACGACGCGGAAATTTCCCGTCTGTTCGCGCGAGCTGAAATGGCGCGCCGCGGGCTGCTCGACGCGCTGGTGAACTCGCGCCTCCTCTATCAGGCATCTGCGACGCTGCCAGTCGAGGCCTTGGGTACCAATACGGGGTATGCCCATCTGCAGGCACAATTCGATCCGTATCACTCCGAACTGCAGGCGCCCGCGCTGCTGGATCGCGAACAGCGCGTACTCGCACTGATCCGGCACGTCTTTGAAGTGGACGATTGCGAACAGTTGCGCACAGTGCTCAAAGCACACTATTCCAGTTTTGCTGCCTGCGCAGCATCACTGCACGTGCTCGCACAGCGGCAGCTCGCAGCGGCGTAGGCCCGCCACAATTGGCGCAACCGGGCGAGAGGCACTCCGCCGAGTTCCGCGCGTCGGGATCTCGTATCTCGCACCTGTATCTCGACAGGTCGCTGGAGTACCACGTGTGTGGACTCGTGGTTGAACCTACACTGCAATTGGGCCCGGCTCCCGACGCATTCCAGGATTCTGGGCATCGTCAGGCTGTCTTTTGCGAGGCCTTGAACGTGATCACCAATACGTCGCGGTAGGAGACTTGCGTCGGATCGGACGCTTCAACCGCCGTGACACCATGGCAGACACGTGTGTCATCGACGAGGGCCGCATCGAACGGGCTGGTCAGCGTAAAGCTTCCAAGCAGTTCTCCCGCCGGTGTATGTATTGTCGTGGTGCCACATTCGATATTGTGCCGCGCAATCAGCAGCACCAGGACGAGGTCGACGCCATCCCGATGCACACCTTCCGGCGTCGGCAAGCCGGCGCGCCCGGCCAGCGCCTCGATCCGGAACTGGTGCACTTCAACGTGCCATTCGCTGACGGTCGGGCGCAGTGAACCGAACAGCACCCGACAGTATTCCAACAATGTGGACATGGTCTGCGAGGCACCAATATCCATTTCGATCGGCGCAAACCAGCGTTCGATTCCACCATTCAAGGCGTTGTATTCACGGCTTTGGAAATGCGGCTGGTGTGCTGCGCGCGTCGTTCCGCGATCAGGTGCAATGGCATACACAGCGTGCCGTCGCCGTCGGTACCGACCGTGGTCGGCCATGTGCACATCCAGCTCCAGCGAGTTCCAGCTCGCCGCGAAGCGTTCCCAATCCGCGACAGACCCTGCGGATTTCAGTTCCTCGCGCATACGCGCGGTGCCCACAAATTCAAAACCGTGCAAGCCCAGAGCGCGCATGGTCGCGACGGGCAATTGAGATTGCGTTTCCATGGTCGTAAACATTAGCAGAGCCACGCCCCGCTCCGCATGAAATCCATCAGCTGGCGGGGACGGTGTTCAGGTTTATACTGTTTCAGTTCGTGAATGTCGGGATTCAGCGCGCTGATTCGTCAGGCACTAGCGAACCCCTGTCCCCTGGAGTGAAGTCATGCGCAAATTCCTGTTGATCCACGGCGTCGCGGCAGCTCTGCTGGCGACCGGCGCCCATGCCGGAGATGCTGGCCTGTACCTTGGTTTTGGCGCCGGCCAAAGCAATTTTTCCGGCGATATCGCCAGCCAGATCAATGATGCTTACGGCCCCACCAGCGGGTTCCTTCTCGACAACGCCAGTCTGCGCGACGATTCAGACACGGCTTACAAGATCAGCCTAGGCTATCGATTCTCGCCGTGGATCTCGGTGGAAGTGAACTGGGCCAACCTCGGCGAAGCGACCAGCCATTACGAAACACGCTCCGCCACCGCGGGCACGACCTTGCCCGTGCTCATCGACGGGCGGTATCGATTGAGATCGCTGAGCGCTTCGCTGGTCGGCGAACTGCCGTTCAACGATGTCCTGACTGGCTCGCTGCGCCTGGGACTTGCTGGCACGCGACTCAAATACGACGAAGGCGGCAGTGTCACGGCAAGCATCCCGCATACGTTCAGCGCCAAGAGTGACAACACGACCCGTCCCATCGCTGGCCTGGGCCTGGCTTGGTCAATCACCCCGACCCTGGATCTTCGTGCTGACTGGGACCGCTACTTCCGCGTGGGCGAGCGCTTCGCTTTCGACAATGACACGAACGGTCGTTTTGACCATGTAGACATGTATTCTTTAAACCTTTTGTATCATTTTTCGAACTGATTTCCTGATTCAAGGACAGGGAATGGCGCACCGGCGCCCTTCCCTGTCCACGAACTCGCTGGCAAGTTGCGCAACCCAACTTGCGGCCCATGCCGAGCTGGCCGGCAACATCTAAGCTTGCTTGGATGCGCCCGTCATTTTTCCATCCTTGGCTGACCGAACTCGCTCTGATCGCGCGCAATAGCGTGCGCGACCTATTCCGGCATTGGGCGCAAAGCCTGCTGCACGGCGCGGCATGGAGCATGCTCGGCACACTCGTCCTGCTCGGTTTGCTGCGCATAGACGGCGATCGCTTTGGGCTTGTTCTGCGCTTGCTGATCCAGCAGCCCACCGTCACTACGTTAGTCTTCGCTGCGTTCGGATTTGCGCTGACCCGCGCCGCGATACTGGCACTCGCCGACGAGCTGCGCGAAGGCTGCTGGGGCGCGATGCCCGTGAGCGGTGCGGCCACGCAACGCACGCTGATACTCGCCACAGTCGTGTTCGCGGCATGCGCCGGTCTGGTAGTTGCAGGCCTCTTGTGCCTGGTCGCGCTGACCGCCTCGCATTGGCGTGATTGGTTCGCCAGCGCGATCGTGATCATGCCAGGAGGGCTGATGCTGGGTGCCATGGCCGGCTGCTTCGCCGCGAACCGCGTTCATGCGGATCGGCGTCCTAAGCGGATACGCGTCGGATCGAGCAAACCACTTGTGTCGCTGCCTGGACTGAATCATCCCAAATTGAATTTCTTCGCAGAATGGCAGAGGCGCGAGTTGCTGCGCCGCTGGCGTTCGGGGGGACGCATCGGCCAATTCGCATTTCTGTTGCTGTTGATCCCGGCCAACGACGGTCTTTCCACGATGCTCGGCTTGCTGATCGTCGGCCTCAGCCTGATCTGGTTCGGTCTGGCCTTGCGCGCCAGCGAAGATGTAATCGTGGGCGGCACGGCGGTATTCGCAGCGATGCCATTGCGCTTCGAGCGCTTCGCCGCCGCCAGCCTTCGCTACCCGCTCTACGCATTGCTGGGCACCATCGCGTGCTCACTGATCGGCTTGCGACTGCAGCAGGCCCCGTTGCTGATTTGCGCGATCTACGCCGTGTTGCTCACCAGTCTGGCGGGATTGAGCCTGGTCCTGTGCTGGCGGTACCGCCATAGCGCGTGGCGCGCACGTGCTCGCATGCCAGCTGAAACCGCCTTGCTGGCCGTGCTGTTCCAGCAGTTCGGTCCCGCTGCACTCGCTCTCCTCGCAGCATTGCTGCTGCGCCACTATCACGTTGCCCGGGTGACTCGATGACTGCCCTGCTGGAACTGCGTCGCGTCAGCCATGCCTATGGCGAACAACGGGTATTGAACGAAGTTGAGCTGAGCATAGGCGCGGGTGAATTCGTGGCGCTGATCGGCCCGAACGGCTCCGGCAAGACGACATTGCTGCGTTGCCTGGCCGGCATCATCAATCCGCAAAGTGGAAGTGTTCATATTGACGGCATCGACATCAACACCGATCCTTTTGCCGCAAAGACGCGGCTGGGCTTCGGTGTCGATCCGACCTTGCTGCCGAGCCTGCTGAGTGGCCGTCAGACTCTGGGGATGTTTGCCAGCGCGCGCGGCTTGGCTGCGGTGCCGGAATCCACGCTGAAGCTGGCCGAAGCGCTTGCCTTTACACCCTGGCTGGACGCGGAAGTGCGCAGCTATTCGCTTGGAACCCGCCAGAAGCTTGGAATTCTGCTCGGACTGATCGGCGAACCGCCTTTGCTGGTGCTCGACGAACCGCTGAACGGACTGGACCCATTAAGCGCGTACGCGCTGAAGCAGCATCTGGTGGGTCTGACTCGCTCACAGGGAACGGCCGTATTGCTGGCGACCCACGCGCTGGAGGTGGCGGAACGGTTCATCACACGTGCCACCCTGCTGGTCGAGGGACGCCTGGTTCGCGAATGGAACACCGCCAGCCTCGATACGATCCGCCACGATCCGGAAAATTCGTTAGAACAGGTGATGGTCGAAGCATTGGCCGCTGGCGGCCGTCAAGCTCAGACGTAACATTTCGCGCGCGGCTCAGAATTGGCTTTGTATACGGGGATGCCTCCACGAATCGGATCGTCCCCCGACGGACGAAACCATCCGCTGCCTGAATCCTTTTCGGTCGGGGCGCGTCCATTCAGTTTTGCTCCTCTAGCATATCTCCCCGAGCACGCTACGTTGCTCGCATGCCCCAGGAGGCAAATCATGAAGGTCTCTCTCATCGCCCTCGCGTGCACTGCATTGCTCGGTGCGACGTCGGCCATGGCGGACGGCCGTCACGGCGACTATGGCCACGGTGATCACAATCGCAATGGCTACGATCATGGCAATGGGCATGGACGCGACGGACGGCGCGATGGACGCGACTACCGCCATGAAAACCGCGACGGAAATCACGGCTACGAGCATGGCCGACACGACGGTGATCGCTACGACCATCGCTGGAACAATGGTCCGCGCTATGGATATGGCGGCGGCTACGGTGGCGGATGGCACCGCGGCGGGTACTACCGCAACGGCGGTTATATCGTGCGCGACTACGGCAGCTACCGTCTTCGTCACCCCGGCTACGGCTATCACTGGGTGCGCGACGGACGGGATTATCTGCTCGTCGCGATCGCCACGGGCTTGATTGCCGACGTTGTGATCAACGGTTACGACTACTGAACCGACGTTTATTGCGCGTGAAAGACGGCGGGCTTCGGCCCGCCGTTTCCATTTTGTAACTAGGTTTGCGCCATGACCGGCACTGTATGTCGCCGATGTCACACGGCAGCCTGCTGCGTCGCCACGGCGTGACGCCGCTATCAACGCTCCCTGTTATTCTTGCGCCGACCGATTGCCATCCTCTGCGCCATGCCCACGACCCTCGGATCCGCTGAGTTTCCGCTCGATGCCTACGCCCAGCGCATCGGCTATTCCGGCAACTTGGCCGCGACGACCAACGTGCTCGACGCCTTGCATTCGGCACACGCGTACGAGATTCCATTCGAGAATCTCGATGTCGTCGCAGGTCGAGGTGTACGCCTCGACCTGCAGAGCCTGGTCGACAAGATCATCGTGCGGCGACGCGGTGGCTACTGTTACGAAGTCAACGGGCTCTTCGCACACGCTTTGGAGCGAATGGGCGTTCCGGTACAAGGCCTGGCAGCGCGCAATTTGATGCGGCCCTTCGAGCAGCGCCAACGCACGCATTTGACCCTGCTGGCCACGATTGGCGCCCGGCAATTCCTGTGCGATCTGGGCTTCGGCATCTATTCGCCGATCCTGCCGATTCCGTTCGAGGTCGGCATCGCGCACGAGCAGTTCGGCTATCGCTACCGGATCGACCATCATGAGTTCGGTCACCGCCTGGCCATTCAGCTGGGCGATGAATGGCAGGATCTCTACTCGTTCTCGCTGGAGCCCTGCCCGCGGGTGGATTTCGAAATAATGAACTATTTCAACTCAACCCATCCTTCGTCACCGTTTGTACAGACCACGCTTGTCGCGCGGCCTCGCGGACACCTGCGCTTTGGCTTGCGCGATCGCACGCTGACAACACGCTTCGGCATTGACCTCAAATCGCGGGAGATCAGCGACGCCGCCGAGACCGAACGTGTCCTTTCCGAGGTGTTCGGCTTGTCCGTCTGAAGAGTCAGCAAAAACGTTCAAGAGCGACGCAACATCCGGTTTCCCCGCAGCCGCATCCCCGCCAAAATTCCCAGCGAGCACGCCAGGTGCGCGCGTCGCGCCCGGATACACCCGCTTCCAACCCTGCGGCTGTATTCGCGCTAGGCAATCACGGCGATGCCCGCTGGAAGCAAAGTAGCCTTGCGGCTCGGCATGCCGCACGCACATCGTGGAGTCAGCAGGGGCTTCCGTCTGCGCGAAACGGCGCAGTCAGCAACTGCGCTGGAATGGAAGGATCGTCGGCGTCGGTGACCAGCAGGATTCTCCATCCATCGCCGTCGATCGTGGCGGCGATTCCCTCCACTTTGCAGGTCGTTTCCAAGCGCCGGATCCACTGTACCCGGGCGTCCTGGTCCAGCAGCCCGATCGACGCGCCCATGCACTTTCCATCCGAGTAAGCATTGTCCACATCCTCGGCGACGGCACAGAAAATTATCTGTCCCTGCGACAAGCAGGTGGCGTCAGTGAATCCCAGCGGCACGCCATCCACGTCTCCCAGCGTCACCGGCGAGATCCCAGCCAGCATTTCGCCACTCAATGGGAGGCCGGTCGACAGGGCCGCCAGCACCTGAGGCAGGCTCAGTCGAATGCACGCACTCGAGGCGTCGCGCGAATTGCCGCGCTGGAATAGCCAGAGCTGGTCGTTGACCACCGCCGCACCTTCCACATTCAGCCCGTGCAGCCGCTGGCCAAGTTCGGCGTAGAGCGGTGCCAGATCGACAGGGCACGTTTCCCCGACAACTCCACCGCATGCATCCAGACCGAGCAACGCACCGCGGCTGCGCGAGGTCCGCGAGCCCGAGCCGAATGCCAGCAGTGCACCACCGGGATATCCATCGAACGCGGGAAGTTGCGTCAATGTTTCGAAATCCGGTTTTTGCTTTTTGCGCGACTTGGGATCGAGCGGAAGGTCCCCGGGAAGCAGGCGGATGCCCGTGCCGGCTGCATCGCCGAAGCGCGGAAAAACACCGAGCAGATGTTCGTCATCCGCGACCACATACAGGTGATTGCCAACAGCGACCAATCCACTCGCAGCACTCAGGAACGGCGGGCGTCCTGGTGCGAATGCCGCCAGCAAATTGAGCTCCCGAATACGCGACAGCGAAATCTGGTCGCCCATCGTGAAAGCTCCTGGCGCGCGAGACGCAGACTAAGTGCAGAACAGGCGTCAAACGAATCCCGCGTTGCCTAACTCGCGGTCCGGCCAGTCGCCGGCATCGTTTTGCGTCCCTGCATGACGCTTATCCGCACTTGGAATAGCCACAGTTCAGACAGGTTTCGCAGCCATCCATGACGACGACCGCTGCCGTGTTGCACTTGTGGCAAAGCGTCGCCCCGGCCGGAAAGGCGTTTTCTGCGTCGCCGCGACCTTCCTTTACCGGCGTCTCGGTGCGGCGCGCACTGCTCGCCGCTGCACCGACCGGGTCCGAACTTATCTCATTGTTTTTTTTTAGGCGACTCTCGTACGCACTTCGCTTCTCGGCGATCAGCGCACGCTGTTCGTTGCTCATTTCCGGATCGTGAATCAGACCTATGGATTTCATGTGCTGTTCGACGATCGCGCCGAGCTCCGCCACGATCGACGGCATGTAGACGCCACCAGCCTTGAAATAACCGCCGCGGGGATCGAATACGGCCTTCAACTCTTCAACGATGAAGGTGACGTCACCGCCCTTGCGGAAGACGGCGCTCAAGATGCGAGTCAAGGCGACGATCCATTGGAAATGGTCCATGTTCTTCGAGTTGATGAAGATCTCGAATGGCCGACGCAGTTCGTGCTCGGTACCCTGGTTGAGGACGATGTCGTTGATCGTCACGTAGAGCGCATGCTCAAACAGCGGTGACTTGATCTTGTAGGTCGCGCCGATCAGGGTTTCTGGACGCTCGACCTTTTCATGCATCTGGATGACTTCGGCCATCGGCGGATCGACCAATTCGGCCACCGGCGCAAGTTGGGTGACCACATGGGAGGCTTTTTCGCCGGGCTTGTCGACGCTGTAACCTTTTATCTTTTTGCTGATCTTGATCGTCATCTTGCCGTCCTGCTGCATGCATGGCCAGGCGGGCAGCATGGCCCTCCGGCATTCGTCATCGATACTTCGCGACCGCCGGATAATCCTCCGGCGCACGCGATCTCGTGTAATTGGTTGTCTCGTCGCTTCCCTTGCCGGTTACGCCCGTCCACTTTCGCGACGGCGCAACCAGAAAGGATCTCCGCGCCGATGTGCCGGCGCGGAGACGGAATCAAGGCTGTGGCGCGTTGCCGCGCGTGCTTGGCAGTGGGTCTTCGTTGCCGCGGAACCAGTGGTGGGTTCCGCGCCGCCAGCAGGTGCGACGACGCAGCCTCGTCATCGCCGCACACCACGTCCGGTCGTCGCTTGCCGCGACTTTCCGGACGTGGCCTGGGTCACTCAGCGTCGCTTTGCCGCCTTCTTCGCGGCTTTCTTCGGCGCTGCTTTTTTCGCGACAGCTTTCTTCACGGCTTTCTTGGGTGCAGCCTTCTTGGCGGCCATCTTGCGCGCGGGCGCCTTGACGGCTTTCTTGACGGCTTTCTTTGCAGCCTTGGCGACCTTCTTGGCCGGTGCGGCTTTCTTGGCCGGTGCGGCTTTCTTGGCCGGTGCGGCTTTCTTGGCCGGTGCAGCTTTCTTGGCCGGTGCGGCTTTCTTTGCAGCTACCTTCTTCGCGGTGACTTTCTTGACGGCTTTCTTCACTGCCTTGGTCGCCGCAACTTGTGTGCTCTTGGCTTTTTTGACGACTTTCTTCGCGCTCTTTACAACCACATTTTTTTCCCGCGTTACCGCTTTCTTGGCTTTCGCGACGACGGCCTTGGCCTTCTTCGCGACCGACTTGGCTCGTGTTGCGACCGCGTTCTTCGCGTCGGTCGCCGCGGCGCTGACACTCGCCACTGCTGCTTCGGTCTTTTCGGCGACGGCTTCGCCGACGTTTTGTGCGGTTTCCTTCACGGATTCCAGCGCATTGCTGATTTTTTCGCCTACGGTCTGCATAAACCCCTCCGGCTCCTCGATCGGTTTGGATACGAAAACGCATGTGTCGCAGCGCCGACATTACTCCATTCGGGCATTGTTCAAAACTTTCCGTAGTAGCCCTCTTTGAGGGCATCGAACAGATTGGCCGCAGTATGCGTCTCGCCGTCGTATTCGATCTCGTCGTTGCCCTTGACCTCGACCACCGAACCGTCTTCAAGCTCGAAGCGGTAGATGGTGTTTTCCAGATCCGATTCCTTGACCAGCACGCCCTGAAACGCGGCCGGATTGAATCGAAACGTCGTGCAACCCTTCAGCCCCTGCTTGTGCGCATAGGTGTAGATGTACTTGAAGTCTTCATAGGGGTAGTTGGTCGGCACATTGGCAGTCTTGGAAATCGAAGAATCGATCCATTTCTGCGCAGCCGCCTGGATGTCCACATGTTCGGTAGGGCTAATGTCGTCGGCCGCCACAAAATAATCCGGCAGTTTTTCTTCGGCCTTGTCGGAAAACGGCATGGCGCGCGCGTTAATCAGTTCACGGTAGGCGAGCAGTTCATAACTGAACACCTCCACTTTCTCTTTGCTCTTCTTGCCTTCGCGGATAATGTTGCGCGAGTAGTGATGTGCGAAGGACGGCTCGATGCCATTCGAGGCGTTGTTGGCCAGCGAAAGCGAGATCGTTCCGGTTGGCGCAATCGATGAGTGGTGGGTGAAACGCGAGCCGTGCTCGGCGATCTGCGCAACCAGCTCGGGCGCCACTTCCGCAACGCGCTGCATGTAGCGACTGTATGTGGCGTGCAATACGCGCCCGCTGATGCGGTCGCCAACCTGATACCCATCGACCGCCATTTCGGGGCGCAGGCGCAGCATCGCCGCGGTGACCTCGAAATCGCGACACAGCAGCGGCGCCGGGGCTTTTTCCTTGGCCAGGGCGAGTCCGACTTCCCAACCGGCGAGCGCCATGTCCCGGCTGACTTCTTCGGTAAACGCGCAGGCTTCCTTTGAGCCATAACGCATCTTGAGCATCGTCAGGGTGGAGCCCAGGCCCAGATATCCCATCCCATGGCGGCGCTTGGAGAGAATTTCGTCGCGCTGCTGCTGCAATGGCAGACCGTTGATCTCGACGACGTTGTCCAGCATGCGCGTGAAGACGCGGACGACTTCACGATATTCGTCGAAATCAAAGCGCGCCTTGGGCCCGAAGGGATCCCTCACGAAGGTCGTAAGGTTCACGGAACCGAGCAGGCACGAGCCATACGGCGGCAACGGCTGCTCACCACAGGGATTGGTTGCGCGAATGTTTTCGCACCACCAATTGTTGTTCATCTCGTTGACGCGATCGATCAGGATAAAACCCGGCTCGGCGTAATCGTACGTCGAGACCATGATCATGTCCCACAGATGACGCGCCTTGATATGGCCGTAAATCTTGCAGGCGACCAACCCATCCTCGCGTGTCACGTAGTTGATCGTGGTCGGCCATTCGCGCCAGATCACCTGCGTCGCATCGGCCAGATCGATCTCGCCCTGCTCTTTGATATTGATCGGAAACAACAACGGCCAATCGGCGTCGGTATCGACCGATTGCATGAAGCCGTCGGTAATCAGCAGGCTCAGGTTGAACTGCCGCAGGCGGCCGTCCTCGCGCTTGGCGCGAATGAAGTCCTTCACGTCAGGGTGTGCGACGTCGAAGGTGCCCATCTGCGCACCGCGACGCCCGCCGGCGGAGCTCACGGTGAAACACATCTTGTCGTAGATGTCCATAAAGGACATAGGTCCGGAAGTATACGCACCGGCGCCCGATACGTAGGCGCCGCGCGGACGCAACGTCGAAAATTCGTAGCCGATTCCACAGCCGGCCTTGAGCGTCAGGCCAGCCTCGTGGACTTTCTCCAGAATGCCGTCCATCGAATCCTCGATGGTGCCGGATACCGTGCAGTTGATCGTGGAAGTCGCCGGTTTGTGTTCCAGCGCACCGGCATTCGAGGTCACCCGGCCTGCCGGTATTGCGCCGCGGCGCAAGGCCCAAAGAAACCGTTCGTTCCAGTACGCCTGCTTTTCGGATCCCGATTCGACATCGGAGAGCGCCTTGGCGATTCGTTGGTAGCTGTGATCGATGCTCGTGTCGACAGCTGCGCCAGACTTGGTCTTGAGTCGGTATTTCTTGTCCCAGATATCGAAGGAAGCCGGTTGCAGCGGAATGGTCGCGGCGCCACGGGCGAGATCTTCCAGTCGTACGGTGCTCATTTCGTCCTCGTCCTCCCAAGTCCATGATGGCGTCCCGACCTCAGGCCGGGTGGGCCGTTACGCTCGAACGACGGTCAGGGAACAGTCGTCCGTCAACGCCATCGGCGGATATTCCCGCCCGAAATGCGCCGTCAATTGTGCATCAAGAAAGTAACATCCGAGCGTCCATCGACAGGGCAAACATGAGCCCCCTATCCCAAGTCATTGGGGTTTATCCCGCCATTGAGACACAAGATATTGTGATCGCGTGCGGCGGCAAAACTACGCCGCGATGGGGGTGAAGTCAAACCCCTTTTTATGAACGCAGCAGCTCTCGGATGGCCTTCGCGTCGAGGCTTTTGCCGCCCTGCCGGAAACCTGTGACGCGGTTCGCGGTCCATTGCGGATCGTTCTCTACGGAAAGTAGCCCATGTTCCGCACCCGCTTCCTGATTGCCGCCGGTGTCGCACTCGGCGCTGGCATCGCGCTGGGGTTTTCGATTTCTTCCTCGCGGCCGGCAGCTGCCGCGCTGCCTGGAATACTGGATGGACAAGCGCTTCCGTCGCTCGCGCCGATGATCGAACGAGTCACACCCGCGGTGGTGAACATTTCGTCCAAGACCCACACCCGGGTGCAGGATCCACTGCTCGACGACCCGTTCTTCCGACGTTTCTTCGGCGTACCCAATATGCCGCGCGAACGCGTCGAGCAGTCGCTCGGATCGGGCGTCATCGTCGATGCAAACAAAGGTTACGTCCTCACCAACAACCATGTCGTTCAGGGCGCCGATGACATTTCGGTCACTTTGAACGACGGGCGGGTGCTGCAGGCAAAGTTGGTCGGCACCGATCCCGATACGGACGTCGCCGTGATCCAGATCGGTGCGGACAAGCTCAGTGCGGTCGCCCTCGCCGATAGTACACAACTGCGCGTCGGCGATTTTGTCGTGGCGGTGGGCAACCCCTTCGGCCTGGGCCAGACTGTGACCTCAGGCATCGTGTCAGCGCTCGGACGGTCGGGACTGCGCGGACTGGGCTACCAAAACTTCATCCAGACAGACGCCTCGATCAATCCTGGAAATTCCGGCGGCGCGCTGGTCAACCTGCGCGGCGAGCTGGTCGGCATCAATACCGCGATATTCAGCCCCTCGGGTGGAAACGTGGGCATCGGTTTCGCGATTCCCTCAAGCCTTGCCGGCGACGTGATGCAGCAATTGGTAAAAAGCGGCAGCGTGAAGCGGGGGTCGCTGGGGATCGAAAGCCAGGATCTGACCCCTGAAATCGCGCAGATGCTTGGCGTGGCGCCGGGCCGCGGCGCGGTGATCACACGCATCACCGGCGATTCAGCGGCAGAAACTGCCGGGCTCAAAGCCGGCGATGTGATTGTCGCGGTGAACGGCAAACTGGTCTCCAGCGTGCAGGACTTGCACAACGCGGAAGGGCTGCTGCCGATCGGCAGCACCGTCGAGATGAAGCTGATGCGCGATGGAACCAGCATGACGGTGAGTGCGACGCTGGCGGCGCCCAACAGCACCGATGCGGCCGGCGCACAGCTCGATCCGCGCATCGGCGGTGCCGAGTTCGCCGACCTGGGAGAGCGGCAGCGGCAGCAAGGCCTGCGCGGCGTTCTGCTGGCGCGTGTCGGGAGCGGCAGCCGCGCGGAATCGAATCAATTGCGCGCCGGAGACGTCGTGGTTGCTGTCAATCAAGTGGACATTCGCAACATGGACGACTTCAAGGCCTTGGTAAAGCGCCATCCCCGGCAACTGCTACTGACGGTTGTGCGCGGGCAGAATGCGTATTTTGCGATGTGTGAATAGCCGCCACGCCACGCGTTGAGGTGATTGCGGTCCCGGTATCCGACGCGACTTGCGTGCTAACCTTTCGGCCGATATTCCTGATCGGCTTTCGCCACGTGAACAGCATTTTCCCCTGCAACTGGCCCCGAATGCTGTTGTCATTCGGATTGCTCGCCAACGTCGGCGTCATGGGTGCGCAAGCCGCGGAATCGGTTGCCGCCAACGTTGAGCCCGCGAAAAAGCCGGCGACCGCGAAGGCGACGGCCGGCAAGTCGGCCGCGGCCAAGTCTCCCGCCGCTGCGACGGTATTGGTCTGGCGCGGCGATATCGCAGCAGCACGTGGTCTGATGAACGATCTCGCTGCGCAATATCAACGCGAGAAAAAAACTCGCATCGAGGTCAATCCGTTCAGCACTATCTCCGGAATCGATGCGGTCGCCGCAGGCAGTGCAGATTTTGCCGGCGGCTTGCGCCCGGCGCATGCGAAGCGAGTGGAGGAAAACGGCATTGTCTTCGTCCCGGTCGCCTGGGACGCGTTGGTGATGATTGTGTCGACAGCCAACCCGGTTTCGGATCTGAGCATCAAGGACCTCTGGCGGGTTTACTACGGCCGTGCGGACAACTGGAAATCGCTCGGCGGTAACGATGCACCGATCAACATGTACGCAGTTGCGGGACCGCTGGACGGTGTCGAATATGCGCTGCGCAGCCTGGTCTTTCGCAACGGAGATCAGCGAGTTGCGGCGCCACGCCTGTATTTGAATACAGCAAAACTGGAAGAAGGGATAACCCTCGACCCGAACGCCATGGGAGTCAGCACGCTGTCGAGCGTGGCCGACAACAAAAAGCTCAAGATGCTGCGCATTCAGGGCGTTGAACCCTCGGCCAGCACGCTTGCCGACGGCTCATACTCGCTGTACACGCCGGTATACCTTGCATACAAGGACGATAGCCGCAACGTCGCAAGGGTCAAGGACTTTATCGGCTGGATCGACAGTCCCGCAGCAAAAACCACATTGCGCAAACATGCACTCGTACCCTATTCAGACGGCACGACCTTGCTGGCCGGCGATGCGGCACGCCTCGCGATGATCGAGACCAGGGTGAACGAGACTCCGGTATCCGCACCGGCCGCTACGGCGGCGGCGCTTACCCGAATAGCACCGACCTCACCCACCACCCGGGCTGCGAAAGAAAGGGAAGCGAAGGAGCGCAACAAGAAGACCAAGGCCGTCCAGGCCGACGGCAAGGACAACTGACGAGGGCTCATGCGTATCCTGGCGATCTCGCTCGATCTGGATGACACGCTCTGGCCGATCGAGCCCGTCGTGGTTCGCGCCGAACAGCGCCTGGATCGATGGTTGCAGGCGAACTGCCCGCAGGTGGGTCGCGCCTTTCCCGTCGCACAGATGCGCGCGTTGCGCGAGCAGATCGCTTTGCAACATCCGCATCTGGCGCACGATTTCACCGCTCAACGCAAACTGTCACTGCGCGCGGCGTTCGAACCGCATGGCTACGGCGAAGCGGAAGTGGAAGCCGCCTTTGCCGAATTCTACGCAGCGCGAAATGAGGTCGACCTGTACGTCGACGTGTTGCCGGCCCTGCAACGCCTGGCGCAGAGGATGCCTTTGATCAGCGTATCGAATGGCAATGCCGACCTCGCGCGCATCGGCCTTTCCCATCTTTTCGCTCACAGCATCACAGCGCGCGAAGAAGGGATTGCGAAGCCCGCCGTGCAGATTTTTCATTCCGCCTGCTTGCGATTGCAGATCGCACCGGAAAACGTCCTGCATGTGGGCGACGACGCGGTACTGGATGTATTTGGAGCAGGCCAAGCCGGCATGCAGACCGCATGGCTGAATCGTCTTGGCGCTGCCTGGTCGCATGTCCACCAGCCGGATCTGGTCGTGAACGATCTGACCGAACTGGCGGATTGGCTGGAAAACCGGCTGGCGGCATAGTCAGGTTTTAATTTACGTTAATGCACAAAGGGACGAAAGGCCATGCAAGGATTGATTGATCTGCGACGCGCCAAGAATGTGATTGAGTTGATCGCCGTCAATGGCGATCGACTGGACGCGGTGCTCAAGTCACTGGGCGCTCCGGCGAGGCGCTGGAGTGATGCGCAGGGATTCAAGGCGGATCATGGCGCAATCTGCTCGATTCCGGACGCGCAGGGTAAGGTGCGCTGCGTGTTGGCGGGAATCAGCCGCCCCGATGATGTATACGCGCTCGCCAGCCTGCCGACGCGCTTGCCTCCCGGTGACTATCAACTCACCGAGGGTCCTCTGGACATCGAACGAGCCGCACTAGGGTGGTCACTGGGCGCCTATCAGTTCAGCCGTTATCGCAAGGCGCGCCGCGCCCCGGCCCGTCTGGCAGTCGATTCGGTTGTACTCAAACATGTCACGCCTCTCATCGAAGCTGCCTATCGCGTCCGGGATCTGATCAACACCCCCACGCAAGACATGGGCCCGGTCGAATTGACCGCGAACGTCGAAGCGCTCGCCACCACACACGGCGCAAAGTACCGCACCTGGATTGGTGAACAACTCCTGGAATCCAACTTTCCCACTATCCACGCGGTCGGCAGGGCCAGCCACCGCGAACCGCGCCTCGCCGAACTGACATGGGGACGCAAGGGTCCTCGGCTGGTCATCGTCGGCAAGGGTGTGTGCTTCGATACCGGTGGCCTGGACATCAAGACGTCCGACGGAATGCGCTGGATGAAGAAGGATATGGGGGGTGCTGCGCACGCGATTGCCCTGGCCGAACTGGTGATGCGCGAGAAGTTGCCGGTGCATTTGACCCTGCTGATCCCCGCCGTTGAAAATTCCATCAGCGCAGACGCCTACCGACCCGGAGAAGTCATCCGCACGCGCGGTGGTTTGACGGTCGAGATCGACAACACTGACGCCGAAGGGCGTCTGGTCCTGTGCGATGCACTGAGCTATGCGGTCGAGCAAAAACCCGACTTGATCCTCGATTTCGCAACACTGACCGGCGCCGCGCGCGTGGCGCTGGGACCCGACCTGCCTGCTCTGTTTGCCAATCGGGACGATCTGGCCGACGCCCTGCTCGCTGCGGGTCGGGCCGCCCAGGACCCGCTGTGGCGCATGCCGCTGTGGCGCCCCTATCTGACCATGCTCGAATCTTCAGTCGCCGATCTCGCCAATGCGGGGCCCTCGCGCCATGCGGGGGCAATCACCGCGGCGCTGTATCTGGAGCGCTTCGTGCCCGAGACGATTCCATGGATCCATCTGGACGTCTATTCCTGGAATGACAGCGAACGCCCGGGCAAACCGCGCGGTGGCGAAGCCCAGGGTCTGCGTGCGTATCTCGATTTTCTGAGGCAGCGTTACCGCTGAGCTGATTGGGGGGCAATATCCACAAAAAAACATCGCCGCAATGCGGCGATGTTTTTTTGTGGGGCATCGACCGACCGGTGTCGCCTCAATCGACGCCGATCTTCTCCACCGGCGAATGCGGCAGAACCAACTGAGACAGTTTGGTATCTGCGCGGATCAGGCTCACTTCGTCGGCAAGTATGTGGGCGGCTTCATTCAGCGCAACGTCGGTCTGCAATTTGGCTTCCTGCTCCCGCTCGACCTGGCTCGCGATACTGCGCTCGTCAGCCTGCAATCCGTCATCGACATTGCTGCGTTTCTCGATCGATGTAGCGGAACCAGACGCGCCAGTCGGGTCTGCCGAAACTGCGGCAGTTGCTGGTGTCGCGGCGGAGGCTTCCTTGGCAATCGCGGTCTCGGCTTTGACGACTTCCTTCCGTTCCGTATCGCGCGCCTTCTTGCGCGTTTCCTGCTCGTCGCGTTCCTTGCGCCGTGCCGCTTCGTTCAGCGATACCAGCTTCTCATCACGCAGACGCTTGATCTCCGCCTGATCTTCCGCGAAATACTGCCACTCCTTGGACTTGCCAATGCGCGCGTCGTGGCGCGACTGCAGCATCGGTACCAGGGGTTTCAAATCGGCGACCGTGCTGTATTTGGCCGGATTGATCGAGGTCCACGGCAAGGCATTGTCGTAGCTGGATTCGCCAAATTCCTTGGCGTCTCCGGAATCCGGGAAAGCCAGATCGGGACTGACCCCGCGGAGCTGCGTGGTGCCGCCGTTGATGCGGAAAAACTGCGCGATCGTCATTTTGAGTTCGCCGAATTTCGGCGTCTCGCTCTGCGCGACTTGATCCAGGTCCACGAGGTTCTGCACGGTGCCCTTGCCGAAGGTCGGCTCACCGATGATCAGGCCACGGCCATAGTCCTGGATTGCCGCTGCGAAAATCTCCGAGGCGGACGCCGAACCGCGATTGACCATCACCGCCAGCGGACCGTCCCAGCTCATTCCGGACTGCGTGTCTTGTTCCTGTTCCACGCGACCTTGCGCGTTGCGGACTTGAACCACCGGCCCCTGATCGATGAACAGGCCCGTAAGTTCGGTCGCTTCCGTCAGGGAGCCGCCGCCGTTGTTGCGCAGATCGATAACGACGCCATCGACTTTTTCCTGCTTCAGTTCGGTCAGCAGCTTCGCAGTATCCCGCGTCGCGCTCTTGTAGTCCTTGTCGCCGCGACGGCGCGCATCGAAGTCCTGATAGAAGGTTGGCAACTGGATCACGCCGACACGACGCGTTACGTCGCCGTCCTTGACCTCAATGACCTGCTTCTTGGCAGCCTGCTCTTCAATGCTGACCTTCTTGCGAACCAGCGACAGCATCGTGTGCTTGGCATCCGGCCCAGCATCCGCCGGCAACACTTCCAAGCGTACCGTTGTATCTTTTTGACCCCGAATCTGATCAACCACATCATCCAGACGCCAGCCGATCACGTCGCTGATCGGGCCATTATCACCCTGGCCCACACCGACGATCTTGTCGCCAACCTTGATCTTGCCTGACAGCGAAGCGGGACCGCCGGGCACGATTTCGCGGATCGCAGTGTACTCGTCGTCGCGCTGCAGCACGGCACCAATGCCCTCCAACGAGAGCTTCATCGCAATGTCGAAGTTCTCGCTGGCGCGCGGCCCCAGATAATTGGTGTGCGGTTCGATCGCCGTGGCGTAAGCGTTCATGAATGTCTGGAAGACATCCTCACTGTTGATCTGCCCAACCCGGTCAAGAAAGCCGGCGTAGCGCTTGTCGAGCGTCTTGCGGATCTCATCGTCCTTCTTGCCGGCCAGCTTGAGCCGCAGCACGTCATTGGTTACGCGTTTGCGCCACAGGTCGTCGAGTTCGGTGGTTTCCTTCGGCCACGCAGCGTGCTCCCGATCGAACGTATAGGTTTCGTCCTTCGCCAAATCGAATTTTCCGAGCAATACCTTGCGCGAGTACGCCGTGCGTTCGGCAACACGCTGCAGATAGAGATTGAATATCGCGTAGGGAATGGCGAGGTCGTGATTGTAGATCGCGTCGTCGAGTTGCTCGCGCGCACCGGCAAACTTGTCCACGTCCGACTGCAGGAAGAACAGGTGCTCGGCGTCCAGCGACTTGAAATAGCCGTCGAAAATCTTCGCCGACATTGCATCGTCGAGTGGCACGGCCTTGTAGTGGAAACGAGTCAGGAAACGCGATGCCCAGACCGCCGCTTCGGCCTGATCATCAGCCGGCTTCAGCATGGCACCGCCGACCGCCTGATTGGTCGGTTTGGCGCTGCACAGGCCGCTGGCCAGCAACAGGGCGATGATCAACATATTCTTCTTGTGCATCATATTCTCCATAAATCGAGCTTGTGCAGAACTATACCGTCTGCACGACGCCGGCGGCATGCGCCATTTCATCCGCGTGATACGACGAACGGACCATGGGTCCGGACGCCACATGTTGAAAGCCCAGTCGATAACCCAGCTCTTCCAGCTGCTTGAACTCGTCCGGCGTCCAGTAGCGGATCACCGGATGATGATGTGCCGTCGGCTGCAGATATTGGCCGATCGTCACCATGTCGACATCGTGGGAGCGCAAATCGTTCAATGCGGATTCGACCTGTTCGAAGGTCTCGCCCAGACCGAGCATGATGCCGGACTTGGTGGGTACATCCGGATGCTGCGCCTTGAAGCGCTGCAGCAACTGCAACGACCAGTCGTAGTCGGCGCCGGGACGGACCTCCCGGTAGATTTCGCGCACGGTTTCCAGATTATGGTTGAACACATCCGGCGGTGCCTGCTGCAGCACCTCCAGGGCACGCTCCATCCGGCCCTTGCCGCGAAAATCCGGCGTGAGAATCTCGATTCGGATGCTCGGGCTTGCCGCACGCACCGCGTTGATGCAATCGGCGAAATGCTGGGCGCCCCCGTCGCGCAAGTCGTCCCGATCCACCGAAGTAATGACGACGTAGCGCAAATTCATGTCGCGAATGGTTTCAGCGAGATGGCGCGGTTCATCGGCGTCGGGCGGCTTCGGGCGACCGTGTGCCACATCGCAGAACGAACAGCGACGCGTGCAAACTTCGCCGAGGATCATGAACGTTGCCGTGCCCTTGCCGAAGCACTCGTGGATGTTCGGGCAGGACGCTTCCTCGCACACCGTGACCAGGCGGTTTTCGCGCAGCTTGGATTTGAGCTTGGCGACCGCGTTCCCCGGGGGGATGCGCACACGAATCCAGTCCGGCTTGCGCAGGCGCGGTGCCGTGTCAAAGGTGGCACGGTTGCGCGAAATCTTGTCTTCGCCGAGTTGCTTCTCGCCAACGACAACGAGGGGAATGCTCTTGGTATTGGTAATCTGCATGCGGTCTGCGATGACGGTTAGCGAAAGAAGAGTGTTGGATCTTTGCGACGGGCTAAACCGTCGCTTCCACAGCTGCGGCGATTTGCGCCACGTAACCAAACTGCGCGCAAAGCGCTTCAATCAACGCCGTTTCCACGTCCGCAAATGCCGACGGTCCACCCAAGTCTAGCACCTGGGTCACCAGCAAACCCTTATAACCGCAAGGATTGATACGTCGAAACGGCTCCAGGTCCATCGCCACATTGAGCGCGAGCCCGTGGTAGGAGCAGCCGCGACGGATGCGCAGTCCCAGAGCCGCGACCTTGGCATCACCGACGTAAACGCCAGGGGCCCCTTCGCGCCGCCGGGCGACGATATTCCAAATTTCCAAAGTATCGATAATCGCCTGCTCGATGCGTTGCACCAGCTCGCGCACGCCGATGCCCAACCGACGCAAATCCAGCAACGGATAAGCAACGATCTGGCCAGGGCCGTGATAGGTGACCTGTCCGCCTCGATCTACCGGTACCACGGGAATATCGCCCGCAGTCAAAACATGCTCCGGCTTGCCGGCCTGCCCAAGGGTGAATACCGGTTCATGCTGAAGCACCCACAACTCATCCTGGGTCGCCGCATCCCGCGCATCCGTGAACGCCTGCATCGACCGCCAAACCGGTTCATAGAACTGCGTGCCCGGCAGTCGGCGCACCAGCAGCGGCTGCCGGAGCATCGTCAGATGGTCCAGCGCACTGCTGGATCCGCACGCAGGGCAGCATGGGCCGCGTCGTATTGCTCGCGGGTGGCACATTCGAAACTTACGGCAACCGAAAGATAGTGCGCCTCCCGGGAAGGACGGGTGCGCAGGCTTCCCTCAATCACTTTCAAGCCCATGCCCGTGAGGATAGCCGGCACGCGTTGCTCCAGGCCCGCGTCGGCGCTACCCAGAGCGCTGAGCTCGAAAACACCAGGGAACTGGAATCCCTGATCCGGCGACTGGGGTTTTAGATCGTCCAGGTTACGCATTACTTTGTGTCCGGTTGCGCCAGAGGTTGAACCGCTTCGTCGCCTTTGAACCACAACATCACTCCATCGCCCAGGCGCTTGAAGAACCCTCCCTCGGCGGCATCGACAAGGGCAATGATGGGTTGCTCGGTAATCGGCTTGCCGTCCAGCGTGATTCGGATGACGCCGACCTTTTGACCTTTCGTGAACGGCGCAACCAGCCGCCCGGGCACGTCCATGGTCGCCTTCAAATCCGCGTAACGTCCGCGCGGCAATGTGACCAGCAAATCCTCGCTGACTCCAAGCGAAATGGTGTTTTCTTCGCCCTTCCACAAGGTCGGGTTGGCGACAGCCTTGGCCGCCTCATACAGTCGGTGGGTTTCATAGAACCGGAACCCGTAGTTGAGCAGCTCCTGCGTCATGTCGGCGCGTGCCTTCTCGGTCTTCGTTCCCATGACCACACTGATCAGGCGCTCGTCACCGCGCTTGGCCGATGCTGCAAGGCAGTAGCCCGCCGCCGAATGGTGCCCGGTCTTGATGCCATCGACGCTCCCATCGCGCCACAGGAGCGCATTGCGATTGTGCTGTTTTATACCATTCCACTCGAATTCCTTGATCGCGTAGATCTTGTAATCGTCGGGAAAATCACGGATCAGCGCGCGCGACAGCAATGCGATGTCGTGGGCTGTGGTGTAGTGCTCCGGCGCGGAGAGACCGCTCGCATTGGCAAAATGGGTGTTCTTCAGGCCGATTCGTTGCGCATACTGGTTCATCAGCTCGGCAAACGTGGTCTCAGAGCCGGCCAAATGCTCCGCCAGCGCAATCGCCGCATCGTTGCCCGACTGGACAATCATGCCCATCAGCAGGTCATGCAGTTTCACCTTGGAATTCAGAGCCAGAAAGCTCGTCGAGCCGTCCGTCCCTGCCCCGCCACCACGCCACGCGTTCTCGCTGATGAAAACATCGTCATCGGGTTTGACCTTGCCTGCGGCCAGTTCGGCAGAAACAACGTAAGACGTCATGATCTTGGTGATGGACGCCGGCTCGACGCGATCGTCCGGCGCGGCGGAAGCCAATACTTGCCCGGTCGTGTAGTCCATCAACACCCAGCTCTTTGCATCCAGCGTGGGCGGGGGCGGTGTCGGTGCGGTGATCGCCGCAGGCACAGTCGGCTTCGCAGGCAAGGGCGGCGTTTGCGCCGAAGCATGACCAGCCAGCAAGCTGATCGTGAATGAGGCCAGGAGGGTGCGGCAAGACAACGTCATCGTGATTACTCGAAAGTTTCGCTCTGCGGCGAATGGTAAGAATTCAGTCGATCGCAACCTGGGGATGCCCCAGGCCGAGTCGACGCACTTGTGCAGCCAGTTGGTCTGCTGCTTCGGCATCCTTGAGCGGCCCGATGCGCACGCGACGTACGTGGTGACCGTTGACCTCCGCGTCGATGATGCTCACCTGCCCGAGATTGGCCCTGCCCAGCTGTTGGGCAGCGCGCTCGGCATTTGCCATCTCGCCATATGATCCAACCTGCAGGAAGATCTGCGGCTCCTGCGAGACTGACCGTTCATGGGTAGACGCCAGGACCGCTGAGTGCGCCATAACCGGTGCAGACGACGACACGGAACGCCCCGGAATTTCGTCCTGCCTGTCTGTCACGACGGGCGTACGCGAGCGGGCACTCGCTCGTGCTACGTCACGTGCCTGCGCCGACGCCGTCAAATGCGATGCCAGCTGCGTTTCCTGGGCGCGGTCCTCGCCAGGCTGCAGGGCACGGACCTCGACGAGCCCGGTGCCGGCGGGCCAGACGCCGATCTTCACCGCCGCTGCATAGGAAAGATCGATGATCCGATTGTCATGAAAAGGTCCTCGATCATTGACCCGAACGACAACACTTTTGCCATTTTTTAAATTGATTACTTTTGCCCAGCTCGGCAATGGCAAGGACTTGTGCGCAGCGCTGAACTGATACATGTCGTACGGTTCGAAACTTGAGGTCATGTAGCCGTGGAACTTGTTGCCATACCAGGAAGCGATACCGCGTTCGACATAGCCCTTCGACGTGGGTAGCACCGAATAGCTGCGCCCAAGCACGCTGTACGGCGAACGATTGCCGTACCGCGAGCGCGGCTCCTCATGCGGCACCGGCTCGGGAATCGCATCCACGTCGACTGCAACACCGGATTCGCCGTCACGATTCTGCTGGTAGCGCTCGGCCTGCGGAAGGCTCGTTTCGGGCGATCTGCTGGCCGTTTGCGGCACATTTCCAGATGGCACGCTGCGAACAGGCGCCACCGGCCTGGCGCGATGCCCTGCACACGCGCCGAGCAGCAAGGCGAGGATCAGCAGACTGCCAAACCGTACGCTCATTGCGCGGCTCCGACGCCCTCGGCGATAGATGCCGCGAGCTGCATTACCGCCATCGCATACAAGGGGCTTTTGTTGTAGCGCGTGATCACATGGAAATTCTGGAACGTAATCCAGAACTCCGGCCCCTGCTCCCCTTCCAGCTTTAGCAGGTTTGCCGGTCGTTGTGGTTCGAAATGCGCGAGCGGTGCATACCCCCAGGCAACCAGCTGTTCCAGCGGATAGACCGGTTCGCTGTTGGCAGGAGTCAGCTCTCGGGCATCAGTCGCCGGCTGGGCTCGCGTGGCGATCGGGCCATTTTCTTCCCAGCCATAGCCTTGGAAATAGCAGGCAACGCTGGCGACGATGTCGGGCAACGAATTCCACAAGTCTATTCTTCCATCACCGTCGTAGTCCCGCGCGTACTTGGCGATCGAGGTCGGCATGAATTGCCCCCATCCCATGGCTCCCGCGTACGATCCGCGCAGTTCTGCGATCGGATAGGCAAGGTGCATGTCGCCCAGACGCAGCAGCTGAGAAAGTTCGCCGCGAAAGAACTTTTCCCGGGGCGGGTAGTGAAAAGACAGTGTGTAGAGCGCATCCAGGACGCGATACTTGCCGGAATTCTTGCCGTAGCTGGTTTCGACGCCGAGGATCGCCACGATGATTTCGGGCGCCACATGAAACTCGGCCGCCGCTCGATCAATCAGTTCACGATGTTCGCGATAAAACGTCACGCCGTCATCGCGACGCTTGTCGGTCACGAAAATGGGGCGGTACGCCTTCCAGGGTTTCGCTTCCGCAGGGCGAGACATCGCATCGATGATGCTTTGCTGAAATTGTGCAGAACTCAGCGTCTGTGCAACGGCTGATGCCTCCAATCCGTAGTTGCGCGCCATTTCCGCCGCGAATTCCGTTTCGACGGGGGAGGGCGCAGTCGTTGGATCGGTCGGAGCGGCGCAAAGGGCCTGCGCAAACAGCAGTCCCGCCAGCAAGGCAGGCAAACGGAAGGAAACGGGCATCGAACGAGCCTGGGCACCGATGTCAAAAACAACGATGCAAGCGTAACACGGCGGCCGTGCTGACTCCGAGTCCCACTTTGTATTCACGAAAGCGAATCGTGCGGAAGCTGCCCTCAACGCATCAAACGAAAGTTCGACGCCCTTTCGAGCAGGGTCTTGATGCTGTCTCGCCAGCGCGTGGCCGCGGGCGGCTCCGGTGGGGGGCCCTGACTGGGCTGCGCCCTGGGCCGGGCCGTTTCGCCCTCCTGGGCGAAGCGCAATGCCTCGATCGACAATCGATCCCACCGCAGGAAGTGTGCAACAGGCACCAGCACCCACGGGCTGTTCTGCTGCGGCTGCCCCAGGGGCGCCCATAGGCTGGAGCCGGGCAGCGCCAAGGCCTGATCGCGGGCGCGTCCTCGCAGGCGAAACGCCATGCCTGGCATCATGTAGAACAGGAACGGCGTACCGCCGATCTGCATGGCAGGCTTCGCATA
Source organism: Tahibacter sp. (assembly GCA_039934615.1). GTDB lineage: Bacteria > Pseudomonadota > Gammaproteobacteria > Xanthomonadales > Rhodanobacteraceae > Tahibacter. The sequence goes on from JBDTLV010000041.1 coordinate 29,510, forward strand.
CAACATCGACGACGAAGCGTCATGTTCACGCTGCATGAATTCGGCAATGGTGTCGTAACGTGTGCGCGCGTTGGCCATGACACCCTCCTGGTGGCAGACATCGTCATGGTAACGCGATTTCGCGCCAGGCATCCGATGCAACGCAACCTTCAATCGCGCAACAATTTCCGATGGGCGTGAATCGACATCAGCACGCCGAAGCCGCTCAACAGGCTGACCGCAGAAGTTCCGCCATAGCTGACCAGCGGCAGTGGTACGCCCACCACCGGCAACAGACCTGTGATCATTCCGCCATTCACCATCACATAGACGAAGAACGACATGCCGATTGCGCCGGCCAACAGGCGCGAGTAGGTGTCCTTGGCATTGGCTGCAACCCAAAGACTACGGCCGATGATAAAAATATAGAGAAGAAGAAGAATACAAACCCCGATCAAGCCAAATTCCTCGCTGAAGACCGCGAAGATGAAATCAGTGGTGTGCTCCGGGAGGAATTCGAGCCGCGACTGGCTGCCGTGGTGCCAGCCCTTGCCGAAGATTCCTCCAGCCCCGACCGCGATCTCTGACTGAATGATATGCCAGCCATTGCCGAGCGGATCCGCTTCGGGATTCAGGAACATGCGCACGCGATTTTTCTGGTATTCATGCAGGTAGTGCCAGGCAACGGGTGCAATAGCACCGGCCAGACCGACCAGGCTGCCGATGCGCCACCAGCTCAGACCTGACAGGAAAAGCGCAAATACGCCGCTCGCGGCAACCAACAACGCTGTACCGAGATCCGGTTGCTTGGCAATCAATGCTGCAGGCACGGCGATCAGGGCGCCTACGGCCAGAAGGTCGAGCCAGCTCGGCGGCAGCTGCCGCGCGTGCAGATACCAGGCAACCATCATCGGCATCGAGAGCTTGAGCATTTCCGACGGTTGAAAGCGCACTACGCGCAAATCCAGCCAACGGTGTGCGCCGCGACCTTCACCCATCAGCGCTACCGCCACGAGCAGCAGGACACTGATGCAGTAGAACCAAGGGCTCCAGTTGCGCAGCGTGGCCGGAGGAATCCGCGAAATCACGATCATCAGGATGCCGCCGAGCAGCAGTCGCGCGCCCTGATTCAGCACCAGTCCGAGATCCTGATCGCCGGCGCTGTAGAGCGTGGTCAGGCCGATAGCGGCGACGAGAAGCAACGCCCACAGCAGCGCGTGGTCCAATCGAGGGCGTCGCAGTTGTCGACGCGCCGTGGCGGCAGCGGCTTGCAGCAGCGAATCAATCACGGGGTCTGACCCTCCGGCGCAAGCCAATGATCGAGGATCTTGCGCGCCAAAGGTGCCGCATCGTGCGATCCGCTGGCGCCGAACTCCATCACCAATGCCATTGCGATTCGCGGCTCCTGCGCCGGCGCAAAAGCAACGAAGAGTGCCTGGTGGCGTTGCGCATCATCAAGCCCGTGCGTATCGACCTCGTCACCTGTGCGCGAAAACCGTTGTGCAGTGCCGGTCTTTCCTGCGATCACGTAGGTTGCGCCGGCGCCCACTTTGTTTGCCGTTCCGGTAGGGCCGTTCACGACGGCAATCATGCCATCCCGCACCGCCTCCCAATTTGCGTCATTGTGAATAAAGCTGAGTTGTGGTGGACTCAATGTCACTGGCTCAACAGGCGCGTTGAAGCCGAGCTGCGTCGCTCGCAACAAATGTACCGGGTATCGTTGGCCGTGGGCTGCAAGAATGGACACCGCGTTGGCAAGTTGCAGCGGCGTCACCACCCAAAAACCCTGTCCAATGCCTGCGATGACCGTCTCGCCGGGAAACCAGGGCTTGTTGAACATGCCGCGCTTCCATTCGCGCGACGGCAATACGCCGCTGCCCTCGCCGTTGAGATCGATTCCCGTCGGGGAGCCAAACCCGAATTGACCCATGTAGCCCGCCAGACGGTCGATGCCCATGTCCATGGCGAGCGAATAAAAATAGGTATTCACCGATTGCGCCAACGATTCAATCAGGTCGACGCGACCATGCCCGCCGCGGCGCCAGTCGCGATATGCCCGGTCCTGGCCTGGGATGTGGAATTCGCCTGTCGACAAAACCGTATCGGTGGCGCGCCGTACGCCGAGTTCCAATCCTGCAATCCCCATGAATGGCTTGATCGTCGAGCCCGGCTTGTAGGTTCCAACCAGTGCGCGATGCAGCAATGGATGCTCGCTCGAACCGGTCAGTGCCCGGTAGTCGCTGAAACTGATGCCGTTCACGAACAAATTGGGATCGTAGCTCGGTACGCTGACCATCGCGAGAACCTCGCCATTGCGCGGATCGATCGCCACGGCCGCGCCTGCGCGACCTTCAAAAGCCGCTTCCGTTACCTCTTGCAAGCCGATGTCGATACTCAGATACAGATTCTGTCCGGGTTTCGGTGGCACCCGATCGAGGATGCGAAGGGCTCGGCCATCGGCATTGGTTTCGACGCGCTCATAACCCGGCTCGCCGTGCAAAAGTTCTTCGTAATATCTTTCTATACCAGTGCGCCCGATATGCGTTGTACCGGCGTAGCGGCCCATGTCCATGTGGTCCAAATCGTTTTCGTCGATGCGAGCAACGTATCCGACCAGATGTCCAAATTCCGCACCTCGCGGGTAATTGCGCGTCAGGTACGGCACCACGTCAACGCCGGGAAATCGCCAACGATTGACCGCGAAACGCGCTACTTCGTCTTCGCTGAGACGAAAACGCAGGGGCAAACTCTGAAAGCCTCGCCGATTGCGACGCTGTTCCTTGAAGCGCTTAACCTCTTCAGCCGACAGCGGAACCACCGAGCCCAGTGCTTCGAGCGTTGCATCCAGGTCTTTCACCTGCTCAGGAATCACCTCAAGGCGAAAGGCGGCCGTGTTGTCGGCCAGCAGCACGCCATTCCGGTCGTAAATCAGGCCGCGCGCTGGGGGGATAGGCCGCAGTTTGATCCGATTCTGATCCGCTCGCGTCGAGAACTCGTCGTGTCGAACAACCTGGAGATAGACAAATCGAACCGCCAGCGTTGCCAGCAAAGCCACGATGATGGCAAATCCCGCAATAGCGCGGCGTTGAAAGAGCGCGGACTCGCGGAGACCGTCCTTGATCGGGGCGCGTCGGCTAGCCTTCATGCCTCGTGCACACGCAAACGAGCACGCAGATCATCGAACAGCAGGAACACCCAGGGCCATGCGAGCATTGCGGCAAACGGGGCAAACCAGAACGATACGGGTGGAATCGGATCACCGGAAAATGCGCGCACCATCAGCGCAACCACCCGGTCATTGAGCAACAGGGCAAATACTGCCAGCGACTGCTGCCACATTGGGAAAAATCTTAATCGGGCGCGAAAGCGAAAAACGATAAATGTCAACACCGCAAGTCGCAATGCTTGCTCGCCCAGCAGGTCACCATGCAATACGTCGCCAAGCAGGCCGACGATAAAGGCGCGCCCAAGGCCGACTTGATCCGGTTCTTCGAGTGCCCAATAGATCAACACCAGCCCGAGCCAGTACGGCTTGAACGGCAACATCGGCTCGGGCAACGGCATCAACTGCAGCAGGTACGCCAATACCAGGCTGGCGAGGTATAGCCAGGCTTGAGCACGTGGTCGACTCATCGTATGCCCGAAGCTTTCGGCGACGCCGGTTGCGAGACGTTTTCGGGCGGGGCGGGAGGGCCGATCGATTCCGCCAGCGTCGGCGGACCGACAGGGTCGGCCAGTGGACGTAACAACAGAACTTCGCCGCTACGCTCTAAGGCCGCAGCAGGCTTTGCGATGGCAGCCGCAAACATTCCGGTCGCGTCAGCGGCAACCGAACGGATTTCTCCAACAGGGAACCCCGATGGAAAACCGCCGCCAAGTCCCGAGGTGACTAGGCGATCACCAGGTTTTATATCCGCGCTGACCGGAATATTGGGCAGATTGAGTCGATCACTGGTTCCGGCGCCATAGGCAATTGTGCGCAGCCCCGTGCGTTCCACGGTTACCGGCAGCGCATGACTTGGGTCGGTGATCAGTATCGCAGTAGAAGTGGTCGCCAACACCTCACTGACCTGCCCCATCACCCCGTAGGCATCCAGAACGGCCTGCCCGACTTGAACACCCTGATTCTCTCCGGCATCCAGCGTGATGCGTTGGCGATACGGGTCAAGCACGATGTCGATCAGTTTCGCCAGTTGCACGCCCATGCCAAGGTTGTGCTGAACATCGAGCAATTCCTGCAGGCGCGCATTCTGCTCCGCAACCGCACCCATGCGGTTCAATCGAGCCTGCGCCAGCAGCAAGGCTTCACGCAGTCGTTGATTTTCAGTCGTCAATGCGCTGCGATCGGAAATCGCCAATCGCACGGTTCGCGCTGCATCGGCGGGCAACGCGGCAATTCGATATGCAGGCTCGATCAGCAGGTGCATGCTTTGCCTGATTCGCCCCAGGTAATGACCTCGATGGTCAACAACCATCAGGCACAAGGCCATCGACAAATAGACAATCATGCGCAAGGTGCTGGCGGAACCGGCGCCAAACATCGGGCTGGTATCAGTGCGGGCAAGCGCCATCGTGGGATCAACCGGAAGGCTGGAATGCCACTCAATAGTGGCACCGCAGCAGTGTTACGTGCTCAGTCCGGCGCGAAAAAATCGCTGCCGTGCAGGTCGATGAGTTCCAGCGCGCGACCGCCGCCCCTAGCTACGCAGGTCAAGGGGTCGTCGGCCACTTGAACGTGCAATCCGGTCTCTTCGGAAATCAGCCTGTCCAGATCCCGCAGCAGCGCGCCACCACCGGTGAGGACGATGCCACGCTCCGCGACATCGGAACACAGCTCGGGCGGAGTTTGCTCGAGTGCGCTCTTGACCGCGGACACGATGCCTGCGAGGGCTTCGTGCAAGGCCTCCAGCACTTCGTTGGAGTTGATCGTAAACATGCGCGGCACGCCCGCGGCCAGATTGCGTCCGGAAACCTCGATTTCCTTGACCTCGGTCTGCGGAAACGCGCAACCCACTTCTATCTTGATGCGCTCCGCCGTTGCCTCTCCGATCAGCGTGCCATGGTTGCGGCGCACGTAATTGACGATGGCTTCGTCGAAGCGATCACCGCCAATTCGCACGGATTGCGCATAGACGATGCCGTTCAGGGAAATCACGGCAACTTCCGACGTCCCGCCGCCGATGTCCAGGACCATCGAGCCTCGCGCCTCGTGCACGGGAATTCCCGCGCCGATCGCGGCGGCCATTGGTTCCTCGATCAGGAAAACATCGCGGGCACCCGCGCCTTCGGCGGACTCCTTGATGGCCCGTCGCTCGACTTGGGTTGACCCGCACGGAACGCAGACCAGGACGCGGGGGCTAGGCCTCAACATCCGGGACTTGTGCACCTGCTTGATGAAGTGCTGCAACATCGCCTCGGTCATCGTGAAATCGGCAATCACGCCGTCTTTCATTGGCCTGAGTGCCACGATCGAGCCAGGGGTCCGGCCCAGCATGCGCTTTGCGTCGCGACCAACGGCAGCTACGCTGCGCGGCCCGCCCGGACCGCGATCCTGACGAATGGCAACAACTGATGGCTCATTGAGGACGATACCCTGTCCGCGCACATAGATGAGCGTATTGGCAGTACCGAGGTCGATCGAGAGATCGTTGGAAAAGAGACCGCGAAGGCTTTTGAACATGTTCGCCCGAAGGGTTGATGAAGGGGGCGTAAAAGGTCTACTAGTCTAGTCAGCATGGCTGATCGGCGCAAGCTAAGTTCGCGTTAAGAAAGCATTTTTGAGATCGGAAGGAATCCTTGCCAGGATCGCGTTATGCGCTTTGGTGCGCCCGAACCGCGTGCTAAGGTTTCGGAACTGGGAGTTGTACACACATGAATCTCGATCAAGACAGCGTTCGCCATATTGCGCGCCTCGCACGATTGGCACTGCAGCCCGATGAAATGGACTCGTATACCAAGGAACTAGAGCGCGTACTGGATTTGTTCGCGCAACTGAATCTCGCCGACGTCAATGGGCTGCAGCCGTTGGCGCATCCACTCGACCAGGTATTGACGCTCCGTGAAGATCGCGTCGGCGAATCTGATCCCGACAATGCGTTGCTGACGCTGGCGCCCGAAGCCCAGAGCGGTCTCTACGTCGTGCCCAAGGTGATCGAGTAGACAATGACAGCACAATCCATCGCTCAGACGGCGCAAGACCTCGCCGCCGGAAAGGTGCGTTCTCGGGAACTGCTGGAAGCAGCACTCGATGCAGCCGAACGAAACAAGGTGCTGAACGCTTTCATTACGCTGGACGCGGATTCAGCGGTCCAAGCAGCGGATCGACTTGACGCCATGCGTTCCAGCGGAAGCGACGGCCTCCTGACTGGAATTCCTTTTGCGCATAAAGATATTTTCTGCACAAAGGGCTTGCGCACGACTTGCGCTTCGAAAATGCTTTCCAGTTTTGTACCGCCATACGACGCGACAGTCGTGGAACGGCTGAAAATCGCGGGCGCGCTGCTGATCGGCAAGACCAATCTCGATGAGTTTGCGATGGGCTCTTCGAATGAAAACAGCGCATTTGGCGCGGTAAGGAATCCCTGGAACCGGAATCGGGTTCCCGGCGGCTCCTCGGGCGGCTCGGCAGCAGCAGTGGCAGCCGGCATCGTGCCTTACGCGACAGGGACCGACACGGGAGGATCGATTCGCCAGCCTGCGGCGTTCTGCGGATTGACCGGCATAAAGCCAACGTATGGGCGAGTATCTCGCCATGGAATGATCGCGTACGCGTCAAGTCTCGATTGCGGCGGCGTCCTGGCCCGCAGCGCTGAGGACTGCGCATTAGTCCTGCAGGAGATGACGGGGTACGACCCGCGCGATTCGACCAGCGCGCAGCGGCCGATTGACCAATATTCGGATTCGCTGAGTGTCTCCGTCGCTGGCCTGAGAATTGGCGTGGTGCGGGAATACTTCGGCAATGGCGTGGACTCGGCGGTAGCCACGGCGGTGCACGAAGCGCTCAACCGGCTTGAGAGGCTCGGGGCTCGCATTGTGGATATTTCCCTTCCGAACTCGGCGCATGCAATTGCCGCGTACTACGTGATTGCGCCTGCCGAAGCCTCGAGCAATCTTGCGCGCTACGATGGCGTGCGATTTGGACACAGGTGCACGGATCCGCGCAGCCTGGACGACTTGTATAGCCGCAGCCGTGCCGAAGGGTTCGGTACAGAGGTGAAGCGCCGCATTCTCGCCGGGACCTATGCGCTGTCGGCAGGCTACTACGATGCGTACTATTTGCGCGCCCAGCGCGTCAGACGACTGATTGCCGACGATTTCGCCCGGGCATTTGGCGAAGTGGACTTGCTTGCGGGTCCGACCACGCCGACGACGGCATTCCGCCTCGGTGAAAAAGTGGATGATGCGCTGGCGATGTACGCAGCCGATGTCAATACGGTAGCGACCAATCTGGCCGGGTTGCCCGCGATCTCGGTGCCCTCCGGTTTCGTTGATGGACTGCCCGTGGGTCTCCAGTTGATTGCGCCGGCATTCCAGGAGAGCCGATTGCTCAATGTAGGCCATCAACTGCAACAGACAACGGATTGGCATCGACAGGTGGCGCCCCAATGAACGAATCGATGCAAGCCGAACGTTCTGCGCGAGAATGGCAAGCCGTGATCGGATTGGAGATCCACGCTCAATTGACCACAGCGAGCAAACTCTTTTCGGCGGCGCCGACAGCCTATGGCGCAGAACCGAATACGCAGACATGCAGCTTTGACATTGCACTTCCCGGCGTCCTTCCGACCCTCAATCGCGAGGCCGTCCGCAAGGCAATCCGCTTCGGACTGGCGATTGGTGCGCGCATTGAAAGGAGCTCCATTTTCGCGCGGAAAAACTATTTTTACCCAGACCTGCCGAAGGGCTATCAGATCAGCCAGTTTGAACTGCCGATTGTCGCGGAAGGCTCCATGACCGTGCGCCTCGATGACGGCCGGGAATTTGTTGTGGAAATTCAGCGTGCTCATCTGGAGGAAGATGCAGGCAAGTCGTTGCACGACGCCTTCGGTACTCAGTCGGGCATCGATCTGAATCGGGCCGGAGTTCCCCTGCTGGAAATTGTGTCTGCGCCGGTCATGCACTCGGCGCAGGAGGCGGTTGCTTATATGCGCGCCGTGCATACGCTGGTGCGATGGCTCGGTGTTTGCGACGGGAACATGCAGGAAGGATCGTTTCGTTGCGACGCGAATGTCTCTGTCCGTCCGTTGGGTGAGGCCCGTCTTGGGACTCGGGCGGAAATCAAGAACGTCAACTCGTTTCGTTTTGTGGAGAAAGCAATCGAGTATGAAATTGAGCGCCAGATCCGCGCTCTTGAAAATGGCGAAGCGCTGAGACAGGAAACCCGCTTGTACGATGCGGCACGACACCAGACTCGCCCCATGCGCAGCAAGGAAATGGCTGACGACTATCGCTATTTTCCAGACCCGGATTTGCCGCCACTGCATATTGAAGATGCGGAAATCGAGGCGGCTCGGAACGCATTGCCGGAACTGCCGCAGGCACGCAGGGCTCGCTACATGACCGTCCTTGGTCTGCCGGCCGACGACGCGACGCAGCTGAGCAGCGACAGGGCGGTATCCGACTACTTTGAGGACCTCGTTGTGGTTCACGAGAGGGATGCGCGCGCTTGTGCAAACTGGATACTCGGCGATTTGGCGGCAGCCCTGAACGAAGCAGGTTTGTCGATAGAAGCGTCGCGCGTGGATGCAGCAAACCTATCCGGCCTCTTGCGCTTCATTGCCGATGGAACCTTGTCCGGGAAGCTGGCGAAAGAGGTGTTTGCGGCGATGTGGGCCGGAGAAGGAACCGCCGAAGCGGTCATCGCCGCACGTGGATTGCAGCAAATCTCCGATCCGAACGCGATTGCCGCTGTGGTCGATCTTGTCCTGGCGGAATTTCCTCAGCAAGCGCTGGCCTGTCGTGAAGGCGACGAGAAACTTTTGCAGTTTTTGGTCGGGCAGAGCATGAAACGCATGAGGGGTCGGGCAAATCCGCAGGAACTTAACGCCACGCTGCGTCGCCGCCTAGCGCTGCGGTAAGGCAAGCAAAGGCGCTATCTGCGACAATGCGCGCCCCGTTCGCATCTTGGCGAACGGATCCAACAACGACCAGCCCGGGGATTCGGTTCCATGTCAGCATTGATCTGCGGTTCGCTTGCCTATGACACGATCATGGTGTTTCAGGACCAGTTCAAGAATCACATCCTTCCGGACAAAGTTCACATATTGAATGTGGCATTTCTCGTGCCGCGCATGCGCAAGGAGTTCGGTGGCGTCGCGGGTAACATCGCGTACAACCTGAAGCTGCTGGGCGAAGATCCGATTCCGATGGCCACTGTTGGCCAGGATTTTGGTCCATATCACGAGCACTTCACCCGTTGCGGCATTCGTCTCGACCACGTAAAGGTCATCGACGACCTTTATACCGCGCAGGCCTTCATAACGACCGATCTGGACGACAATCAGATCACCGCATTTCACCCCGGTGCGATGATGCGCTCGTATGAAAATCACGTGAGAGACGTTCCGGACGTGCGCTTTGGAATCGTCGGTCCGGATGGCAGGGAAGCAATGCTTCAGAATGCAGAAGAATTCGCGGAGCGTGGTACGCCTTTCATCTTTGACCCTGGGCAGGCGATGCCTTTGTTCAATGGCGATGAATTTCGCGCGTTTATTGACAAAGCGCAATATGTAACGGTGAACGATTACGAATCCCAGCTCCTGCAGCGCAATACAGGCTGGACTGAAGCGCAGATTGCCGAGCGCGTTAAGGCCTATATCGTCACGCGCGGGCCGAAAGGATCGTTGATTCACACAACCAAGGAAACGATCGAGATTCCTCCGGCGCACGAGCGCCGAGTTTCGGACCCGACCGGCTGCGGCGATGCGTATCGCGCTGGATTGATCTACGGATTGATGCGTGACATGGATTTCGCAACCGTCGGTCGCATGGCGTCGCTGATGGGCGCGCTCAAAGTCGAGCATCCAGGGACGCAGAACCAGCGTTTCACGTTCGACGAGTTTGCCGACCAGTTTCGCCAGCAATTTGGCTACGCACTCGATTGAATCGGTTGACCTCACAGTGCTTGGTCAGGTCCGGTCCTCCGTTCTGCATAAGTCATACGCCAGCGTTGCGTTAGGCGGCGATGCAACACGAGAGTCCGAAACGAACGAATCGTCGAAGTTGCTGCGTCAGTGGTCGAATTTCCGCACCGTCATATGGCTGCGGCGCTCCTTCGGCAGGCGATGTGTCGGCTTCGAATGAGCGACGAGTGACCGGCGCAGTGGCAACAAAGCGATGTAGTGCGCATTTGCGCGCCGCTCTCACGCGGAGAGTCCGCGCATCGCTTCTGCGGGCCGACTGCCGATTGGTGTCCCAATTCGTGCGTTGCAAATCGGTCGACCGTGCGTTGGAAAGTTCTCTTGGCACAACGAATTCTGCATGGCCGCAAAATTTGGACGCTTCGTTGAATCGTAGGCCACGTCTCCGCAACTACGTCCAGCTTCGCGACTGACAAGTCTCGCTCAAGAGATGGCGGGCGGCGTGAACCCGCGGCGTGGCAGATCAACCTTGTGGTTCAGCGGCACATTCTGCGCTGCGATCGTCGATCGACGCATGACAATGCATGCTGAGAATCCCGCCGCGCAGAATCCGGCCGCTGAATTCGTCCAGTCGGTAACGGCCAATTACGGGGAATTCAACTGACATCCGCGGCATGAATCTCCCTCGGGTCAACAATCGGATAAAAAACAAGCAAAACAAAACGCCATTCCGGGAGGAATGGCGTTTTGAGGTGTAAAGGC
>JBDTLV010000042.1:0-39767 GCA_039934615.1 Tahibacter sp.
AACCGCGCGACAACTTCCTGACCCGCGCCATGACCTGGAACGACGGCGGCGTGCTGAACGGTGCGCGTCACTTGGCCATCGCCGGCACCACGTTCTATGTGGTCACCGACGCCGGGCTGGTCGTGCTCGACATGAATGACCCTCTCAAGCCGCAACTGATCACGACCGTCGCAATGACCGACGCGCGGGCCGTGCAAGTGCAGTTCCGCTATGCCTTTGTTACCGCGAAAGATGGTCTGCACGTGCTCGATATCACGCGTCGCGAGCAGGCGCATGAAGTGGCTGGGGCGATGTTGCCGCTGCGGGACGCGCAGAAACTGCACTTGGCGCGCACCTATGCCTATGTCGCGGACGGCGCGGATGGGCTGGCGATCATCGACATCACCCGTCCTGAACAACCGCAGCTCTACCAGATGTTCAACGCAGACGGGAAGATCAGCGATGCGCACGACGTCATCGTCGGCACGACCAATGCCTCATTGTTTGCTTATGTTGCCGATGGCAAAAATGGACTCAAGGTGATCCAGCTGACCAGTCCGGAGTCGCAGCCGAAGTTCTACGGCTTCAGCCCCGATCCGAAACCGGCGCTGATCGCCTGGCGCAATACGATCAAACCGGCGCTGTCGCTGTCGCGGGGTCTGGAGCGCGATCGTGCCGTTGATGAGACGGGCAACCAGATCGCCGTGTTCGGACGCATCGGCTCGCGGCCGTTCCATCTGGATGAAATGCAAAAACTGTACTTGAATGCCGACGGTACGCCCTGGACAGTTGAGGACTATTACCGGAGCAGCCCCGCTTCGCGCAGGGCAGCCGAGGCAGGCAGCGGCAAACCAATCTCCAAACCGCACTGATCCAAAAAAAGTCCCGGGCGAATCCAATCGCCCGGGACTGTTGGCTGGAGTCGACGCCAACACATCGCGCTGACCGTATTCCCCGGTGGAGGAGGGATCATGCATGCCCAGCGGCTCCTCGCATTTCTGCTTCCCATTTCGATATCCGGCGCCGCGTTTTCGCAGGACTACACAGGCTCGCTGAGCGGTACGGCAGAAGCGCCGCCGAATGCATCGCCGGGAATCGGAACGACGACCGTCACGCTGGATCTGACGCTCAAGACGTTGAGCATCGATGTGACGTTTTCCGGGTTGGTTACGGGAAACACGGCCGCGCACATCCATTGCTGCATCGCGCCGAATGGCACCGTGGGTGTGGCAACCCAGACGCCGACATTCACGGGATTTCCGTCCGGTGTCACGTCCGGAACGTACACGCATTCCTTCGATATGAACCTGGCGGCCAGCTACAACGCCGCGTTCCTGACAGCTAATGGGGGATCAACCGCGACGGCGTTCACCGCGCTGTCGAACGGCATCGCTGCAGGCCAGGCTTATCTCAATATCCACACTGTGTCTTTTCCCGGTGGCGAAATACGCAGTTTCCTGCGGGAAACGAGTATTTTCGTGAATGGATTCGAAGCCACGCCGGTATTGCGGCGTTGAACAGGCTGCCATAGACGCGCGATCGTGACTCGTCGGAGGCAGCGTCAGAAGGACTAGCGCGCCCGAATGAGCGCGTACGCTAGGGCTTGCCGGATTCCAGCGCTTCCCAGCGCTGAAAAGCACGATCCAGTTCTGCCTGCGTGTTGGCCAGCTTCTGATTGGCCGCTGTGATGGCGGTGGCGTCGCGCGTGTAGTAACCGGGTTGGTTCATCGCGGCAGTCATCTCCGCGATAGCGGTTTCCAGCGCCTCCAGGCGTGCCGGCAACAGATCCAGTTCGCGTTGGTCCTTGAAGCTCAGCTTGCGCTTCGGCGTTGCGGCGACCGCGGGCTGCGTTGGCGGAGCGACCGGTTGCGACAATTTGGCGGGACCGCTCTTCACCGGCAAACGCACGGCCGGGCGCTGACGCAGCCAGTCGCTATAGCCGCCGATGTACTCGTCGACACGACCATCACCGCTGAGCACCATGGTGCTGGTCACGACATTATCGATAAACGCGCGATCGTGGGAAACCAGCAGCAAAGTTCCATTGTAGTCGCCGAGCAGGTCTTCAAGCAGCTCCAGTGTTTCCACGTCCAGATCGTTAGTCGGTTCGTCCATCACCAGCAGGTTGGACGGTTTCGCGAACAGTTTCGCCAGCAGCAGGCGGTTCCGCTCGCCTCCCGACAGCGCCGTGATCGGCGCGCGAGCGCGATCCGGGGTGAACAGGAAGTCTTGCAAATAGCCGAGCACGTGCTTGCGCGAACCATTCAGTTCGATGAACTCGCGCCCTTCAGCGACATTGTCCAGCGCGTTCTGGTCGTCGCGCAGAGTCAGGCGATGCTGGTCGAAATAGGCAACTTCAATATTCGTCCCGATTTTCACTTCGCCGGACTGCGGCGCCATTTCGCCCAGCAGCAATCGCAGCAGCGTGGTCTTGCCCGAACCGTTGGGGCCGATAATCCCGATGCGATCGCCGCGTACGATCAGGCTGGAGAAATCCTGCAGCAGGACGCGCTCGCCGTAACGCTGGGACAAGCCGATCGCTTCGATGACGCGCTTGCCGGATTTCGCAGAATCGGCAAGTTCCATGCGCGCATTGCCACCCAGTTCGCGACGCGACGCGCGCTCGCGACGCATCGACTCCAGACGGCGCACGCGACCTTCGTCACGCGTGCGTCGAGCCTTGATGCCTTGACGAATCCAGACTTCTTCCTGTGCGAGCATTTTATCGAATCGCTGCGCTTCCTGCGCTTCCGCGTGCAGGCGCTCCTCACGGCGGCGCAGATAGTTGTCGTAGTCGCCCGGCCAGCTGGTCAGCGCGCCGCGATCGATCTCAATGATCCGTGTCGCGACCGCACGCAGGAAACTGCGGTCATGGGTCACAAACATCAGGCTGCCGCGATACTGGCGCAGAAACTCTTCCATCCAGGCGATGGATTCGATATCCAGATGGTTGGTCGGTTCGTCAAGCAACAGGACGTCAGGCTCCTGCACCAGCGCCCGGGCCAGCAGCACGCGCCGCTTCATGCCGCCGGATAACGCTGCAAAATCCAGGCTTTCATCCAGTTCAAGGCGCTCCAGTACCAGCGCCACGCGTCGATCCAGATCCCAGCCGTCATTCTCGTCGATGCGCGTCTGTATTTTCGAGAGCAACTCGGTGTTGCCGGGCACGTCCAGCTCGTGGATCAGGTGATGAAACTGGGCCAACCACTCACCCAACTGGCCAAGCCCTGCGGCGACCACGTCGAACACGCTGCCCTGGGTCTCCTGCGGCACCTCCTGGGCAAGCCGTGTGATGCGGACGCCGGAACTCACTTGCACCACACCGTCATCCGGCTTGATGTCGCCCGCGACCAGTTTGAGCAACGTGGACTTGCCTGCGCCATTGCGGCCGACAATACACACGCGCTCGTTCGGTTCCAGAGTGAATTCAATCTGGTCGAGCAACAGGGGGCCGCCCACGCTGTAGTCGAGATTTCTGATGCTCAGCAGGGGCATGGAGACAGCGCCAACGGGATGCGGGGGCCGCCGAGCATAGGCAACAATGCCCGACAGCGCCAGCAAGTTGCGTGCTGCGCCGGGCAGCTGAGGCGCGACACGGGCTTGCCCGGCCCGTTCCGGCACATCTGCGGTGATTCGGGATTCAGGCCGGACGCGCTAGCATGCGAGGCTTGTCCGAAGGCCACTACCGCAAGGAACACGGATAGCCCATGCGCCGCACACCGCCCTACCTCATGCTCGTCACTGTGTTTTTTATACTATCGAGTGTCTGCCGCGGATCGGGCGCCGCGCCGCTTGACCCGCACGCCTGCAGCAATATCAGCGCCGACGTTGAGCGGCTGGCATGCTATGACCGCGCAATGGGTCGTGCGACAACGGCGAAGTCGCCCGGCAGCAGCGACAGCAACGTGTTCCTCAACGACACGGCGAGCAATACGGAAGAGAAAGCCGCGACGCGCGTGCCGATTTCGCTGCTCGACAGCCGCTGGGAACTCGATCCGGATTCCAAATTGGGACCTTTCCACATCCGCGCCTACAAGCCGGTCTATCTGCTGCCGTTGTTCATGTCCAGCGACATCAACGGCGCGCCGACGAGCCCATCGACCGGCCACTCGGTAGAGATTCCCGACCGCCTGCAGCACGCGGAGATGAAATTCCAGCTCAGCCTCAAAAGCAAAGTCTGGCAAGGCGTGTTCGGCGACCACGGCGACCTGTGGGTTGGCTACACGCAAACCTCGCACTGGCAGATCAACAACTCCCGTCTGTCGCGACCGTTCCGAGAGACCAACTATGAGCCCGAGGCGATGCTGACATTCGCCACCAACTATCAGGTGTTCGGTTGGGATGCGCGCATGATCGGAATTGGCGTCAATCACCAGTCGAACGGTCGCGGTCTGCCGCTCTCGCGCAGTTGGAACCGCGTTGTCGCAAATATCGGTTTCGAACGCGGTGACTGGACCATCATGCTGCGCCCCTGGTGGCGCATCGCCGAACCGCATCACAAGGATGACAACCCCGACATCAGCGACTTCATGGGTCGCGGCGATGCGCAAATCGTGCGGGTTTGGAACGGACATGAGTTTTCGCTGTTGTTCCGCCATACCTTGCGCGGCGGTGATGACTTTCGCGGCGCCGTCGGATTTGACTGGGCGTTTCCGATCAAGGACGAACTGCGCGGACATGTGCAATTGTTCGACGGCTACGGCGAGAGCCTGATCGACTACAACCACCGTGCGACCTATCTGGGCCTCGGCGTGTCGCTGCTGGAGTGGTACTAGCACGGCGCCACTTCCCCAATGGCACGCGCGCCGGCTATCGTGCGCTTCTGCTCCTACAAGGATTCGCCGAATGTCGAGCGTGCTGCGTGGCGTGGCGTTGGCCGTGTTGATGTATACAGGCGTGGATCACGCGCTCGCCCGGAGTTCTGCGGCGCCATCGATCTGTTCCGATGTCAGCCGCGGTCTGTTCGACGTCTGCCGCGACGTTACCAAGAATCGCGCGCTGCTGCGCATCGCTGAATTTCGAACACCCTTTCTGCTGGTCAGCTCGTTGCCCGGCGGTCTGGGTTCGAACGACGTGGGTCTGGATCGCGGTCAATCTGGCAATGTACGCGAAGTCGAGTTTCGCCGAGCCGGACCTCGCGTGCTCCTCGTACAGCTCAATTCCCGATACATCGCCAGCGCCAACGACGCCGCCGAGCGAGCCAGCGCCGTGGACGCGTTCGCCGAGTCGGTGCTCTGGTCGGGCGAAGTTGTCGCGGACCCTGGCGCCAGCGATAAAAGCGTCATCGTCGATTTCTCCACCTTTATCCTAAGCGACGTGCACGGCATGTCCGCACGGCTGGAACAGAGCAAGCAAGGCAAATACGCCGTCGACGCAGAACGCAGCGCCGTGCTGCTCGATCAGGCGCGGAGTTTTCCGGACAACACCGAACTGGAAGCACTGGTCACCTTGAAGGGCACGGGTGACGGCGAATTTGTCCAGCAGGTGGCGGTCGACCCCACGACGCTCAGCCTGCGCCAGCACCTGAGCCTGGTCCGTCTGCCAGGGGACGGTTTTCAACCGCGGCGCTATCACCCGGCATCGGGTGGTTTCAGCAGCGGCGTGATCGATTTTTCGCAACCGCTCGCCGCCAGTCTCGACGTTCGCATGCAACCGCGCTTCCGCCTGGAAAAAATCGATCCGACCTCAGCTCTCAGTCCAGTGCGCAAGCCGATCGTGTTTTATCTCGATGCCGGCACGCCCGAGCCGGTGCGCTCGGCACTGCTCGAGGGCGCGAACTGGTGGAAAGGCGCCTTCGAGGACGCCGGATACAAGGACGCGTTTCGCGTCGAATTGCTTCCGCCCGACGTCGACCCGATGGACATTCGATACAATGTGATTCTGTGGACTCACCGGGCCACGCGGGGTTGGTCCTACGGCTCTGCGTTGATCGATCCGCGCAGCGGTGAAATCATCAAAGGCGTGGTCAACCTGGGTTCGCAGCGCGTTCGGCAAGACATCCTGATTGCCGAAGCCCTGCTGGCGCCCTACGGCAAGGCCGACGCCGCCACCTTGTCGAAACAGGCGGAAGCCATGGCGCTGGCGCGCCTGCGTCAACTTGCGGCGCATGAAGTGGGCCACTCGCTGGGGTTCGCGCACAACTTTGCCGGGAGCCGGGCGGGCAACGGTTCGGTCATGGACTACCCGCACCCGTTGCTGCGTCTGGATGAGCATGACAACGTGGCGCTGGATCAGGCGTATGGCGCGGGCATCGGCCCGTGGGATCGCTTCCTGGTCAAGCATGCCTATGCGGCCTTCAGCGCCGAAAACGAACAATCGGGGCTGGCTGCCTTGCGCCGCGATGCGGCTGCCGTCGGCCTGGACTACGTCAGCGACGCCGATGCACGCGCGCCCGGTTCGGCGCATCCGGACGCGCTGCTCTGGGATACCGGAAAAAATACATTATCCACCTTTGACACGATTCTCGCGGTAAGGCACAAGGCGCTGCAAGGCTTTTCCAAAGGAGTCTTGCCGCCGGACCGGCAACTCGGCGAACTGGAAGCGCGGCTGGTCCCCATCTATCTGTTGCACCGCTATCAGACCGAAGCCGTCGCGCGCCTGCTGGGCGGAGCAAGCTACAAGTATGGTCTGGCCGCTGACACCCGCGCCGGCGCAGCGACAGTCCCCGCGACGCAACAGTACGCCGCCTTGCAACGACTGGTCTCGACCCTATCTGCCGAGCAACTGGCGCTGCCCACCTCGGTCGTCGATCTGATGACACCGCCGGGCAACGAATATCTACGCACGCCGGAATTCTTTGCGACGCGTAGTGCACCGCTGTTCGACGCGATCAGCGCCGCGGAAGCAGCCGCCGCGCAGACGTGCCAGTTCCTGTTCGAGCCATCGCGACTCAACCGGCTTGCCTGGCAGCACGCGCGCGATGCTGCGCAGCCCGGTATCGGGGAATTGCTCAATCAGGTTTTTGTCGGCACGTGGCGGCGGACGCTGGCACCGTCAGCGAACAACGCGACGAACGTCGGCGCAGACGTGGTTCAAATAGCGGCAAACTGGACAATGCTGGATGGATTGCTGGCGGCAGTTGATGGCGCGCAACTTCATGCCGACGTGGATGCACAAGTGCGCTTGGAGCTGCAACGCTGGCAGCTTTGGCTCACGCAGAATCCCGGCACCGCGCCGTTCGCTGCGAGCCGCAAGCAGGCTGCGGTCCTGATCGCGCGCTACCTGGACGATCCGAAGTCAGTCAAGCTGCGTCCGCTACCGACCATACCGCCCGGCGCGCCGATCTAGCCGGGCTATCAACAGAAAAAATACGGCGGCCGTAAAACGGCCGCCGCGTGCAACTGAGCTTCAATGGTGGCCGATGATTCCGCCGCCCTTGCCATCCGGCAAAACCATGCGCACGTTCTGCATCATGCCCTGATCCTCGTGATCCAGGATATGGCAGTGCAGCACGTACTCGCCGATGTAGCGCTCGTAGCGCGTGCGCACAATCACCTTATAGTCCTGTTTCACGAACAAGGTGTCCTTCCAGGTTCCCTTGAGATTCGCGTACTGCGTATCGTCCGGCTCGCCCGTGACGCTGACGTCCTTGCCAGCCTTGTCGAGAATTTTCACCACCTGGAACGGATTCACGTGGATGTGGAACGGATGATTCGCCAGATGTGACGTCAGTGTCCATTCCTCCACATTGCCCAAGATCAGGGTGCGCGCTGCAGTGGGGTCGTACGGTTTGCCATCAACCTCAAACACCGCCGGCTGCTTGGAGGTGTCGATGTTGAAAGCGAGCGGTTGCGGAGATCCTTTGAGTTGGTCGTCAGTGATGGTCGGATGCGGTACGAACGCGTCCAGTCGCAGGCCATTATTGAGGTCGCCCGCGATCTTCGCCTGCACATCGGGGTTCATGTTGCGTGCGTTCATTTTTTGCAGGCGTTCGGTCACGTACTTGCGCATGTCACCCGTAACATCGACCCCTTTTTCCACATGCACCATTCCGAGCATCTGGCGTGATTCCGCCAGATTGCCCACGGTTGCACTCGCCGGCGCCGCTGCGTCGATCACGCAATACTCGCCCGCCACCGGAAACACGACGAGCACATCGCTGCGATAGCCAGGCTGCAGCACATTCTGCGTCTTCTCGATGATCTGGCCATGGGTCAACCCATCACTGGCGATTTCCCATTGCGGAACGACCACGCCGGTGCAGTAGCGTCCAACCCAGGCGGCCTGCTCGTCGGCACGCAGACGGTCGAAGCCGGTCGCGCCCGGCTTGAGCTTGCGAAATTCCAGGGTAATCGTGTTGCGCACGCCCGCGTGCACCGTGCGCCAGCGCTCGACACCACCGGCTGCCACACCACCGAAGGTTGGCAGGATGCGTCCGTTGATGCTGGTGTAGCGATTGGACTGTGTCCAACTCGACGGTCCGAACTGGTCGTAGCCCTCGATCGTGCCGACGTCATCCGGATCGCAGATCCACGCGATCACCTTCCCGTCCCTGTCCTTCTGCACCTTGATCTGGTTGTTGGCATCACGGCAGGCATACTGCACTTGTTGAAATTGCAGCACCCGATCCGGCACTGGCGCTCCGTCGCCGTTCGTCGCCAGCAGCGTATCGATGTCGCCGGTCCTGCTCGGCGTCGGCTTGCGATGACCGTGGATGATCAGGGTGCCGGCCATGCCACTGGACACCTGGAGCGCCGTTGATCCGTGTAGGTGCGGGTGATACCAGAACGTGCCCGCGGGATGGTCGGACGGAATGTTGTACTCATACTCGAACTTCACGCCGGGCCGGATGGTCAGCAGCACATTGTCACTGTTCCCGGTCGGGCTGACCCAGAGCCCGTGCGAGTGCAGATTGGTCGAATTGAAACAATGCGGCGTATTGATGTTGGGAGGCGTGCAATTGGGCTCAACCGGCAAGGTGTTGTTGAGTCCGATGCGCACCGTTTCGCCCGGCTGGGTGTGAATCAGCGGCGCCACGAACGGAACCGGTGGCTGGGTTCCCGGACTGCGGTAGGAGCGCAGATGCACCTTGTCGTAACGCCCCGTCGACGGGTTGTAGATGGTCGATTCCGTATACGTGATATCCAGTGGCAGGTTCGCGTCATGCGGTTGCACCACTGGAAGGCTCGCAGTGGCCTCCCCGGACTTCAGCATCATGTTTTCGGCGCCCGCGAAGTCGCGACTGATCGCCGCAGCGACCGGGCCGCTATCCAGCCGCTCCTCTTCCGCCGCAAGCGCACTCGCGGACAGCACCAACAGCGCCAGCGGCAACGGCCGCAAGCGTCGCACGAAGGCAGGCACGGCACGCCTGTCGCACAGCATCGGAAAACGACCGTCGTTCGGCATAACTTTCCCCTGGATAGATGTTGGTACGGACCTGCGCTGAAGCGCTGCGCGCACAATGTCGAATAGTCCGCCACCTGGAAGTGCCCTGACTCGGCAGCGCAACGCCGGCGCACAGTAGCACGCCTTGCTTTTGTCACAAAGACACTACATGATTTTGCAGCGTATCGATGTTTGCCGTGTTGTTGCTTGATAGTTTTATCGATCTTGTTGCGCTTTGCACAAAAGCCTGCAGTAGCCAGGGGAGCTGGTTGCGCTGCCGTTGCCGAAAACTTTCACGTAGTCGCCGCAGCGATTGCGACGATGTCCTGTGTCATCAAATCCGGCCAGCCACCGGTCTGTCTCCACCACGATCGCAAGGGGAAATCCATGCTCATGAACCCACGTCTTCTGCTCTGCGCGGCAATGGCGATAGTCACTGCCGCCGCAGCCGATCCGGTCTGCAAGGACAAGACCACCGATGGAAGCACCTCCACGGCCTCCAATCGCATCCCGGGCGTCATGTATTTTCTCAGCAAACCCAAAGATGCAGCCGGCTGTGCGATGCACGTGGAGAACGGCCGTGTCGTCATTGATGGCGCCGTTTCCAATCCCGGCATGAGCTGTCCCGACATGGCCGCGTGGAAGCTGTTCGCCGACGCGGTTTCGCAGGAATTCTGGACCAAGTGGGCCGCTGACCAGCAAACCTGGCCGGGCGCTCCGCTGCCAATCTGCGCAGGTGGAAAAAACGCCAACTGCTGCGATCCAGCCAGCTCCACCAACCCTGGCTACACCGACAAGACCAACCCGGCGACCAACTGTCCGTGGTTCCCCGGCGACCATCAGGTGGCCGGCGGCGAGCCAGTGCTGCGCACGGCCAATCCGCCTTCGAAAGCGCATTTCAATACGTTTTCGCACGGCATCGGATTGCTCGCCGCTGCGCAGAAAGACAGCGACACGGGACGTGACATCCGCCAGTCCATGGCCGAACTGGTATTTCGCAACAAATCCATGTTCGACTTCGTGTTCCGCAACGACATCTACCACCAGGAAGGAATCATGCAGGTGTTCGCGCGCAATGCCGCGAACATCAAGAGTCCGAACGGCATGCCCTATCGGATCAAGTCAACCACCGGTGCGCTGACCGAGATCGATTTTCCCGTCGACGCCGTCATGATCAAGAGCAACTGGCTGGAGAAGACCCGCGCGGAAAGGCTTGGCCTGCACGACGATCCGGCCTCGCCGTACATCAAGATGACCATCAACACGCGTGTCACCGACAACAACGGAACCATCCTCAAACCCGGCGAGCACTGGCTGGTTGCGATGCACATCTCGTCCAAGGACATTCCGGACTGGCTGTGGGCCACTTGGGAACATGTGAACAACCCCGGGCGTTGCGACTATCTGGGCTGCAATGATTCCTACGGATATTCCAGTGCAGACGCCGTGGCCAAGAATCAGGAAATGAACTACACGACGCCCAAGACGCAGTGCGATGACCTGGATCTGGCCAGCTGGATCTTCAAGCTCAACGACACGTACACCAGCGGCCCCCGCTCCGGCGGCCTCAGCAATGTCTTCAACGCACTGGGCATTGGCACCAAGGACAATGCCGTCGATCGCTCAAAGCCGATAATGCCGAGCATCGCGGATCGTGCATGGCTGAGCTATCGCCTGAAGGGCTCGCAGAGCGAGTTCAACGATTCCACCGGGCACCACACCCTGCTCGGTAATTCGGTGACCGAAGGCGGCTTCATGCAGGGTTCTTCCTGCATAACCTGCCACGCTCGCGCCGGCGCCACCGCGCAAGGAACGATTCCGCTCGCGCTCGGCGTATTCACCAATACCCTGAATGAAACCGGCTATCTGCAGAGCGTTCATGGCACGCCAGATCCCAATCTGTACTTTGCCGACAACCAGCCGCCCGCCCTCGCCGTTTTGCAGACCGACTTCGTCTGGGGATTCCTGACCGCCGCCTGTCTCAATGGTGCGAATTTCCCCTGCGCGACGGGCGCCGCTACGCCAACCCTCAAGGCTGCCGCCCCCGCCAAGGCGGAAGCTCGCAAGTCGGTGCGCGACATTATCAACTAGAGGACAATGGCATGAATTCCTGCGACTCGATTTTTGTCGGAAGCTGGAGCTATCGCAGCTTTCTCAACGATGCGAACTTGAAAACGCAGCCCGACGCGCTGCTGTTCGGATCGGGCACCATCGCCATCACCTCCGCCGATCCCGCCCTGTTGCAAGGGACCATCGGCGGCACAGGCTGGCAGCTGGCACTGACCGGTTCGCGCAGCTACGGCAACCCCATGGAAATCCGATTCCAGGGCAAGGGCATCGTCAGCGGCGCGGAATGGATCTATGCGTACGTCGGCTGGCTGGTACCCGCCTGGCCAAATGGCGTTGACCAGCAGAGTGCAATCGTCGGCTCGGTGGTGCGCGTGATTCCACACCCGGACACCGATGCGCAGGGAAAGCCGATCATCGCACCTGCCGGTGTGGTTGCCTCGTGGTATGCGGTGAAAGTCGCCTGACGATTTCGCGACTAACGACGTGCAGCGGCAGCGACGTGCTGTTCCCGGACTTTCAGGAACAGCACGTTCTCGGCAATCAGAAACGATACCAATATATATACATTCGGCGTGGCCAATCGGCGTCGCGCCGATGCCGATCGAACTCATGAGTTCCACGGGCGCGCACGCCTCACGCAGAAAAAAAATGCGTCCTTAGAACGCGAGGCCACGATCGCTAGTATCGAACCCGCTGAGTGATCGGCTCAGGCCGCGCATTCGCGCTGGCGCCTACCTCGCGCAATGCTTCAGCCACGCGGCGAATACGCTGCAATTCCGTCTCGCCGCTGCGGGCCGATGCGCGGATTGGTTCAACGCGCGGCGAAACGCCCCGAGTCTCACCGAACGTTATTTCCCGGCAGCGCGAGGTGCTCGCTTGCGGGGCGCGTGGATGGTCTCGTGATTTTCCAGCATGCGCACGAATTGTAGGATCTTGTTCGCACGCGTTTCCGCTTTCTTGACGTTCTGGATGCGGAACAGCATCGCGTAGCGATTGGCACCATCGAGCGTGGCGAAGAACGCCTTGGCCTTTCGGTTGCCATCCAGCGCGGCCTGAAAGTCGTCCGGCACGCTCGCTACACTCGGTGAATCGTAGGCACCTTCCCAGCGACCATCGTCTTTTGCGCGCTGGATTTCCCGCAGACCCGCCGCCCGCATCTTTCCTTGTTCGATTAACACCAGGGCCTTGCCGCGATTGATCTTGGACCAGATGCTCTTCGTTGATCGAGGTGTGAATCGCTGCAGCCAGAATCGTTCATCGTCAGCCTTCTTGTGGCCATCAATCCATCCATGGCATAGCGCCACCTCAACCGCTTCGGCGTACGTTACCGAAGTCGCGCCAGAATTCTTCTTCGCCAGACGCAACCAGACGCCTTTCGAGCTGCTGCCGTGCTTCGCCAGCCAGGATGACCAGACGACAGAAGTTTCGAACAACATCAAAGGCTCGTCAGTCAGGGACTTAGGCATGAGGATGGACTTGGCAAGAGCGGCAACGCAGCAGTCTACCGGTTTCAAACGGGGTACGTCGCGTTGTATACGCCGCGCGCCGCGTCAAGCTCTTCGAACTTCGTGAGTCGATGCAATGCATGCGAGCGCCAACGCCATCGCGCTGATCCGCTGAGCGTACCCTTCCCGGATATGAGCGGCCTCTGGATGGTGCGTCGGACAACTAGACCAGCCGGGACGCTTGCTTGAAAAGCGTCGTCACCATGCAACGACGCCACGCGCACCCGCCATTCGACGGACTGCCCCTATCCAAGGTCAGGCCCCTATTCCCGACTAGACGCAGTAGCGCGAGAAACGCGACTGAAATAGCCTGATCCGCGTTGATCGCCGCTCAATAAATTCGGTTTGCCAAGGTTCCACAAGTTGTCTGAGCGACTTTCTCCACAACCCTGTCGACGCGGCAATGGCGTTGCCCTGCTTCAGGCAATATGAATCCGGCTGGAGAAACTTCATGACCCACGTGCGCGGTGTTGCCGATCTGCTTCCGATTTTTCCCAATGGCTTCGACGAAGCCGATTTGCTGCAGGCCCTCAAGCATCGCGGGCACTCCATCGAACCCGAATTCGCCGCGAAGATCGAACAGTCGCAACCGGCTTTCCGCGTTTCGGCGCAAGCGCGCGGGCGCGCGCGCGCAAAGATTCCCGCAGGAACAACGCTCTCAATGCGAGTCGCGGATCGCACACTGCGCAGCGCTGCAGCGCCGCTCAATGACTACGATATCGTCGCCGCCTTGCGGCTGACGTTTGCCAATGCCGTCATTGTACAGTTGCGCGACGATGGACTGGTGCCGACCGCGCTGCCGCTGGACAAGGTGCGGCTGCTGTTCAGTAGCAGCACCCTGGCCTTGTTTCAATTGGCGACCACTGGATCGCAGCACGGCAACCCTGCCGCCGGCACGGCTATTCAAGGCGAGGCTTCAGGTCTGACATTTACGGCGGCGCCCGAACTCATCCCGGTGGAAACTGCCGGACGGGTTGGCTTGCTGGTGCCCTTCAAGCTCGGCGTCGCACTGCAGGGACGCAGCCATCCCAGCCACGCCGCGCTCATCGGGACGCTGCGCATCGAGCTCGAGCTGGATGCGAGTTTCGAAACCGGCAATACTTCACTACGTCTTGTCGTGGACACATCCCGAGCCCGAAGCGCGAGCTTGATCGTCGCGGCTGAGTCTCCACTCGTCCCATTGGCGATCAGCAGCCAACTGCCATTTCACCCGGCGACGCAGCTCGCCGCCATTAATGCCGACTTGCTTCTGAAAATTTCGACGGGACTGGCGTTGCTGCCGCCGATCAACTTGCCGCCACTGTTGATTCCAACCGGCGCAGGCACTGCCGGCATCACTCCGCTGCGCGCCGAGTCAGGTTCGACCGGCATTGGCGCCGATGCTGCATTGGTTGTCGGCGTGCAGACACCGGGCAATATTTCGACACCACCACAACCTGCGTCGCCATTCACTGGCACACCCAGCAACGCCTTCGTTCGCCTGCACGAAAATTTTCTGAGCCGCACGTTCCGATCGATTGCGCTGGATCAGGCTTTTGCGGAACAGCTTTCCACGGACACGGGAATTCACGGCTTGCAGATCGACGACGCTTCCGTCGATGCAAAACCGGGCCGAATCGAGATTCGCGTCGAAGGCCGCATCGTGAACCTGTGCGCATTTCGCAAGGACCTGCGCTTCTCCAGTCTCACTACCGTCACATTCAGCGTATTCAACGGTGAGCTGACAGTGACGCGTGAAAGCGAGCTTGACATCAATAACCTGGATGTCTTTCTTTGTGTACTTCTTTCTGGTGTTGAAGTTGTGCTATTTGGACTGGTCTTTTCCGTGATCGCGAACCTGATCCGGTTGCGCAGCCTTCCCGCAGGGCTTTTCGGCAGCGGCAGCGACGACGGCGGAGACGGTGAATCCGCTCCGCAGGAAGACGTGTTCAGCACGACATTTACTTCCGCGACGGCCATACCGGGCACCGAACTGGCGGTGTCCGCCGAATTGCTTGAGCAGAGAATCGACAGTAGCGCGGTGCTCGGATTGGGCAGAGTCGCGCTGGTGCCGGATACCACATCGACATTTGTATACGCAATCTGCCGCCGTGCCGGCGTCGCCCTCGCTGCGGTGCGGGTAGAGCTGGTGGATCAGGATGCTCCCCCGCCGGCCGGCGACGATGTGCTGCTGCCACCGGCCGTCGCCAACTTTGAGCCCGGTGCGGATCAGGTGCTTGGTGCTGCCAATACGCGTGCGGACGGCAGCGTGCAGTTCAGCCTTGACGCTGCGTCACGCCGCACGCGCGCGGGTGCCATTCACATCAATCTGCCAGGCTTGCCGCTTCCAGGAATTCCGGTCGCGGAGGACTGCCCCGACCTTTATCTGCGCGTCGTCGAAGCGAATGGGACCGTGCTGGATTCGCGCGACCTCGCAGGTGGTTTCGCACTGAACCAGGGAGCCGGCCATATCGGTACGCGAATCGCGCCGGTGATTCTCGATTTTCCCTAGCCTGCGGTGACCGGCATTGGCATGGCTAGTGGACTTTGTTGAAACGCGCTGATTTTTGCTTTGCGCGGAAACGGATTGGCTATTGCGCCAATCCGGCACGTCTCAAAACAACAGACGAGCACTAACCTGGAATTGGGTGTCTACAGCACGAGGAGTGATCTGTTCCAGCAGTCGCTGAATGCGCCAGCTATTGACCCGCAGAACTTCGCCGGTCACACGCAACCAGGGCAGCGGCCGCCAGACCAGGGCGGCCGTCAGCGAATTGCCGTGCTCACTGAGAGGCAGCGGCCCACCAGGGATCTGCCGCATACTGAAGAAATCCACACGTAGTGCGGGTCGCCATTCGCCGCGGGTCCAGCCGGCCAGCAGATATCCGGCGTGGAATTCCGTCTCGCTGCGAAAGTTCGGCACGGGCTGAATGGTGGTTGCACCGTCCATGGCCTGCGCAATCAGCTCGACTTCGCCAATGCGGGTGCGCGCGCCGAGACTGCTGAATCGGGTCCTCCAGGCAAACGTCGTGTGACCGTCGTAGGTACTGCTTCGTGTCGGGTCAGCCCTGTTGTCGTAGTGCAGCGCGGTCAGATCTCCAAATTCGGGCGAGCGCCAGCCAAGTTGTGCGTACCAGCCCGGACGACGGTCAAGTTCCACATAGGGTTTGTAGCGCAGCGGCGGCGCGACCTCTTCGCCCAAGGCGTAAACATCGGGTTCGCGCAGTTGTCCACCAAAGCCACTCGTGACATCGCTCAGGGACCAGCCGCGCGCGGCGAGGATTTCTCCGGCGGGATCGTTGTATCCGAATGCCGCGATGCTCGCTTCCAGGGTGCCGCGCTCGGCGCGTCGTTCGACGCGCAACTCTGCGCCGAGTCCGCGCAGCTCTTCGCCGACCCAGCTGTTGATCGCCGAGGGAGTCAGCGTCCAGGGACTGGTCCAGCCAATCGCGTCGTTCTCCAGTGATATGGGCGGAAAGAAAGCGCCGGCTTTGAGCGACCAACGCCACGGTGTCAGCGACACCGGCCGATAACGCATATAGGCCTCGACCAGATCCAGCGATCCACGATCATCGTTGTGGAATTGTATATCTGCGTAACCGAACAACGCGGGGCTGATCTGCGCAGTACCGATCACGGCAGCACTGGCCAGACTGGCTTGCGCGCCACCATCGCCGTAGCGGGTCTTGCCCAGGCCGCCATCAGTCCAGCTGCGCTGCTGCGGCGCCACGGCCAGGCGCAGGTCGAGAAAACCGTGCATTTGATAATCCTGGCCGAATGCACCCTGGCACGCGAGTGCGAGCAGCCACGCCATCGTGGATTTCATGGCGCCACCTCGGCAGCACTAAATCGCCGCGCGTGGTCGACCAAGAACGATTCGAACGATTCGGGCGCCAGCGCGCGACTGATGTAGTAGCCCTGCGCGTGATCGCAGCCGATCGACTGCAGGTAGTCGAGTGCACCAGCATCCTCAACGCCTTCCGCCGTCACTCGATAGCCGAGCCGGTGCCCGAGCTCGACGATGGAATGCACAATGCTGCGATCCTCGCTGTCGCTGCCCAGCTTCTCGACAAACGTCTTGTCGATTTTCAGCTCCCGCACGGGCAAGCGCCGCAGATAGGCGAACGACGATTGACCGACTCCGAAATCGTCGATGGCCAGATCGATCCCCTGCTCGGCCAGCCGGCGCAGTACCTGGATCGCCGCATCCGGCTTGCCCATCACCGCACTCTCGGTCAGCTCCAGCACAATGCGGTCCGGCGACAGCGCATGGATCGACAGAAGCTCGCTGATACGCCGCGGCAGATCCGTGTCGTCCAGGTCGCGAGCGGACAGGTTCACTGCGACGCGCAAATTCAAACCCCGCGCATTCCAGGCGCTGGCCTGGGCAATGCTGCTGGCCAGCGCCCAACGCGTAAG
Organism: Tahibacter sp.; assembly: GCA_039934615.1. GTDB lineage: Bacteria > Pseudomonadota > Gammaproteobacteria > Xanthomonadales > Rhodanobacteraceae > Tahibacter. Next base: position 17,277 of record JBDTLV010000042.1, read on the forward strand.
CCGGCGCACGTTGCCGGTCTCTTCCGCCAGACCGATGAAGTCGTCCGGCGCAATGGCGCCATGCTTCGCATGCTGCCAACGAACCAGCGCCTCGCCACCGTCCACAATGCCGAGGGAAATATTCAACTTTGGTTGATAGTGCAATTGTAGGTCACCGCGATCGATAGCCAGGCGCAGATCGGTCATCAGCGACAGGCGCGCCGGGCGATGTGGATCGGTGAGCGGATCGTAGACAGCGACGGCATCGTCATTGCCCAATGCGCCGAACAAGGCGACCTCCGCACGCTGCAACAGGGTGCTGGCTTCGGCACCGTGCGCGAACGCCAGCGCGATGCCCACGGCAGGGGATACGTCAACGGCCAGATCCGCCTCCTGGTACGGCTCTCCGAGTGCGTCCAACACACGGAATGCAGTCGAAATCGCATCAGCCCGATCCGCACGCGGCAGCCACACCGCGAACTCGCTGTCGGTGGCGCGGGCCATCAAGCCGCCACTGGTCGGCGGGCGCAAGCGTTGCGCGGCGTCGCGCATGACACGATCGCCGATCGCATGCCCCATGGTTTTCACGATTTCCGGCAAGCGCGCGAGTGCGATCATCAGCAAGGCGCCACTGCGACCCTCGCCGCTCGACAGCTGCTGCTGAATGGCGATTTCCGCAGTCGTTCGGTTCGGCAGCCCGGTCACAGCATCGTGTCCGGCCTGAAAACGGATGTGTTCCTCGCGCTCGCCGATTGCCCGGGCCATGGTGGCGAACGCCGCCGCAAGATCACCGATTTCGTCGTGCCGGCGGATCGCAGGCGGCGATGCATAATCACCCGAGGCAATCCGTCTTGCGCTGGCCGCCAACACCTCGATAGGACGCGACACATCGCGCGCGATCAGCAGCGCACCTGCCAGACCTACCAGCAGCCCCAGGCCGAGCAGACTCGCCCACGCGATCGCCACGGGACGATAGGGCCGCAGTGCGTCATCCAGCGAGTAGCCCATCACCACCGCGACCGGTGCGTTGCGCTGGCTGTCGCTCAAACGGATAGCCAGTGCCATGTACTCCCGACCGTCGACGACGAGCAGGCGCGGCTCCGTGGCGTAACTCGCGATCCACTCTTGCAATTGTGCCGTCAGCGCTGCGCTGCGCTCGCTGCCGGCCAGTACCGTCCATCGCCCTTCCGGATTTCGCGCCGCCAGCTCCACGGACTGCGGCAATGCCGACTGGCGCTGCATGCGCGCGAGCAAGGCGTCGTCGATGGGAATGCTTGCCGCGATCAAGCCAGTCAGCGCTGGCGCAAATACCGGGACGACGACGGTCCAGTACGCACGACCATCCCACGCCACCACGGCAGAAGCCTGTCGTTCCAGCGCATTGTTGAGAAGTTCCGGAAACGGAAATGTCGCCCCGACGCCCGGCGTTTCAGACGTGTCGGCCTCGATGCTGCCATCCAGGTTGAGCAGCATCATTCGTGCCGCGCCGATGCGACGACCGTGGTTGCGAAGCGCGGACAACACCGTGTCACGATCACGCTGCGCGATCGCCGAACGCAGCGCATAGTCCAGCGACAGCACTTGCACCGTGTCGGCAACGCGCGCCGAAATGTCGTTCAGTTGCTGTGCGAACGCACCCGCCGCAATCGACAACTGGCGCCGACCCTCAACCATCAATGCCTGCCGTGTGACGTCATAGACGAGCACCGCAGTGAACGCCTGGATCACGGCCAGCGTGGCGACGATGAATACGACCAGGCGCAAGCGAAAGCTCATGCGTGCTCCTAATAGTCCAAACGCTCGCGATCCGCTGGCCTTCGCGGATCGGGTAGCAGCGACAGCACAAACGCCGCATTCACCGCGGTTACGACCGGATCGATCGTGATCTGCTGCGGCGCCTGCACTTTGCCGGGGCGCAATTGTGGATGCCACACATTGATTGCGTAAACGCCAGCGGGCAAGCCTTCGAGGCGCACCCGCCCATCCGCTCCGGAGCGACCGATCCACGGCGCATCGGAAATATACAGATAGGCAATCATGGAATCATGGATATTGCATCCCACTGCGACCGCGCCGAGCTTGTCCAGAATCAATGGCGTGGAAGATTCGCCCGACGTCAGGACGAACTCAAAAGACTTCGCCGGAGCAAACGAATAGACGTGATGCCGCGTCGGATCACTGTTGCGGAATACCAGCCGGTCGCCGGGACGGAAGACCTGCAGATACGGCACGAAGGTTTCATTCTTCTGGTCGATGTAGCGCGTCACGGATGCGGGACGCGGCGAAATGGGCTGCCCCGCCGACTGCGGCGTGACACTGACCACCGCATCCTCGATCGGCTTTCCGTGCACATCGCTCAACTGCACGAATAGCTCAGCCGCCGTGAGTCGCGGCACGGGTATGCAGCACAAAACAGCGAGCACTACTCCAACAAGACGCATGTCAGACCAGACCAGATCGGGTCGATGCCACAGTCTAGCGCGCCAGCGGCACGGCAGGCGTCGCCCGCGCTGCTACCGGGCGATCGTATGCGAGGCGAGACTGGTCCGGTAGATCAAGTTTTGGGACGATTCCGTGACGTCAGCCGATTCCGCGAGTTCTTCCCGGTCAACCGACGATATCCGTGATGCGGTTGTCGACCGGCCGCCTCACGAGCCGGCCCCGGGTTCGCTGCGATGACACGTCGAAAAGAATCCGATCGCTCGCCAACGACAAGGCGACATTTCGCCAATCCGGCGCAATGCGATTCTGCAACCAGTGTCACATCAGATGTCGCAACGCCGGCAGATATTTTTCCGAGGAACCGGTGTTGACCGCAACGACGCGTTCGCCGCGCTTGAGCATGCCTCGATCGAGCAATTGTGGAATTGCCGCGAGACACGCTGCGCCTTCCGGACTGAGCCACCAGCGACGGTCCTGCCAGACGCGTTGGAGTTCGGCAGCGATATCCGATTCGCTGACGGCCACGGCCGCACCGCCGCTGGCGCGAATGATCTGCAGCACGCGAAAGTGACCGACCCCTCCGGGCACATTCAATCCGAATGCCAGAGTCGAGCCCGCAACCACGACGCTGCTGTCATTCGCCCCGCTATCGTAAGCACGCACCAGGGGCGGCGTCTTCTCGCTTTGTACACAAATCATGCGCGGTCGCGCGTTCCCAATGAGTCCAAGCGCTTGCAGTTCGTCCCACGCCTTCCACATGCCAAGCACGCCGGTACCGCCGCCCGTGGGGTAAATTACCGCGTCGGGCAAGGACCAGCGCGTCGTTCCGGGTAATGGCTCGGCGAGTTCCAATCCGAGCGACTTCTTGCCATCGATACGCCAGCCCGGCTCCTGGAATGTGGCGACCGAAAAATATCCTTGTGGAATATATTGTTCCTTCAGCAGCGCTCCGGCCTCGCGGATTGTCGGGCCGACCCGTTCCAGGATCACCTGCTGCGGAAATCGATGTGCCGCCGCAGCGACGTTTCCCAGGATGGGTCCCGGCGTGTCATCCGGCATCGCCACGACCACCGAGAGTCCCGCCGCCAACGCGTAGTGGACGAGCGAGTCGCCAGCATTGCCCTGCGTCGGAACCGCCAGTCGCGTCAGACCTAATCGACGCGCCTGCGCGACGACCATTGCCATGCCGCGATCCTTGAAGCTCTGGGTCGGGTTCGCGCCGTAGCCAGGATGTGCCTTGCCTTCCTCTTTTACAGACAGACCGATACTGGCGGAGCGCGCGACGGGATGGTCCATATAATCGAGCGAAGGCGTACCGCCTTCGCCGAGGCAGACAATGTGCCGGGCGTCCAGCGGGTCGTTCACATCGAGCGCCATCAGCGCACCGAAACGCCAAAGATCGCGGCGCGCGGGCTGGTACCATGCAGCATCCGGTTTTTCCGCGGCCAGTCGTTCGAGGTCCAACAGCATCTCGACCGGTCGCCCGTCGACGGGATCAAGATTCATCGGCACGTCGGCGGAATATTCAATACCGGATGCGATGCCGCGCAGGCAACGGACGTAGGACATTCGACGCACTCCGAATTTTGCTTGCCGCAATGGACAGGTGACTTTCGTCAGATGTCGATGAAGTTCCATTTGCCACGACATCCAACACGTCACTTCATGGAATAATCAACCTGTTGCAAATCGTGACCCGGTCGCCGACATAGCTTGATCAATGCTGTCAGTCTGAAGCTGCGGCTCACCGCCGCGATGATGCCTGATTGTCACCCGATCGGCTGGGACGGCACTCGTCAACGCAGTACAGCAACTTTTCAATCAACGGGAGATTCGCATGCGCAGAACCACCAAGATCGCCATACTTTTGTCGCTCCTCGCCGCATTGGCCGCGTCTGCAACAGCGCTGGCCGGAATTGGCACCAGCCCATCGCTGTGTCTGGTCTTCGGCTGCTGATCGCCGCAAACTGCTGCCGCCGGATCGACTCAAGCGAGTCGATCCGGCACTTAACAACGTCAGTCTCCACTGACTGCTTCGACGCAAATTCGATCAGCCCGTTTTGCGCAGGAACGCCGCGAGATTGGTCGCCGCCTGGTCACGAACTTTGTTGCGGATCATCGGCGTCCAACCCAGCAACACGCCGGCCGGGCCCAGCGCCTGGCGCGTCCAGCGCCAGAATGGAAACGCATCGCGATGCGTCGCGATCAAACCCGAGTCGGTGAACGTGAAAGCCGCGTCCACAATATTGTGCACAAGCCGACCGGTACTGCTGAATCGGTAGTGCGGTTCCCAGTGCGCGCGACCTTCGTTTTCGCCCGCGGCAATATCGCTGACATCCAGTTTCCATGCGTCGCGCCCCTTCGTGCGCACCGCTTCGCAGAGCATGCGCCACATGCCTCCAATCTGTGCCCTACCCTGCAACGTGAATACCGGATCTTCAAATCTGGCGTTGTCCGCGTAGCAGGCCTGCATTGCCTCACCGTCGAGTGCGATGAACGACGCGTAGAAATGCTTGATACGTGCTTCGTTGTCCGATGCGCTCATTGAATTCCCCTACCCAGAAATCAGCGAAATGAATAACAATACAATGCCACTGTTTTAAAACGTTCCTTCACGCTCACACACGCGCACGGCATGACGGATCGCCGTGGAAAACAACCGCGGTTCGCCGCGCGCATGGCTCACCAGCCCTGCCCCTTCGAACAGCGCCAGCACAATGCCTGCCCGATCGCGTGCCTGGCCAGGGCTCCAGCCGTCCCGCTGAAGACTGGCGCGCAAGCTTTCCGTCGTCGTTCGATACGCGTGCCCCACTGCAGCGCGCAAGGCGGGATCCGTGTCGCCTTCCGCCGCGAAAGACGCGAGCAATGCACACGCGTCGCCGCCAGCGCGCCGCATCCATTGCCATACGGAGTTTCCGATATTGCGCACCAGAATCGGTGCCGCGAAGGAGGCGTTTGCGGCAAACAATTGCTGCAGCCGCGATTCGATGTTCTGCACGACTGCAACGGCCAAGTCGACCTTGCCGCCCGGAAAATGGTGATACAACGATCCCTTCGGAGCGCGCGCAACTCGCAAGATCTCGGCGATACCCACACCATGGAAACCGCGTTGGCGAAACAGGATCAGAGCCGCCTCCATAAGGCGGGTTCGCGTCGCAACATCGGCGGCGAGGGCTGACATCGGTCAAAATATACCGAACCTAGACCAATCGGTCTAGAGCGAGCCAAACCTTCTCCACCTGGCATTTCCCGCCGCGATACAAGCTAGCGCGACGCGTCGATGACAACAGGGGTTGCGGCCGCCCACGCAAAACGGGTGCACCATCGAACGAGGGGCGCCGCAACGTGGCCAACCAACGTACCATTGCGTTGGCTCCCCCGCATCATCGACATCTTGCTGCGATGGCCGCAGCGCCTAAGATGAGCGCATTGACAGGAATCACTACGTTAGCTCTCTCTATTCTGGAATTGCACGATGAGCATCGCTGCTCCCTGCGCTCGGCGCGAACTATTCGCCCACGCGACGCGAGGGCCGAGCGCCGCGATGACAACTCTGCTCTATGGCGCAGTCCTGGGCCTGTCGATAGATTTTCTGAGCGTAGCGTTTTCCAGCGGCCCTCGGCACGCGGCGATCGCTTCCGCGAATGAAGGCGAGACTGCAAACGTTGCCATCGTCCCGCTCCAGATCGCCGTCACACTGGACGAAGAAGCCTGGATCGAATACGGCCACAGCCGCCTGGTCAGGTTCGCACCGTCGGATGCGCCTGACGCAGTGCTTGTACGCAACCTGGGTTGCAAAAGTCCACGGTTCGTCGCTCTGGCGCAAAATCCGCTTGCCAATTTTCACGGACCCTCCGATCAAGCAATGCTTTCGTTCGAGCTGACTGGCATCGAGTGCAAGACAGACCGTTCTACCTATTCGGCCCAAGGATCGATCATGGGTGATGCGCTACGTGGCGAACATTTTCGCGAGCAGATGACCGGTGCCGGATCGTATGACCTGTTCGGTCTTGTCGTTTCGAAAGGAACCAGAGGCGTTGCAACCGTGCTATCGATACAGGCTGCAAACGTTTCCACTCCACCCACGCCGGGCGAAGTGCCCATCCCTCCGGCACGATGATCGCGGGAGTCACAATGCGGCGAACGCCGACTCATGAGCGAAGCTGCGCGCACATCAATTTGCCAGGTATATTTCTTGCCTTTTGCCTGGCAATCTAGGCGCCCTGCTCGCCACCGCCGAATGCCATCGTCGCAGAGATGGCGCGTTTCCAACCCGCGTAGAGCGCCGTCCGCCGGGATGCATCCATAGTCGGTGAGAATCGACGCTCGACGACACGCCGTTGGGCGATTTGCTCGCGACTCTCCCAGAATCCCACGGCGAGTCCCGCAAGGTATGCCGCACCCAGCGCGGTGACTTCGGTGATACGCGGTCGTTCGACGTCGATGCCCAGGATGTCCGACTGAAATTGTGCGATGAAGTCATTCGCAATTGCGCCGCCGTCGACGCGCAACACCTTGAGATCGATCGCAGCGTCGGCGCGCATCGCGTCCAGGACATCACGCGTCTGGTAGGCCAGAGACTCCAGCACAGCGCGAATCACTTGCTCGCGACTCGTTCCGCGCGTAATGCCGAACATGGCGCCACGCACGTCGCTACGCCAGTATGGCGCACCCAGCCCCACGAATGCGGGCACAAAATAGGCGCCGTCCGTCGAACTTGCGCGTTCGGCACAGTCCTGCGAATCGCTGGCGTGATCCAGTACGCGCAGCCCATCGCGCAGCCACTGGATCGCGGATCCCGCGACGAAGACGCTGCCTTCGAGCGCATAGTCCACTTTTCCATCAATACCGCACGTCAGGGTTGTCAGGAGCCCGGCACTCGACCGCACGATGTGCTGGCCCGTATTCATCAGCAGAAAGCAACCGGTACCGTACGTATTCTTCGCCATGCCGGCTTCGAAGCAGGCATGTCCGAACAAAGCTGCCTGTTGATCGCCGGCGATGCCACAGATCGGCACGCGTCGCGCGAACAGACCCTGGGCGCTGGTGTGCGAATACACCTCGCTGCTGGACCGCACCTCGGGCAACATGGCGGCAGGCACATCAAGCACCCGCAGCAGATCGGGACACCACTTTTTTTCCACAATGTCGTAAAACATGGTACGCGAGGCGTTGCTGAAATCAGTGACGTGACGTCGGTCTTCCGACAGGTTCCATACCAGCCAGCTGTCAATGGTGCCGAACAACAAGTCACCGCGTGCTGCGCGCGCGTGCGCACCGGGGACGTGATCGAGTATCCACTTCACTTTGGTCCCGGAAAAATATGCGTCGATGACCAATCCGGACCGTTCACGCACGAGGGGCTCGTGACCGTCAGCCTTGAGCCGCTCGCAGATGGATGAACTCTGACGCGATTGCCAGACGATCGCGTGATGGATCGCCTGTCCGCTATGGCGATCCCATACCACGGTGGTTTCGCGCTGATTGGTAATCCCGATGCCGGCGATCTGTGCTGACTCAATCTGCGCCGTGATCATCGCCTCGACAATCGTGCTGTGCACGCTGGCGAGAATTTCACGCGGATCGTGCTCGACCCACCCTGGACGGCTAAACCATTGGGTAAACTCGCGCTGCGCACTGCCGGCCACGACGCCGTTTCGGTCGAACAGGATCGCGCGCGAACTGGTGGTGCCCTGATCAATGGCCAGGATGTACTGCGGCTTCATCGAACCTCCAGCATTGCTGTCCGGTTGCGCTGATCCGCATCTGGCCGAACGCGATTCCCGCGCAGCCGGTCCTCGATCCCGAACGCTCGGAGCAATTCCGATCTCACGCATCTCTCCAGAAGTCAGAGTGCCGCCGGGCGAAATCATGCGCCGGGCATCAGCGCGAATATTCGTTGGTGCCGCCAATTTCCACAAAGATCCAAATTTCTTGGAACGCGCGCGACCATGATCGCAACGACGCCAGCGCGTGGCCTGCAACGCGCCACCCGAATTGCGTGGATTCAGGATAACAAACACCGGGGCATGACTGCCCGACACGAGAGCTCTGAGTGGCGGGCTAGTCGGCAAAGAATTTCAACGCCGACTCAATGCAACGGCAACGGCAGCTGCCGCTATCAGGACAACACGATTACGGTGCTTGCGGAGAGGCGGAAGATCCGATCCACCCGGTAGCGATCAAGTCGCACGGGACGACAGAGGGCGCGCATTCCCCGTCGCAGCGCGAGCCGCGCTCGGAGCAAACCGCCGGAATACGGATCATCGAGTCGCCATGCCGTCAAGAACCCGAATTCGCGCGCCGCCCTGGCGCATGGGTACATGGGTGCAACTTGAGCGCAAAACCGAACCTGCTGGCGACTCAGACGGCACCTAATGCGACGCGATTGAAGAATCTAAGACGGAACTCGCAGGACTTCCCTCTCCGCCGAGATCATCGGGGGAGAGGGTCCGGGTGCAGGGACGCAGTTGACCGAGAAAATGCCTACTTGAGCGTATCGCTCAGCACGCGGTACTTGCTGGCGCCGTCTTTCTGCAGGCCGTGCTGGTTGATATCCATAGTCCCGTCGAGCCAATAGCGAACCAGATTGGTTCCGTCACGACGTACGATCACGGCAGCCGTCTTGCCTATGTACAGCAGATCGCCGTTCTTGAGCTGGTCGGGCCGCAGGTTGCGCACAATGCTCCGCCCTTCGCTGTAAGCTTTTTCCATTTCTGCACGTTCGGCAGCGCCATCGTCGGGAACCTTCGCGGCGAACATCTTCGGGCCACCGACCGCTTCACCACGCAGGGAGACGTCGCCCGACGCGGAAATCTGATCGACCACCTCATAGCGATTGCCGGAAAGCGACTTCAACTCCGCACGCTGCAGGTTGAGGTCATCGCTGAGCCAAAACAGGCGCGAGCGCAGGCGTTCACGGTGAACGACACCCCGCACCGTGCCATCGACATAGATCAGATCGCCTTTTTCCAATTGTGCAGAAGCGATCTCGCCCTCTGCCGGCTTGCCTTCGTTGAGGCTTTGCTCAAGACGTTTGCGGGCGGCAGCTCGCTCATCCACGGCGGGTGCCGGCGTTGCTGCCACCGGACGTGGTGGCGGCGCTGCGACGGGCGCAGGCGTCGGCTGCACCACAGGCGGCGGCGCGGCAACCGGGGCTTCGACCGGCGCCGGCGGAGGCGGCGGCGCAGCAACGACCGCAGGGCGCGGTGCCGGCGGCGCTTCTACGGGCTTCGCGACCGGTGCGGGTCGGGGCGCTTCGACGGGCTTGGCTGCCAGGGGCGGCGCAGCGACGGGCTTGGCTGCCTCCACGGGTTTAGCGACTTCCGCGGGTTTTGCTGCGGATTTATCGGCCACGCGCACCACGACATTTTCGAAGAAGCTGTCGTTCAGTTTTACGTCGGCCTTGCCGCCCGCACGAATCTTTGCGGCGACTTGCGCATGCCATTCCTTGGGCGCATTGACCACGACCTCTTTGCCACTCGCGGCAGCCTGACGTCCGAGTTCGGCCAGTTTCGCATCTGCGCCGCCGGACTGGATGTCCTTGGCCGTCAGCGCCAGTTCCTGTTGCGCCCACGCACTGCTGGCGAATAACGCCGCAGCCAGAGCAAGTCTACGTACCATCATTGCAATCTCCAGATAAATCAGTTTCGTGCAGACCGAGCATTGTGCCTTGCCGGCTGGCAGTGACATGTGCTGATTGGCATGCGTGTCGTCTTTGTTCAGCCTCCGGCGCTGCCGCCGTGGATGCCCCCTTTGGTCAACGCCAGCGGATTGAGCAAATCCTTCAGCTGCTGCGTTGACAGATCCGTCATTTCTTTTGCCACGTCCGCAATCGGGCGCCCTTCGCGATAGGCACGTTTCGCCATCGCAGCACCTAATTCATATCCCACCACCGGATTGAGCGCGGTCACCAGGATCGGGTTGCGCGCCAACGCTTCACCCACCCGTTCTTCGCGTACTTTGAGCCCACTGATGGCGCCATCAGCCAGAACGCGTGTCGCGTTGCTGAGCAGATCAATCGACTGCAACAAGTTGTACGCGATCACGGGCAACATGACGTTAAGCTGGAAATTGCCGCTTTGTCCGGCGATGCTGATGGTGAGGTGATTTCCCATGACTTGCGCGCAAACCATTGCTAACGCTTCCGGAAGTACCGGATTGACCTTGCCGGGCATGATCGATGAGCCCGGCTGCAACGCGGGCAACTCGATTTCACCAAGCCCCGCCAGCGGACCAGAATTCATCCAGCGCAAATCGTTCGCGAGCTTCATCAAGGCACAGGCCAGTGTATTGAGTTGACCCGACATTTCCACCGCGGCGTCCTGCGCAGCGATGCCTTCGAAACAATTATCAGCCGGTTCAAATCGCGACCCTGACAGTCGCGACAATTCCGCTGCGGCACGCGTGCCGAGTCGCGCGTCCGCGTTGATACCGGTGCCTATCGCCGTGCCGCCCAGTGGCAAGCGACGCAACCGTTTCAGACTGTCTTCGATGCGCTCGATCGAGGAACGGATTTGCGCCGACCATGCGCCAAATTCCTGCGCAAACGTCAGCGGCATCGCGTCCATCAGATGTGTGCGGCCAGTCTTGACGACGCGACTCAGCGACTTGGCGCGCTTGTCGATGCTGCTTTTCAAATGCTTCAACGATGGCAGCAGGCGCTCGCGAACGGCGAGCACCCCGGCGACCTGGATCGCGCTCGGAATGACGTCGTTGGAACTCTGCCCCATGTTCACGTGATCGTTCGGGTGCACCGCGGATTTGCGCTCGCGACTGGCAAGCGTAGCAATCACCTCGTTGGCATTCATGTTGGTCGACGTGCCGGAACCCGTCTGGAACACGTCGATCGGAAATTCGTTGTCGAATTCACCAGCGGCTACCCGCGTTGCGGCATCGCGGATCGCTTTGGCCTGCGGTTTTTTCAGATAGCCCAGATCGGCATTGACCTGCGCGACGGACGATTTGATCAGCGCCAGCGCGCGGATGAATTCGCGCGGCATGCGCAGACCCGAGATGGGGAAATTCTGCACGGCACGCTGGGTTTGCGCGGCGTAGAGGGCACGACTGGGCACCTTCAGCTCGCCCATGCTATCGCGCTCGGTGCGGAATTCGCTCATCGGGTATCCCTTGCCGCCGCGAAGGGCGGCGATCGGCCAATTATACGGCTCGGTGTATCATTCCGCGTCTTGCCCAATGGTCTAGTCCACCCTCTAATGAGCCAATCCGCACTTACCGCACTTTCGCCCCTGGATGGCCGCTACGCCAGCAAAGCGGATCCGTTGCGACCAATCTTCAGCGAATTCGGTCTTATGCACCGTCGTGTACTGGTCGAGGTGCGCTGGTTGCTCGCCCTCGCCGACCACCCTGCCATTGGTGAGGTGCCTTCATTCCGCACCGATGCCCGACAGATACTGGAGACGCTGGCGAATCAATTTTCGTCGCGCGATGCCGAGCGAATCAAGGCGATCGAGCGCGAAACCAACCACGACGTGAAAGCGGTCGAGTACTTTCTGAAGGAAAGCTTCCTCGGCAATGCGGAACTGGAAGCGAGCAAGGAATTTGTACACTTTGCTGCAACCAGCGAAGATATCAACAACCTCGCCTATTCACTGATGCTGCGCGACGCCCGCGAGCAGGTGATGTTGCCGGCCATCGACCGTCTCATCGCCAGTCTGCGGCAGATGGCGCATGCCTTCTCGGCACAGCCCATGCTATCGCGAACGCACGGCCAGACCGCGTCGCCGACGACATTGGGCAAGGAAATCGCCAACGTAGTTGCAAGGCTGGAGCGGCAGCGGCGGCAGCTCGCCGCAGTGGAACTGCTCGGCAAGATCAACGGCGCGGTGGGCAACTACAATGCGCATGTGATCGCCTATCCGGAAATCGACTGGCCGACCCTCGCCCGCGATTTCGTCGAAAAACTCGGGCTCGCATTCAACCCGTATACGACGCAGATCGAACCCCACGACTGCATTGCGGAAATCGGCGATGCAATGCGCCGGATCAACACAATTCTGATTGACTTCGCCCGGGACATCTGGGGATATATCTCGCTGGGCTATTTCCGCCAGGAACTGAAAATCGGCGAAGTGGGTTCTTCCACAATGCCGCACAAAGTCAACCCGATCGATTTCGAGAACGCAGAAGGAAACTTCGGGCTGGCCAATGCCTTGTTCGAACATTTCAGCGCGAAACTGCCGATCAGCCGCTGGCAGCGCGACCTGACCGACTCAACCGTGCTGCGCGCCCTGGGCACGGCGTTCGGCCACAGCCTGGTGGCAATCGACGCACTGGGACGTGGTCTCTCCAAGCTCAAGGCGGCGCCGGAGCGCCTGGACGCGGACCTCGAAGCCAGCTGGGAGGTGCTCGCGGAAGCCGTACAAACCGTGATGCGGCGCCATGGGTTGCCCAATCCCTACGAGCAGCTCAAGACGTTGACGCGCGGCCACGGCATCACGCGCGGCGCCATGCGTGAATTCGTCAGCGGCCTGGCCCTGCCGGAGACCGCGAAACAGAACCTGCTCGCACTGACTCCGCAAAGCTATACCGGGCTCGCCCAGCCGCTCGCGCAGGCGATCTAGGCCCGTGTCGAGCCTCCCCATCGAGGTTCGCGCCACGGCTGGCCTGCCTCTGGGCATGCCTGCAGACGTTTTTCTGCGCGACTACTGGCAAAAACGGCCGCTGCTGATCCGCACTGCGTTTCCGGCCTTCCGTGCGCCGCTCGCACCGGAAGATCTGGCCGGACTCGCATGCGAAGAAGCCGCGCTATCCCGGCTGATCGTGCGCGATGCCAAACGCGACCGCTGGAGTGTGCGCAGCGGCCCGTTCACGGACGAGGATTTTGCACAATTGCCGAAATCCCATTGGACCTTGCTCGTGCAGGATGTCGATAAATGGGATGCCGACGTCAATCGGCTGATCGACTCGTTCGACTTTCTGCCACGCTGGCGCGTCGACGACGTGATGATCAGCTATGCGGTCGATGGCGGCGGGGTCGGTGCGCACGTCGATCACTACGACGTGTTCCTCCTGCAGGGCCTTGGCCGACGACACTGGACTATCGACGATCGCGCCGATGCACCGACCGCGTTTCGCGACGACGCGGAGCTCAAACTGCTCGCTCAGTTTTCGCCGACACATGCATGGACGCTGGAGGTCGGAGACATGCTCTACCTGCCGCCAGGTGTGCCGCATGACGGCGTGGCGGAAGGTCCCTGCATGACGTTTTCCATCGGCATGCGTGCGCCGTCGGTGGCCGAGATGATTCTGGATCTGGCCGAGTCCATTGCGGAACCGCTGGCCGAAGAACTGCGTTATTCCGATCCGGACTTGCGCCCTTCGCTGGACCCGAACGAGATCGGGGCGGATGCGCTACACCGCGTCAGCGCCGCGCTCACGACCCTGCGCACGCTGGATGACGCGGCGATCGGCGACTGGTTCGGCCGCTATGTCACGCGCTATCGCTCGGCACAGACCATCGCCCCGCCAAACAAGATCCACGATGCAAAAATGCTGCAATCGCTGTTTGACGCGAAAGGCGGACTCGTGCGCCATCCGTTTGCGCGCATGGCCTATGCACGGGAGGGCAAGCAGGCGCGTTTGTTTTCAGACGGGCAACGCTGGTCGTGCAGCCTGGCCTTTGCCCAGTTGATCTGCGATCAGCGCGAGATCGCCGCGCCATTGCTCACCGATCTCGGCCTCAAGGACCGGGACGCGCTGCTCGGCCTCATTAATGCCGGCCATCTGGTGCCGGTCAAACCCCGCAAACGCAAGACAACATGATCATCGACGACGACTTTCGCGTGGAGCCTGCCGACTGGCATGCGGACAATGCCGGACTGCGCTTCGTGCGCACCGACGTGTTCATCAACGAGCAGCAGATTCCAGAAGACGAGGAATGGGACGCGCTGGATGCGCAGTCGATTCACGTCATTGCACGTGACAACAACAATCAGCCGATCGCGACCGGGCGCCTGACGCCGGACCACAAAATCGGCCGCATGGCAGTGATCAAGGCGTGGCGCGGCAAGCACGTCGGCGACGCCATCATGCGTGCGCTGGTGCAACGTGCGCAGCAGATGGGATATCCGACGGTCGAACTGAGCGCGCAGAGCTACGCGATTCCGTTCTACGCCAAGCTGGGTTTCGTGGCGTACGGCGACGAGTATCTGGACTGCAACATTCCGCACCGCATGATGCGCATGGAATTGACGGCCGCGGAGGCGCCTTACAAACCGGTGGCGCGCCTGCTGGAGACTCCCGTGCCGCGCCTGATCACGGTCGACAGTCGCGCCGAGGCACAGGCTTGCGTGGTCGAGCTGCTCAGCCTGGCGCATCGGGAATTGTGCATTTATACGCGCGACCTGGATGCCGAACTGTTTGACACGGAAGCGGCGCTGGAACAGTTCCGGCGCATCGGCGTGGCGGGTCGCGGCGCATCGGTGCGGATCGTGGTCCAGCAAGCGGGGGCTGCGCTGCGCGACGGGCATCGCCTGATTCCGCTCGCCCAGCGCCTGACCAGCGTGTTCCAGTTCCGCACGCCCGAAAGCGAAGAGGACCGGCACTATCCATCGGCGTTCCTGCTCACCGACCGGCGCAGCTATTATTTTCGCGTGCTGGGCAGCCGTTACGAGGGTGAGGCGCACACCTATTTTCCCGGTCGGCATGCACAACTGCAGGAAACCTTCAATCAAGTGTGGGAGCGTTGTGTCAGCAGCGAGGAATTGCGCCATCTGTATCTGTAGCGCGGCAGCGCTTATGACGATCGTCGCCTTGCCGCGTCGCAACACGATGCAGGTATAATCGGCGAGTTTCGATCAAGCCCGATCGAGTGTCAGGCGTGCGACGAGCACGCCCGTTTGTTTCTGGTGCCCCCACGTGAGCGCGAACCTGATCCTGCAGTTCCGGGAAACGTCCCAACTTTCCGGTGGCAATGCGAGTTTCATCGAAGACCTGTACGAGACCTACCTGCGCGACCCGACCGCGGTCGATGCGCAGTGGCGCAGTTACTTTGACGGGTTCAGGGGGCGCGCCGCCGGCGATGTACCGCATTCGGACGCGATCGCTCGTATCGAAGCGGCGCAGAAGCGCCCGCTGAGCACCGCCGCGCCGGTCATTGCCGCCCCCGCGGTGGACGATGCACAGGCTCAGAAGCAGGCCGCCGTGCTGAAACTGGTGACCGCCTATCGCTCGCGCGGTCACCTGGCGGCCAATCTGGATCCGCTCGAACTGACCGCGAAGATCGATGCGCCGGACCTGCAACTGGTCTTCCACGGCCTCGGCGACGCCGATCTGAATACCGAGTTCAATACGGGCTCGCTGGCGGGTCCGCCGCGCCTCAAACTGAAGGACCTGCTGGCCCTGTTGCGCGCAACCTATGCGGACACCGTCGGTGTCGAGTTCATGCATATCAGCGACGCCGACCAGCGGCGCTGGATGCACGAGCAACTGGAGCGCGCGGGCGGCAACTACGGGCTGAACCAGGACGATCGCAAGCGCCTGCTCGAAAAGCTCACCGCGGCCGAAGGGCTGGAGCGCTACCTGCACACCAAGTACGTCGGCCAGAAGCGTTTCTCGCTGGAAGGCGGCGACAGCCTGATTCCTTTGCTCGACGAGTTGATTCAGCGCGGCGGCGCCGACGGGGTCAAGGACATCGTGCTCGGCATGGCGCATCGCGGCAGACTCAACGTGCTGGTCAACACGCTGGGCAAGGCGCCGCAGAAATTGTTCGCCGAGTTTGAAGGCAAGTTCGACCACCCGGACGATCCGGCGCATTCGGGCGACGTGAAGTACCACATGGGCTTCTCGGCCGACATCAAGACCAGCGGGCACACCGTGCATCTGGCGTTGGCGTTCAATCCTTCACATCTTGAAATTGTCGATCCGGTCGTGGCAGGTTCTGTGCGTGCGCGCCAGACACGCCGCGGCGACACGGAACGCGGTCAGGTGATGCCGGTGCTGATCCATGGCGACGCGGCGATCGCGGGCCAGGGTGTGGTGATGGAATTGTTCAATATGTCGCAGGCCCGCGGTTTCGCGGTTGGCGGCACCGTGCACGTGGTGATCAACAATCAGGTCGGCTTCACCACGAGCCGGCAAGACGATGCCCGCTCGACGCACTACTGCACCGACGTCGCGAAGATGGTCAATGCGCCGGTATTCCATGTAAACGGTGACGATCCCGAAGCCGTGCTGTTCGTCGCACGCCTTGCGTTCGACTACCGCAAACAGTTCAAGCGCGACGTGGTGATCGATCTGGTCTGCTACCGCCGTCACGGCCACAACGAGGCTGATGAACCGGCCGCGACACAGCCAGTGATGTACCAGGTGATCCGCGCCCGCCCGACCACGCGTGATCTGTACGCGCGAAAGTTGACCGCACAGAACGTGATTGCCGAAACTGATGCGCAAATTTTGATCGACGCCTATCGCGCACAGCTTGAAGCCGGCAAGCCGGTCGCGGAAATCGATCCGGAGTTCAAGGACCCCTACGCGCTGGATTGGTCGCCGTTCCTGCACGGCACGCTCGACATGCCAGCCAAGACCGGCGTGCCGAAAGACAAACTCGCCGCCCTCGCACAGACTCTGTTGAATATTCCCGGCGACGTAGTGCTGCATCCGCGCGTCGCAAAAATTTACGAAGATCGCGCCAAGATGGCCGCGGGTCAGCAGGCAATGGATTGGGGCTACGCGGAGAACCTCGCATACGCCACCTTGATTGCCGAGGGTTTCGACTTGCGCGTCGTCGGTCAGGACGTCGGTCGCGGCACCTTCTTCCATCGCCACGCGGTACTGCACGATCAGAAAACCGATTCCACGTTCATCCCGCTCGAACACGTGCGTGCCGGTGCCAGCGTCGCCGTGGTCGATTCGGTGCTGAGCGAAGAAGCCGTGATGGCCTTCGAGTACGGCTACACCACCGCCGAGCCGAACACGCTGGTGATCTGGGAAGGCCAGTTCGGTGACTTCGCCAACGGTGCGCAAGTCGTCATCGATCAGTTCATCAGTTCCGGCGAAGCCAAATGGGGTCGCCTGTCCAGCCTCGCGCTGTTCCTGCCACATGGCTACGAAGGCCAGGGACCGGAGCATTCGTCGGCCCGCCTGGAACGCTTCCTGCAACTGTGCGCATTGCAAAACATGCAGGTTTGCGTACCGACCACGCCGGCGCAGGCATTCCACATGATCCGCCGTCAGCTGGTGCGCAACTGCCGCAAACCGCTGATCGTGATGACCCCGAAATCGCTGCTGCGCCACAAACTGGCCATTTCCACATTGGATGATCTGGCCAATGGCGGTTTCCAGCTGGTCATTGCGGATACGACGTCCAAGCCGGGCCAGAAAGTACGTCGCGTCGTATTCTGCTCGGGCAAGGTGTACTACGATCTGGTCGACGATGCGGAAAAACGCGGCATCAGCGACGTGGCCATCGTGCGCGTCGAGCAGCTGTATCCGTTCCCGCGCACCGAAGTCAAAGCGCAGATCGAAAAGTACCCAGCCGCGAAGGAAGTGGTCTGGTGCCAGGAAGAACCGATGAATCAGGGCGCCTGGTATCAGATTGCGCATCACCTGCGCGCCTGCATCAGCGATCATAGTCTCGCTTACGCGGGACGCACGCGCTCGCCAGCGCCGGCCTGCGGACACTACAACACGCACGTCGCCGAACAGGCCGCGCTGGTCGAGCAGGCGCTGGTCGCGCCGGCCGGCACCGATCATGCTTCCGAATAATCTCCGCATTCAAACGCTGCACGCCCGTTGAAGGACGCACCCATGGCCATCGAAGTCAAAGTTCCTGTTCTACCCGAGTCCGTTTCGGACGCCACCATCGCGAGCTGGCACAAGAAGCCCGGCGACGCGGTCAAGCGCGACGAGAATCTGGTCGACCTGGAAACGGACAAGGTTGTGCTCGAAGTGCCGGCACCCGCGGACGGCGTGCTGAAGGAAATTCGCCGCAACACGGGCGAAACGGTCAACAGCCAGGAAATCATCGCGATCATTGAAGAAGGCGCGGTCGCTGCTGCACCAGCGGCGGCTCCTGCGAAAGCGGCGCCCGCCGCGAAAGCCAGCGAAGATCTTTCACCAGCCGGTCGCCGCGTTGCGGCGGAAAATGCGATCGATCCGGCCAATGTCGCAGGGACCGGCCGCGACAGTCGCGTAACCAAGGAAGATCTGGTCAACTTCATGCGTTCGGGTGGCAGCGCGGCGGCGGCTCCCGCCAACGCACCCGCAGCGGCAGCCCCCGCTGCAGTTCCGGCAGCACGTCCGGCTCCGGGTTCGCGCGCGGAGGAACGCGTGCCGATGACGCGCATGCGCAGCAAGATCGCAGAACGTCTGATGCAGTCCAAGAACTCCATCGCGATGCTGACCTCGTTCAACGAGATCAACCTCGCAAAAGTCATGGCGATGCGCAAGGATCTGGGCGAACAATTCGAGAAGTCCAATGGTATAAAACTGGGCTTCATGAGCTTCTTCGTCAAGGCCGCGGCGGAAGCGCTCAAGCGCCATCCGATCGTCAACGCCTCGGTCGACGGCAATGACGTGATCTATCACGGCTACCAGGATATTTCCGTGGCGGTCTCGACCGACAAGGGCCTGGTCACACCGGTGCTCCGCGACGCACAGAACATGAGCTTCGCCGATGTGGAAAAAGCCATCGGCAACTACGCCAAAAAGGCGCGCGAAGGCGGTATGACGCTGGACGATCTCCAGGGTGGCACGTTCACGATCACCAACGGTGGCACTTTCGGTTCGCTGTTCTCCACGCCAATCGTCAACCCACCGCAGAGCGCGATCCTCGGTATGCACGCGATCAAGGATCGCGCCATTGTGGAAAATGGCCAGGTGATCGCCGCACCGATGATGTACGTCGCGATCTCCTACGACCATCGCATCATCGACGGCAAGGACGCGGTGCTGTTCCTGGTCGACATCAAGAACCAACTGGAAAATCCGCACAAGATGCTGCTCGGCATTTGATCCGGATCGCCCCGTGCAGGTGACTGATACGCGCGCTGCGTCGTCGCAGCGCTGGCTGCGCGGCACGGCGCTGGCGATTGACGCGACGGTCGTCGCGCTGGCACTGCTTGCCACGTCGCTGAGCGGAACCATCGAGCGCGTCGATACGCACGGGTTTGCCCTGTTCAATGCGGAAATAGCCGCCACGCCCACCTTTATAAGGTTCTCCTGGGCCTATACCTTGCTCGGTGGAACTGCCATTGCGCTGGCGATCACAGCCTACCTCGGCGATGGTCTGCGCAAGAAGGGCAAGGTCGCCTTGCTGCTTG
The DNA here is from genome assembly GCA_039934615.1 of Tahibacter sp. Lineage (GTDB taxonomy): Bacteria > Pseudomonadota > Gammaproteobacteria > Xanthomonadales > Rhodanobacteraceae > Tahibacter. Next base: position 36,980 of record JBDTLV010000042.1, read on the forward strand.
GAATTGTCGCGTTGGCCTGGAAGCACGTGATCTACGGGATCATGCTTGCCGTGGTCCTCGCCGTTTTAATGACCATCGGAAGCTGACCGCGAGTCGGATCTTCCGTACCTCCACAAAGGACTTTGGACATGAGCGAACACTTCGACGTCGTCGTAATCGGTGCCGGCCCGGCGGGATATGTGGCTGCGATCCGCGCCGCACAGCTGGGTCTGAAGACCGCCTGCGTCGATGACTTTGTCGGCAAGGACGGCAAGGCCGCTCTCGGCGGAACCTGCCTCAATGTAGGCTGCATCCCGTCCAAGGCATTGCTCGATTCGTCCAAGCAGTTCCACAATCTGACCCACACCTTCGCGGTGCACGGAATCAGCGCCAGCTCACCGTCGATCGACGTGGGCACAATGGTCGGTCGCAAGGACAAGATCGTCAAACAGTTCACCGGCGGCATCACCTCGCTGTTCAAGGCCAACAAGGTCACCGCGCTGGCAGGCTTCGGCACCCTCAAACCGAACCGCACGGTGTCGGTGAAGGCAGCAGATGGCGGCGTCACCGAATTGACCGCGACGAACGTGATCATTGCCACTGGCTCCGTGCCAATCGAATTGCCTTTCGCAAAATTCGATAACAAATTCATTGTGGACAACGCCGGCGCGCTGGACTTCACCGCCGTGCCCAAGCGTCTCGGGGTAATCGGCGCGGGCGTGATCGGCCTGGAACTGGGCAGCGTCTGGAAGCGCCTCGGCGCCGAGGTGACTATCATCGAAGCCCTGCCCGACTTCCTCGCCGCCGCCGACCAGGACATTGCGAAGGCGGCCGCCCGGGAATTCAAGAAACAGGGGCTGGACATCCGCCTCGGTGCGAAATTGTCCAAGGCCGAGATCAAGGGCGCGGAAGTGCACCTGGTCTATACCGACGCCAAGGGCGAACAAAGCCTGGTTGTGGACAAATTACTGGTTGCAGTGGGTCGGCGCGCGAATACCCGTAGCCTGCTCGCCGATGGCACCGGCGTGCAACTGGACGATCGCGGTCGGGTGGTGGTGGACGAGCATTGCCACACCGGCGTCGATGGCGTGTGGGCGGTCGGTGACTGCGTGCGCGGCCCTATGCTCGCGCACAAGGGCTCCGAGGAAGGCATTGCCGTCGCCGAATTGATCGCGGGCAAAGCCGGACACGTGAATCTGGACACCGTGCCCTGGGTCATCTACACCGAGCCGGAAATTGCCTGGGTCGGAAAGACCGAAGAACAATGCAAGGCGGAAGGCATTCCGGTGAAAACGGGATCTTTCCCGTTTGCCGCGATTGGCCGTGCTGTCGCGATGAACGAAACCGCGGGCCTGGTGAAGATCATCGCGCATGCCGAAACCGATCGCCTGCTCGGCGCGCACATGGTCGGCGCATGCGTATCGGAAATGATCCACGAAGCTGTGGTCGCGATGGAGTTCAAGGGATCTGCGGAAGATCTGGCGCGCATCTGTCACGCACACCCGACCCTGTCCGAGGCGGTGCACGAAGCGGCGCTGTCAGTGGACAAGCGCGCGATCCACAAGGCGAACTGAACCGGTCCGCGGGATCGCGATGTCCGGCAGCGTGTCCGCTGCCGCCTAGCGTCGGAACAGGAGTTGAGCATGAGCAGTCCCGCGGCGTTTCGCGCCTTGCGTATCCGCAACGATGCGCAAGGCTATCGAGCCGGCATCGAATCCATCGGCAGCGACGATCTTGCACCAGGCGAGGTGTTGATCAAGGTCGCTTACAGCAGCGTCAACTACAAGGATGCGCTGGCCGGCACGGGCAAAGGCAAGATCCTCCGCCAGTATCCGATGAATGGCGGCATCGATGTAGCCGGTTATGTCGTGGCATCGACGGACGAGAGCATTCGCGAAGGCGATGCCGTGCTGTGTACTGGTTCGGGTCTAAGCGAAACGCGCGATGGCGGCTATGCGGAGTACGCGCGGCTGGACGCGCGCTGGACAATTCCCCTGCCACCGGGTCTTGATCTGCGCGAGAGCATGATTCTCGGCACCGCCGGTTTCACCGCTGCCCTGTCATTGTTCAGAATGGAACAAAATGATCAGACTCCGGCGATGGGTCCGGTAGTGGTCACCGGTGCCACCGGCGGTGTCGGCTCACTGGCGATCGACATCCTGACGCGTGCCGGATACGAAGCGCACGCGATCACTGGCAAGCTCGACCAATTCGACTGGTTGATCGGGCTGGGCGCGAAGCAGTGCATTGCACGCAAGGAACTGTTCTGGGGTCAACGTCCGCTGGAGACCAGCCGCTGGGCCGGTGCGATCGACAGCGTAGGCAGCGAAATGCTGGCCGGCCTGACGCGCGTGATCCACCCTTACGGCAACATCGCCAGTTGCGGACTGGCAGCCGGTCACGATCTGGCGACAACCGTCATGCCGTTCATCATCCGTGGCGTGAGTTTGCTGGGCATCGCTTCTGCCGGAACCGCGCGTCCGATTCGGGATCGGGTGTGGGAACGACTCTCGAGCGACTGGAAACCTGCGCATCTGCAGCAGATTTGTACCCGCGAGGCGACTCTGGAAGAACTACCCGGCGTATTTGATGCGATGCTCGCCGGCACAAGCTTCGGGCGAACGTTGGTAAAAATCGGTTGAGCGGCGCATTCGGCAGCTTCAACCGCGGCGCAGCGCCAATCCGATCACCCACGACCATCGCGGACGCAACGCGCCTGTTTGCGTAGTATCGGCCGACCGGTAGAATGGCCGCAGCCGCTACGCGGCACACAGGGGCATTACGAGGCAGTCATGGCGCGAATCCTGAT
>JBDTLV010000043.1:0-39742 GCA_039934615.1 Tahibacter sp.
GCACGGTGAAGGCAAACGGCAGAATCCAGAATGACCAGTTGTTCATGCGCGGCAGGGCCATGTCCGGCGCGCCGATCTGCAACGGGATCATCCAGTTTGCCAGGCCCACGAAGGCCGGCATCACGCCACCGAAGATCATCACCAGCGCGTGCACGGTGGTCATCTGGTTGAAGAAGTACGGTTGTACATATTGCAGACCGGGCTGCATCAGCTCGGCGCGAATCACCCCGGACATCGCTCCGCCGATGCAGAACATGATGAACGAGAACACCAGGTACAGCGTACCGATGTCCTTGTGATTGGTGGTGAACACCCAGCGATTGAAGAAGCCATGCGGCTTGTGATCGTGGTGGTCGTCATGGTGATCGACAGCGTGGTCGGTCGCAGCGTGCGTGGCCATAGGGTGAATCTCCAAGCGGTTGCGTTAGCCCTGCGGCGCGGCGGGAGCCGGCGCAGTGGCATCAGTCGGGGCGGCGGGCGGCGCGGCAACAGGCTGCTGGCTGGCGAGCCACTGCTCGAACTCGGCCTTGGGCTTGGCGACGACGACGATCGGCATGAAGCCATGATCCTGGCCGCACAATTCGGCGCACTGGCCGCGGTAGGTGCCCGGCTCTTCGATACTCGTCCACCCGTCATTGATGATGCCGGGGATCGCGTCGGTCTTCCAACCCAGCGCGGGCACCCACCAGGCATGGATCACGTCGTCGGCGGTGACCACGAAACGCACCTTGGTATTGGTCGGAAGCACCAGCGGTTTGTCTACGTTGAGCAGATACGTCGCATCGTCGCCAACCTTGACCGCATGCGGATCCAGGCCCGACTTCAGCTGACGCGTACGATCGCTGTCGCTGTCGAGTTTGGACACGAAGTTCACATTTCCAGGCTTGCCTTTGTAGTCGACATACTCGTAACGCCACTTCCACTGGTAACCCGTGACCTTGATGGTCAACTCCGGATTGGAGGTATCGGCCGCGTCAATCAGCATGCTCGTCGCCGGCCAGGCCATGCCGATCAGGATCAGGATCGGGATGACAGTCCAGAGAATTTCCGCGGTCGTGTTGTGGCTCCATTTCGCCGCCACCGCTCCCTTGGACTTGCGGAACTTGAACATCGCGACCGCCATCGCGCCGAACACGAGCAGCCCGATCACGACACAGATCCACAGTCCGATCATGTGCGCCTGATAGGCCTTGTGCGCCGTCTGCGTGACGCCCGGCGACATGTTCAGTTGCCAGCGCGCCGGCATTGCGGCCGACACACTTGTGGCCGCCAGCGCGAGCAGCGCCGTGATGCCTACCCGCGAAATTCCCAAAGACTTCATCGCCATCACCCTAAGGCCATCCCATTCGTGCAGCACGTCGCCGACCACCGGCTCCGGCGCGCAGCGCCGGCTGGCGACGCGCGAATCCGGCTCTTGCGGTATCGATCAGAAACGCACCAATTTCCAACGGCTTGCGACACGACACCCGGCACGGCTGTCGCGGCGGGTCCGCGTGACGTTCCGTCCCAGGCAAGCACCTGACTCGGCACATCGGCTATTCGTGCACGCAACCACGTGCGTAAACCGCGAAATGATAGTGGCTGGCGCCCGCGCGGGCAACCAAAAACGGGCGAGGCACGCCATCACTCGCCCAATCGGACGCCGGAACCGTGCTCCGCGTAGTGGGGAAGAGCGGCTGCCGTCGCCGGGATTGACGGCGCTCCCAGTGGCACCCGCCCGGCCGCGGGCGCCGCAATCGCCGAGGCGCAGCGTGGCAAGCGGTGTTTCTGTTCCGCTGGGCCGACCCGGTGCAGCGGCGCTATCGGCAAGGACGGTTTTCTTGCCGCGTTTCGCCGCGAAGTCCGGCGCAATCGCACCAGAGCGGCGCCGCGCTCTGCGTTAGAATGCGCGCCCTGTCCACGGCCGCCGACACGGCGCCGCGAAGACTGACCAACACTCCCGGAACCGACGTGAATCCAGCCATCCTGAGCCCCGAAGTTCCTGCTGCCGATCCGGCGCGGACGCGCATGACCGCCGCCTATTGTCGCGACGAAACCGATGCGATGAATGAACTGCTTGCCGAGGCGACGCTGGTGCCGGTCGAGCGTGACCTGGTGCTGGCGCGCGCCGCCGAGCTGGTGGCGCGGGTGCGCGCCAAGTCGGACCAGAAGTCCGCGGTCGAGTCGTTCATGCGCGAATACGATCTTTCCTCCGAGGAAGGCGTGCTGCTGATGTGCGTCGCCGAGGCTCTGCTGCGCATTCCGGACAAGATCACCGCCGACAAGCTGATTTCGGACAAGCTTGGCGAGGCGAACTGGGAGTCGCACCTGGGCAAGAGCGACTCCGTGCTGGTCAACGCGGGCACCTGGGGGCTGATGCTGACCGGCAAGCTGGTTACGCTCGCTGACGAGACCCAGCGCAATTTCATGGGTGCGCTCAAGCGCCTGATCGGACGCACCGGCGAACCGGTGATCCGCCTCGCGGTGCGCCAGGCGATGCGCATCATGGGCCATCAGTTCGTGATGGGACGCACGATCAAGGAAGCGCTCGATCGCGCTGTGGAAAAAGAGAATCGTAGCTATCGCTACTCGTACGACATGCTCGGTGAAGGCGCACTGACCACGCCGGATGGCGAGCGCTACCAGCGCGCGTATCTCGATGCGATCCGGGCGCTCGGCGCACGCGTCGCGGCCGCGTCGAAGGAAGGTCGGATCGACATCCTCGATGCGCCGTCGATCTCGATCAAGCTGTCTGCGCTGCATCCACGTTACGAGGTCGGCAAGCGCGAACGCGTGCATGCGGAGCTCACCCCGAAACTGCTGGAGCTCGCACAGCTCGCAAAGGCTCAGGGCATCTGCCTGACCGTCGATGCCGAGGAAGCGGACCGGCTGGAGCTGTCGCTGGAAATCATCGCCGCCGTTCATGCGCATCCGTCGCTGGCCGGCTGGCAGGGTTTCGGCCTTGCGGTGCAGGCGTATCAGAAGCGCTGCCCGTACCTGATCGACTGGCTCGCCGAGCAGGCACGCAAGACCGGCCAGCGCTGGTGCGTGCGTCTGGTCAAGGGCGCCTACTGGGATTCCGAGGTCAAACGCGCCCAGGAAGGCGGCCACGCGGGCTACCCGGTGTATACAAGGAAGCCAAATACCGATGTATCGTATCTAGCCTGCGCGAAGCGCCTGTTCGACTACGGCGAATTGTTCTACCCCGCGTTCGCCACGCACAACGCGCACACGATCGCTGCGATCCAGCACATGGCCAAGGGGCGACCGTTCGAGTTCCAGCGCCTGCACGGCATGGGCACCGATCTGTACGCCGAAGTGATCGGGCCGAAGAACATGGACGTGCCATGCCGGGTTTATGCACCGGTCGGCACGCACGAGGATCTGCTGCCCTACCTGGTGCGCAGACTTCTGGAAAATGGTGCAAATACCAGTTTTGTCAATCGCATCGTCGACGAAAGCCTGTCGGTACGCGATCTCGTTGCCGACCCGGTCGAGGTCGTGCGCGCATTCACCTCCAAACCGCACCCGCGCATTCCGCAGCCGGTCGGTCTCCTCGGCGAACAACGGAAGAATTCCATGGGTGTCAATTTCGGCAACGACAACGAAACGCGTGCGCTGGCCGAGGCGATCGCCGCATCGCCACAGACCTGGGTCGCCAAACCGCTGGTGGCCGGCCATGTGGGCAGCGGCACTGCACGCCAGGTGACAGATCCGGCGGACCGTCGTCGCGCGGTCGGCGAGTGGCTGCCGGCGGACACGGCGGCGGTCGAGCGCGCGATCACGAATGCCGTGCAGGCGCAACCGGAATGGGATCGTCTGCCGGCGGCAAGCCGCGCGAAAATCCTCGAGCACACCGCCGACCTGCTCGAAGCGCAGCGCGGAGAATTGATTGCCCTGTGCGTGCGCGAAGCGGGCAAGACGATTCCCGATGCCATCGCCGAAGTGCGCGAAGCGGTGGACTTCTGCCGCTACTACGCGGTGCAGGGTCGCAAGTTGCTCGCCCATCCGGAAGCGCTACCCGGTCCGACCGGCGAATCGAATCAGCTGTTCCTGCACGGGCGTGGCGTGTTCGCCGCGATCAGCCCGTGGAATTTCCCGCTCGCGATCTTCATCGGCCAGGTCGCCGCGGCCCTTGTGACCGGCAATGCGGTGATTGCCAAGCCCGCCGAGCAGACCAACCTGATCGCATTCCGTGCGGTGCAATTGCTGCACGAAGCGGGCGTGCCCGCCGGTGTGCTGCAATTCCTGCCCGGCGACGGCGCCACGGTCGGCGCGGCCTTGTGCAAAGATCCACGAATTGCCGGCGTGGTGTTCACCGGCTCGACGGAAACGGCACGCGCGATCAATCGCGGCCTCGCCGCACGCGATGCCGCGATTGCCGTTTTGATCGCAGAGACCGGCGGCCAGAACGCACTGATCGCGGATTCGTCGGCGCTGCCGGAGCAAGTGGTCAAGGACGCGATCAGTTCGGCGTTCTATTCGGCCGGCCAGCGCTGCTCCTGTGCGCGCATTTTGTTCGTGCAGGAGGACATCGCGGACAAGGTCGTCGCGATGCTCGCCGGTGCGATGGATGAATTGAAGGTTGGCGACCCGCGCCTGCTGTCGACCGACATCGGACCGGTGATCGACGCCGACGCGAAACAGATTCTCGATGATCACGCCGCGCGCATGGACCGCGAAGCCAAACCGATCAAGACGGTCAAACTCGGCGACGACTGCGCGAACGGTACGTTCTTTGCACCGCGTGCGTATGAGATCGCCTCGCTCAACCAGCTGACCCGGGAAGTGTTCGGTCCGGTGCTGCACGTACTGCGCTGGAAAGCGAGTGAGCTTGATCAGGTCATCGCCCAGATCAATGCGACTGGCTACGGCCTCACGCTCGGCGTGCACAGCCGCATCGATTCCACGATCGAACAAATTTCCAAAGGCGTCAAAGTCGGCAATTGCTACGTCAACCGCAACCAGATCGGCGCGGTGGTCGGCGTGCAGCCGTTCGGCGGCGAAGGACTGTCAGGCACGGGCCCGAAAGCCGGCGGCCCGCATTACCTGGCGCGCTTCGTCACCGAACGCACCCTCACGATCAACACGACCGCCGCCGGTGGCAACGCCTCGTTGCTGACCCTCGGCGAGTAAGCGCGGACAAATCGTTCAGGCATCCCTGCGGGCAAACGCGGCGCCCGAGTGGCGCGGCGATGGTCGTCTTGATGTCGAATGGCGGGGAGCGGCACGCCAGTCCCCGCAGCGACGCGTCTTGGCTTCAGGCTGGCTGTTCGGCAACAGCGACCGCGACCGGTTTGCGGCGTACGCGGTAGGCGAGCAGGCCCAGTCCGATCACCAGCATGGCCGCACCGCCAGCAAACATGCCGGTCGACGTGTCGGTGTGCGTGGCAAGACGAAGGCGGTGCGGATCTTCGGGCAGATAGCGAACCTTGAGTGTTGCCGCCTCCGACTCGGGCGCATCGCGCAGTTGCTTGCCCAGGTCGCTGGGCAGATCGACCTTGTCGGTGACGGCTTGCTGGTCTTCGGTCGTGAAATTGACCTTGGCCTTGAAGCCCGACTCGCTGCCGCGTTTCTTGTTCCAGGTGATCTCTTCGACCGAGGCATCGACCGACTTGCCGTGGTCGGCGAGCGCGCGCATCGTGCTCGACTCGTCATAGCCCATCCACAACACGAATGGTCCGCCGACGATCAGCACCAGCAAAAGCAAAATCCAACGAAAACCGGACATCAATGTTTCCCCATTGGGTGAATTCCACAGATGACATCCGGCGCAAGGCCGGATGTCGTTTGATGCAACAAGCGTTGGTGGTCGCACCTTCCCCCGGAAGGCCGACGCCGTGCCGCCGGACCTCAGTCGCGCGAGGAAGCCAGCGACAGAAGGATCCGCAGCACGTACCAGAGCATCAGCGCGATGGAAGCGAACAGATGCAGCGCCGCACCGGCCGGCCGATCGGTCGGATAGTGGTGGATGATGTTCGAGGTGTCGTAGAGCACGCAGCCGCCGGCGAACAACACCATCAGTGCCGAGAACCAGATGCCGAGCGAGAAGCCAAAGATCACGCTCGCGACAATCGCACCGAGGGCGACAATGCCACCGATCTTGAGCAGGCCGCCCATGAACGAGAAGTCGGTCTTCAACGAGAACGCGGTATAGGTCAGTCCACCAACGAGGACCAAGGTGATGAGTGCCGCTGCAGGAATTGCCGCGGGCGCGACCATGCCGGCGAGCGCAAACAACGGGGCGAAGATCAGCGCTTCCGCGACGACATACACGCCCAGACCGAGTCGCTGCTTTTCATTGCTGGCCGCCGTGTCGGCCATGTGCGAAGCGAGCCAGCCGACCAGCATGAAGGCACCCATGAAGGCGAGCCACATGTAGCGCCCTTTGCTGAGAAACTTGAGCATGCCCACACCGACGCCGGAGGCATACAGCACGGTGGACAAAACGGTAAATGCAACCAGTGCCACTGCGAGATGCACATACGCGGCGCGGATGAAGCCGACCCGCTCAACATCCACGGCTGACGTCTGAAACGGCGATACGTTGGTGTTCATGGAATCCCTCATCTGGCGAGCTGGCCGTCGCTCCACTGCGCGTGCCGCAGCCAGCGGCGTGACGCAGGCCCGGCTGGAATTCCTGCGCGGCAAAAAGACGGGTCCGAAAACGGCGTGCATCGCTGCCACGCCGGCACGGAACATTCTACACGCCTGCAGCGCGGCCGCGTTCAGTCGGACGACCCCGCCCTTCTGTGTACGGCAGGGATCAGGCGTTGCGCCAGATGCGCAGTCTCGTCGTCGTTTTCGTCGACGCACGGGTCTTTTTCCGGCGGTCCGCGCCACTGCGCGCGGGATGCAAGGTCAGCCCGCTTCCGCTTGCTGCTCCATGCCGTGGCCGCGATGAGACGGCCATGCGCACGCCACACCGATCAGACCGGGAACGACCCAGACACCGATGATCGCCGCACTCCATTGCGCATTGCCACCGTCACCCAACGCCATCGCCGCTGCGCAGAGCATGCCGAGCAGCGCAATGCCGACATTGCCGAGCACGGCGAGATGACGCAGCAGAGGACTGGCTCCGTGCCACGTCGCCGCAAAAGCGAGTAGCGCGAACCACACCGAAATGCCGGCCAAGGCGATCACGATGCTGCCGCTGGACCATAGCTGACGCGGAACATAACCGGCCGCGATCAGCGCCAGCAGACCCGCTGTCAACAATTGCACAGTTTGCACTTTCGGATTGCGCAAAACGTTCATGAGGTTCTCCGGTGTCATCCGTCGTCCGATGCGCCCGGAGGCCGCGGCAGAACCGCGACCTCCGGTTGCGTATCGATCAGTCGAGGTAAAATGGGAACACGGTTTCGGAGAAATAGTTCACCGCAGACTGATACGCGCCGCCCAGTGCTTGCCCCGCCTGGAGGCCGGCGTTGTACGAGTTGTCATTGCCGCCGCCCACTTCATCGGCTGCAACGGAATCGAGCGCCTGCGATTCGGGCAGTTGATCGTTCGAAGGATTCATGGATCTTGCTCCGCAAAGTTGGAAGTCGTGGGGTGAAGTCAGTTGACCGACGTGGCGACGCCTTCAATGAATCCGGAGACGAGATCCACGGAATCCTGGTAGCCACCGCTTGCGCACCAGCTGACAAATGCCGCTGCACCGGCCGCCGCGGCAACGATGGGATAGACGCCACCGGCCACGTCGTCGGTGGCTTCCAGCGCGACGGTTTCGCCGAGCTGCTCTGTGTCGGCCTGGGTGGCGGTCAAACTATTGGTATCGGACATTGCATTTCTCCAGTTAGTGAACAGTGATTTGTTTGCTTGGCGCCGTCGTGCAACCGCGGCACGTGGGCCATTTCGCGGGGACGCCGGTGCAGCGCTCAAGTGCACGCGCCGATCGTTTTCGATGCCGTGGCGAATGGCCGGACGGGTTCAGAGAATCGACAGATCGTACGGATCCCCCGGGACGTAGGGCGGCGTACCGCCACCGGAGAAGCCACCGCCCGGAAAACATCCGCCGCCGGGATAGCCGGGAAGATCATCGATCGGAAACGTGTTCTGACCCGCGCCGGCCAGTCCGCCACCCACCTCATCGGTTTCGACATTGTTGATCGTCTTCATCTGCAACTCCTGCTAAGTGAATGAATCCGCAGGCCCGCGTCGGTCGCCGGCCGTCATGAACAGGACTCGCAACAACGCGGAAGAGTCGATCATTTTTGCGAAAAATATTTTTCATGCGGGAGCGGCACGCGGCGATTTCGCCATTCAGCCCGTGCAAAAATCGCGCTTTTCCTATGCTAGGCTCGGCGCTTGCGCTGGCCGGATCCGCCATGAACACCACCGATACCAGAGACATTACCCAATTGCTTGGGCGCTGGCGCGAAGGCGACCGCAGCGTCGAAAACGACTTGCTCAACAGCGTTTACCCGGTATTGCAGAAATTGGCGCAGATCCAGATCCGCCAGCACGGTGGCGCACTGACGTTGCAGGCAACCGAGTTGGCCAACGAGGCCTACGAAAAGTTGCATTTGCAACAAGGTGTTGATTGGCACAATCGCAAACATTTCTATGCGATCGCGGCAACCGTCGTGCGGCGCGTGGTGATCGATTATTTGCGTAGCCGCGGCAGCGAGAAGCGCGGTGGAGCAACGGCCATCATCGCGATGGATGAAATGGGCGAGAACGAAACGCCGACGATCGACGACGCAGTTGACTGGCTGGCGCTGGACCGGGTTCTCGGTGAATTCGAGATTGAGGATCCGGACTGCGCACGGGTGGTCGAACTGAAGTTCTTCTCGGGTCTGACCACGGAGCAGATCGCCGACGTTTGCGGCAGCTCGGTGGCCACGGTCGGTCGCCAATGGCGCTACGCGCGTGCATGGCTGGCGGAGCGCCTGGATGCTGATACGGTGATTTGATTTTTACAGAAAGTGTTCGTCTGTCGGGGGGCAGACGCGCGCGGTTGCAACATCCGGGGGAGCGGATAGCGATGCTTACAGCCAAGCGCATCAATGCACGCGAGTTGTTTCTTGCGGCACTCGACATCGGCGATTCGCACGAGCGGCGGAGCTGGCTCGAACAGGCGTGCGCCGGTGACGCCAGCCTGCTGTCCAGAATTGATCGTCTGCTCGCAGCGGACCGGCACGGACGTCTGAATACACGGCGACCGACCACGGCGCTCCTTGAAATGCTGCCGGCGCTGGATCCGTGGCAGCACCTCGCTGGCAGCCAGGTCGGCGCCTACCGCATCGAAAGTGAACTCGGGCGCGGCGGCATGGGCGCGGTGTTCCGGGCGATCCGGATCGACGGGCAACTGGAGCAGCAAGTGGCGATCAAGTTCCTGCGCCGCGATCTGGTCGACGCGAACGCGCTGCGACGCTTCCGCCTCGAACGCGAAGTCATATCCCATCTGCAGCATCCGGGAATTGTCCGCATCCTTGACGCCGCCCAGATGCCGGATGGCACGCCCTACTACGTCATGGAATATGTGGACGGTGCGCCGGTGCTGAGCTGGTGCGACGATCATGCGTTGACTCTTACCGCGAGATTGCGCCTGTTCCTGGAAATCTGCGACGCAATCAATACGGCGCACCGCAACCTGATTGTCCACCGCGATCTGAAATCGGGAAATATCCTGGTCGATGCTTCGGGTCATCCGCGGCTGCTCGACTTTGGTATCGCCAAGGCGCTCGGCGGACACCTGGCGAGCCTGGCTCCGGAAGACACGGCGACCGCACAGCGTTTCTTTTCCCCGGCGACCGCCGCGCCGGAGCAGTTGCGCAGTGGCCCGGTGACGGTGGCGTGTGATGTATACGCGCTGGGAATGTTGCTTTATGAACTATTGAGCGGGATGCGCCCGTTCGAATTCGAGGGCCTCAGCGCCGGGCAGATCGAGGAACGAATCCTGCGCAGCGCGCCCCCGACACCGAGCGCCGCGATGCACGCGCCCACCCTGGTGCCGGGCGAAGTCGAGGCGCTCGCGCGCAGGCTCGCGGTGCGCGGACTGGAGTCCGCCAGCCAGCTCGCCCGTCAGCTGCGCGGTGACCTCGATGCGATCGTCATGCGCTGCCTGCGCAAGACACCGATGGATCGTTACGCGTCGGTCGAGGCGCTGGCCAGCGACGTGAACCGGTATCTGGACGGTCGTGCCGTACAGGCGCGGGATGGTGCGCGCTGGTATGTTTTCAGGAAATTTGTACAACGTCACCGTCGTGCGGTGGCCGCGACCCTGCTCGCCGCGTTCGTCGTGATCGCCGCAGCGGCAGGCTTTGCGCGGCAGGCGCAGTTGGTCGCACGCGAGCGCGACCGCGCCGAGCAGGTAACCGGACTGCTGGTGCAGGCGTTCCGCAGCGCCGACCCTGGCAACAGCCTCGGTGCCGATATCACCGCGCGCGAAATCCTGGACCGCAGCGCGCAAGAGGTCGCCGGAGAACTGGATGCCGCACCGGAACTTCGCGCCGAATTGATGGGCACGCTCGCGGAGGTGAACGTGAACCTCTATCGGCATGCGGAAGCCCGCTCGCTGCTCGATCAGGCGCAACACATCCTCGATGACTCTGCAGTGAGCAATGATGCCTTGCGCGGCCGTATCGCCGCGGCGCGCGGCCGCAGTGCGGTGATCAGTGGCGATGCCGCCGCCGCATCGCGCTATCTGGACGAAGCGCTGGCATTGGCGGCCACACCCGAGCTGCGCGATCAGATTGCGCTGGACCGGATTCGCATCGAACAGGATGCGGGACGGTATGAATGGGCCCTCGCGCAACTGGACGCATTGCTGCGTGGCTGGATGGCTTCCGCTGCTGCGCCACGCAGCCGTGTTGTCGAGGCACGCCTGCTGCGTGCGGACCTGTTGCGCGTGCTGGGACGGCCGCAGGATGCGCTGATCGATCTGCAGCAAAGCCTGGATTGGTTCGCCACATTCCGACCGCCGACGCACCCGGACGTGATCAAGGGACGCATGCGTCTGGCCGAACTGCAGCGCGGTACCGGCAATCCGCAAGCGGCCTTGGAGATCTTGCAGGCTTCACGCGAATCGGTGACGCGTCTGTATGGCGCACAGACGCCGATCGTTGCCGCCTTGTACAATTATGAAGGCAATGCGCTGGACGATTTGCATCGTGTTGATGCTGCGGTCGCCGCCTATCGCGAGGCCCACCGGATCTGGGCGGCAACCCTCGGTGAAGCACATCCGAATGTCGCGCGCGTGTCGTTCAATCTTGCGCAGACCTTGCATGAAGCGGCTGCCGACGCGGAGGCCGATGTCTGGTTCCGGCGTACGCTCGAGGTTGCGCATCGCGCGTGGCCTGGCAATCATCCCAGCGTGGTGCTCTTTTCACGAATTTACGCTTCTTTTCTTGTGGAAAAAAAGCGCGAGGCCGACGCGCTGGCGGTGTTGGTCGCCTGTCTGGACGTGACCATCGGTGGCGACCGCATCCTCAACAAGGGCGACTTGCGCGGCATCGCGCTGGCCGTGGAACTCGCCGCGAAATCTCGCGACGCAGCGCTCGTTGCGCGCTACGGCAAGGCGCTGCTCGACGAACTCGGAAGCCGCAATCTGCTGAAGGAATCTGATTTCACCGCGGCACTCGCCGCATACGCCGCCAGCGGCGACGCCCGCGAATCGATCGATCCATCGCGCCGCGTCGCTGCCGACCCTCGTCGTCCATCCACTGGAGAACCCTCTCGATGATCCGTCATATCCCGCAGATCGCCGTCGTGCTGATTGGCAGTCTCGTTGGCGCAGACGCCAGCGCTTTTCCGCCATTTCACTGTGGAATACCGCCGTGGGACCCGCCCCCGCCAAACCAGACGTTTGCCGGTCGCCCCGACGCAAACATTCCGAATGTGGACATCGACACCGCGGGTGCCTCGGCGATGCTTGCGAAGCCCGATGGCTACTCGCTGTCGCCGGTGCAACCGGCGCATACGGCCTCGCTGGATTTTGGCGACAATCCGATCGGCACCTTGCCCGGGTGGAATGGCGGCACCGGCGAGAATTGTCACTTGTTCCATGCCAGCGACGCACTGGACTGGGATCGCATCACGCAGGTCAATTACACGACCCGCGACTTTGCGATGGCGTACGTGGAGGCACCGTTGCGCAGCCTGCAGAATGGGCAAGCCCTGGATCTGCGGCTGCAGCTGGACCTGAGTGAGCTGATCGCGACCGCGACTCCGGCCGACCTGTCCGTCGTTGAACTGGATCTGGATCGCGGCGATCAGCATCCACTGCTGCCGGTGAGACTGGTTGTGAACAGCACGATGCATCGAGCACCGACCGTCGCATTACGGACCCAGAATGCCCATACAGGCGCATCGCGTGTTCTGCAGGGCGGCGCGGTCGGAAGCGGCGTCAGCGAACTGCATGTGCACTGGCTGCAGCTGGACCCGCAGCGCGGCGAGTTGAGCTTGCGCGTGGACGGCCGAGTCGTCGGCAGCAATGTCCTTGCCGGCACTCTCGTTGCGCTGCGGGTTGGCGACCTGGATCTGCCTGCCGCGGACGCCAGCCACGGCGCCATCCGCCTGCGCAGCGCGTCGCTCTCACTGGAGCACTGAGTTCGATTTCAGGCAGCAATCGGCGATGCGGGGCATTCCGCATCGCCGACCTGCCGGGATCACTTATCCAGAATGTGCTTTTGCGTCATGCGACCAGACGCAGCTCGCCACTCGCCACCAGCTGGGCCAGATCAACGACGCGATCGGCCATCTCCAGCGTTTCCTTGCGGTGCGCGACCATGATGCGGGTGACGCCGAGGCGTTTCAGGTTGTCGTTGACGCGCTGCTGGGTCGGCAGATCCAGGGCACTCGTCGCTTCATCGAGAAACAGGATGCGCGGCGATGCGTACAGGGCTCGGGCCAGCAGCAGGCGTTGCTGCTGACCGCCGGACAACGCGGAACCCATGTCGCCGATCAGCGATTCGTAGCCCATCGGCATGCGCTTGATGTCCTCGAGGATGCAGGCATGCTCTGCGCAGATATCCACGCGGTCGCCATCGGCTTCGGGATCCTGGAACGAAATGTTGTCGCGGATCGTGCCGGAAATGAGCCGGTCTTCCTGCATCACCGCGGCACACTGCTTGCGGTAGTGGCGCAGGCCGATCTTGCGTGCATCGGCGCCATCGACCAGCACCTCTCCTTCGGTCGGCTCGATCAGGCCCATCAGAATTTTCAACAATGTGGTTTTACCCTGGCCGCTGCGTCCGGCGAAGGCGACACACTCGCCGGCCTTGATGATGAGATTGAGGTGGCGGAACAACCATGGATGACCTTCCGAATAGCGGAAACCGACGTCACGCAGCACCATGTCGCCGCGGCACGTACCATTCGCGAATCCATGACCGTCCAGACTCGTTTCGATCGGGGTGAACACAATGTCCGACAGGCGTTCCATGTGCAGGCCGAGCATGCGGTACTCAAACAGCTTGTCGATCAGGGTCTGGCATTTGCCGGAGAACTGGCCGCGATACGCCAGGAATGCCATCAGCATGCCGACGCTGAGGCTCTGGTCGAGCACCGCCATTGCGCCCAACGCGATCAGCAATACATTTTCGAGTCCTGCGGCGAGTCCGTACGTGGTCTGGAACACGATCTGCAGGCGACCGACCCGGATATCCGAGTTGAGCGATTGGGCATGATGATTCTCCCAGGCGACCTTGCGCTCGGCTTCGCGTCCAAACACCTTGATCGGCAGCATTGCGCGCAGCGACTCGAGGAACAATGAATCGGTGCGCGAGCGCTTCACGATCGAGTCCAGCGTGCCTTGGCGCAATGGCTGGTAGAGACTGATGCGCAGCACCGCGTACACCACCGCCGAGGTCAACGCGACGACCGTCAACTTGGGGCTGTAGACCAGCATCAGGCACAGGGTCGTGACCAGCATTGCGCCATCGATAATGCCTTCGACGAAACCGTTCGTCAGCAGTGTGCGCACTTGTCCCAGCGAGGCGAAGCGCGACTGGATGTCGCCGATATGCCGCTTCTGAAAAAAATCGAGCGGCAGCTTGAGCAGATGATTCAGTAGATTACTGGACAATTGCAGGTTTAGTGATGTTCCTACGTAAAGAATTGACCAGGAACGCAACGCTTCGCTGGCGCTCTTGACCACGGTCAGCAGGCCAAAGCCGAGCGCCAGGGCGAGCAGCAGGTTGCGGTCGGACGTGACAACAACCTGGTCCACGACCAGCTGGGTGAAGTACGGCAGGACCAGACTGAACAGCTGGATCGCGAGAGCAAGCAGGAACACCTGCACCAGGCTGCGCCCCAGGCCGACCGACGAGCGCCACAGACTGGTCAGTTTCAGGGTCTGGGTTTCTTTCTTCGCCTCGAAATTCGGTGCCGGCACGAGCTCCAGCGCAACGCCCGTGAAGTGTTGCGAGAACTCCTCCCAGTCCAGCTGCACCACACCACGCCCGGGGTCGTGCAGGGTCACGCCCTTGCGCGATGTTCCGGCCAGCACGACGAAGTGATTCAGATCCCAGTGCAGGATGGCCGGGGTGCGCAGTTTCGGTACGTCGGCAGGCTCCAGGCGCAGGGCGCGCGCCGAAAGGCTCATGCGTTCCGCGGCGCCGATCAACATCTTCAGGGTCATGCCGTGGATCGTGATACCGAACTTCTGTCGCATCGCGAACAAGTCCACTTCGTGGCCGTGATAGCCGGCGACCATGGCGAGCGAGGCCAGCCCGCATTCGGCGACCTCGTTCTGCAGGATCACTGGCGTGCGTCGCCCGAACGAAAAGTTGAGTCGTAGGTTCTTCATGAGCGATTCCTGCAAGTCGAAATCAGTGGCGGCCGCGCAGACTGAACAGCGGCTCGAGGATCCATTCGATGATGCGCGGCCGATCGGTGACGATGTCAGCGTCGAGCAGCATGCCGGCCTGCAGCGCCTGAGCCTTGCCGAACGCCGTGATCGACTGGGCGCTCATCGCGACGCGCACCGTGTACACGGGTTCGCGCAGTGGTACCGGCATGTCGACTTCGTTCGGCGCAAGGGTGGCGCGGGACACTTCCACAATCTCGCCTTGTTGATAACCAAAGCGCTGATACGGGAAGGCTTGCAGGCGCAGGCGCACTTCCTGGCCGGCGTGCAGGAATCCGACACCACGGGTCGGCACGAACAGTTGGGCCTGCAGGGGTTCGGCGTCGTTGACGAGCAGCACTGCGGTACGTTCGCCACTGACGTGCTCGCCCATTTCGACGAGTACCGCTGCAACCCGACCGGCGCGAGGCGCGGTCAGTTCGACGCCGCTGCGCAGGCTCGCCTCGGCCAGCCGTTGCTTGTATTCGCTGGTGCGTTGCTCAAGCTCCGACAGACGCGCGGCCAACTGGGCCGGTTGCGCGTCGAGCGAGGCCTGCGCCTGGCGGACGACGGCGCGCGCCTGTTGTGCTTCGCGCGCCAGCCCCGCGCTGGAGAGCTGCGTCGAGATGAGCTGGTCGTGCTGATCCTGCAATTGCGCCTGTGCGATCACGCCGGTGGTCAGGAGCTTTTCCAATCGTGCGGTTTTCTCCTGCATCAGCACTTCGCGTTGCTGCTGCAACATGTGCTGACGCTCGACCTGCACCAGGGTGCCCTGTGCGGTCTGCTGCGCGGCAATCAGTTCACGTCGCTCGCGCTCGGCCTGCTCACGCAGCGCCGCACGTTCCTCGCCGGTGCGCGTAATGGATTGTTCCAGTTCTTCCAGAATGCGCCGATTGATCACGTTGCCACCGCTGACGCGCGCATCGGCAACAGTCAACAAGTGCTGTCCCTGCGCGACCAGATCACCCGGCTTGACCGACAGTTTGGTGACCACTCCGGATTGGGCGGCCGTTACCTTGGTGACGCCCGATGTAGGCAGCAATACGCCAGCGGCAGTTTCGGTTTTGGCGAACCGGCCAAAGAAGGCGACGACGATCAACAGGATCGCCGCAGCCGCAGCACCGTAGCCGAGTAGACGCAGCGCAACGGGCTGGACCAGCAATACGTCGCCATCGAGGCGCTTGCTCTGGCTGGCCTTGACCTCGCTACGGAACAGGCTGGGTCGGTTCGGCGCAGGCGCGCTGACCGGTGCTGGCGCCGGCTCTGGCGCGATCAACTCGATGCGGGTAAGCGCGTCGGTATTCAGTGCAGCGCTGGCTTTAGTCCACAATGATGCATCGGTGGTAATAGCAAGAATGCACTCGTCCGGCAATGCGCGTAGCAAGGCGATGCGCGCGTCTGCCAACGCACTGTTGCGCGCAAACCCGAGGAACAGTCGTCCGTCGGGCGCGGTGGCGCTCAGCACACTCCAGTCCGCATCGACGGTTGCTGCCGTCAGCCACCAGGGATGTTTCGCCTGTCCGGCGTCGCGCAGTTGCGCAGGCAAGGTGTCGCGCATCCAGCGCGCGACGGTCTGGCGCTGATCCTCAGGGACGCTGCCGAGCGGGTCGGTCGAGAGCAGGCCGCTGGCCTGCAGGTCGCGCATCAGGCTTGCGTCGTCACGTCCGATGCGCTGCGCCCAGTCGCTCAGTGCGGCCGGGCTTCCCGCGTCGTCGGTTGGCTGCCCCGCGGCTGCCAGCAATTGCTCCAGCAGAACACGGGAAAGGGATACGGAATGGTTGGCGCTCATGCGAACTCCCGGACGATGCGTCGAAGCAACGGCGTGTGCAGGCGACCGATGCGCACGCGGTGCGGATCAGCGATGGTGTTAGGAATTGCGTTGCGGCCCGCCAGGGGCCGACAACGCAGGGACAGCGACATCCCGGCGCCTTGCCGAGGCGACTACGCGGACCTTCGGCCGCGTAGCGCCAGGCTCGGACCGGAAATGATTACGCCCACTCCGGCTGCGGTCCCGGAAACGGCGTCGGACCCGGAAGCGGCAGCGGCAGCGGCCAACCCTGGAAAGGGCCAAAAGGGTCGGGATTGTACGGCTGGGTTTCGCCGGGCAACTGCACGCCGCCGCCGACGCGATCCAGCTCCGTCTCATTGATCTGTTTCATGGCATTACCTCAATAGTGGAAAAATAAAAAAGGGTCGATTCTTCCGGCACGGCGTTCTGCAGCAGGCGATGCCACTCGGCCGTGCCCAGTTCGGCGCAGTACGCCGGCAGGACTGGCCCATTGCCCGGAGAAAGACCCGCGGACACTTCATCGATCTCGCCGAGCAGCAGACTGCGCACGGGAGGCCGGATCAGTAGCGGTCGAGGACGGGCAGAATTTCGATCGGCGGCGACTCGTCGAACGACAGCTTGCCGATCGTGTCGGCCGGCAGGATTACCGGCGTCGGCAGCGGCTGCACCGAAGGATTGATCCCGCCACCGATTTCGTCGAGACGGTCATGCGCAATTGCGTTCATGTGGAACTCCTGCTTAGTGGAAAAACGGATTCGTGATGCGGGGATGAGTGAACTCAGAACCCGTCGCGAAACAACGGCAACGGGTCCAGCGACGCCGAATGCGGGAAATAGTCGTAGCCGGCGCCGGCGCCACAGATGCGCTCGAGTTCGCTGGGTGTCAGTTCCTGCAATGCGCAGATCTCTGCTTCGTCGAACATGACCATCAACTCCTCGCGCCGTCGGCGGCGCCGAGGCCCAGGTCGCGCAGCACGCGCGTCCAGACGGTCTCGGGCGCCAGCGGCACAGTGGTGGTCGGAAGCAGGTCCAGGCCGGCGAGATCGGCGCCGAGCGCGCCGCCGATCACGGTTTCGATCTCGTTGAACTTCAGTTCGCGCATCTCACACCTCGCTGCAGTTGCCGACGCGGTGTCGTCGGGCTTCACTGCAGGACTCGCAGTCCGGTGCGAAAGTCGATCACGCTCTGTCAACGCGGGTACCGGTCGACGCTGCGGCACATGTGGAAACGAGGATACGTCGCGAGATCGCCGACGCGCGGCAGATGGCGGCGCGGGCCGCGACGTGAATCACGTCCCGGCATCACAGGGCTTGTCGTGGTGCGTGCAATCCGGTCAAGCAACAAAGCGGGCTGACCGCACCCGCGTCGGACAGCGGGGGAATCGTTCGTGCGCCGCAGCGGGTTACGTCAACGCGTCGCCGGCGCGCTCAACGCCTCATACAGCGGTGTTTTGCGCAGCAGGTTGAGCATCTCATTCCGATCGATCGGACGCTCGCGAGACGCGCCGGAGCGGTTGCCCGGCGGGTCGTCTTCGTTGATCGCCGTCGGCAAGGGCAAGGTCTGACCGAACCATTGCAGCGTCGGCGCTGGTCGATCTGCCTGCACGGACGCCTCAGCGTCGGCCAGGGTCGCGGCGAGTTCAGCGTCGGAATAACGGATATGCAGCAGGCGCAGGATTTCGTCGCTGCGATCGCCAGTTCCGGAGATCTGTGCACGCCAGTCGACTTGCAGCAATGTGGCAATTGCCGCATCGATGTCGTGATTTGCCGCCTGCGCGCCAGCGCGCAGCGTGCTTTGATCAAACACGTTGGCGTACGCGATCATTCCGCAGCGAAACGCACTGCGACCGCGACGGTCCAGCACCCAGGTGGCCGCGCGCTGCGATGCCGACGGCGTGGAATTCAGATCCAGCGCCTGATCCAGATCGGTCAGCCACTCGCGCATCTCCGGGGATACCTTGCCGGAGCCGGACGCAGGCGCCCGTGACTGAGCCTGCTCGATTCGCGCGAGATGATCGCGCGCGACCGACAACTGGCCTATTCGTACTTCCTGAATGACCAGGGCGCTTTCCAGCAGAAGATCGAACTCGTCCGAAAGGAGCAACTCGTGGCGAGCGAGTTCCACCAAGCGAGGCAGCGCGGTTTCGAATCGCTGCTCGGCTGTTGGTGCGTCGGACGCGTCCAGTGCCAGGGCACGCGTCGCGGCAATCTCGCTGTCCGGAGCAGATTCCAACGTGTTGCGAACATGGACACGTGGCGACATCGTCAGGATCGCAAAAAGCGATTCCGATTCCCCATCCGGCTCCGCTGTTCGGCGTTCTTCCTCGAACAGCGCGCGGAAAGCAGGCTCCGCATCTTCCCACCCGCATTTGAGCAGGCGCGCGTTCGAATACTCCAGCAGCGCGTCCTGGCGTTCGTCGTGCGGGATCTTCGCCCACTCGGCGCGGGTCGGCATGCGCGGGCACGCCGCGAGGCCGGCGCCGCAGAAACCCAGCACGAGGACGATGAAGGCGAAGCAGTGCCGCATGGCGGGGTCTCGATCAACGAATGACTTATCGACAGGATGCCCGCGTAGAACGTGAAAGAAAACATACAGCGGCCGTGACAACGACAACGTGCCGATGCCGATCATTCCAACGGCGCCTACTCGCCCGGGTCGGTCATTTTCCACTGTCCCCGCTCACGCGTCATGATCGCGGTCATGTGAAACGGGCGTCCATCGCTGTCGATTTCATCGATCTCAAGCTCCGCACGTTCGGCGAACTCGCGACCGCCCCGAATGGTTGCGCTGCGCGGTGCGAACTTCGCGTTCATTTCGACCATGACCGCGATCTCGTCACGGTGCGCGGGTGAACGCATCTGCGCCACCTGATAGGCCGATTCGGTCGCGAGGATGCCTTCCAGATCGCCGCGCTGGCGTGCGGCGAGATTGGCGAGATACACCTTGCCGGGATCACCGCCGCCCGCAGGCAGCGGTTTGCCGACCGCCGGCACCGTTGCGGCATTTGCTGCAATCGCCAGTAAGCGAATATCCGGCGACGTTGCGCCAGCGTGCGCGGCGAAAATCAGGCCGAGCGCAAGGCACTGCAGCGAATTTGCGCGGACGCGGGCGGGAATGCGGTCGCGAGAATTCATGCTGACGCTCAACCGCCGGGACCCGACTTCATGCTGGTTTTTTCAACTTTCCACTTGCCGTCTTCCTTGACCAGTTTCGAGGTGCCGGTCGACTTGCCGCCGGACTGGTCAATGGCGTCGATGCTCAATTCGGCGCTGTCACCAAAATCCTGACCACCGGTGACGGTCGCGGTTTTCGGCGCGAAGGCTTTCATCATGCCGAGCATCGCTGCAAATTGCGGGTCTTTCTGCTGCGCGCGCATCTGCTCGGCTTGCTGCTTGGAGACGGTGGCGAGCATGCCGTTGATGTCGCCCTTCTGCATCGCCGCGAGATTGGCCTGGAACACCTTGCCGGCCTCGCCACCACCCGCGGGCAGCGGCTTGCCGGCACGCGCTGGCGCGGTCGTCTCGGCGGCAGCGCTCGTCTTTGCGGACCCTGCAGCGGCGGCGGTATTGCCATAGGAGAGATTGAAGTTCAGCGCGCAGCGCATGTCGTCCTTGCCGTCGCCATCCAGGGTGAACGCGGCGTCGACGTGCTTGGCGTCGTTGGCCTTGGCGCTGAGTTTTCCGACCTCGCTGCCGGACTGCGACAGGCTGGTGCCACCGCCACTGTAATGCATCGCTGTTACGGTACTTTGATCAATGTGCAATTCGACCTTGGCGGCCTCGTCGGCTTTCCAGATCTGGTCGCGCAGGGCATCGTCCTTGTCCTCGGCCTTGACGATCGCGGCCTTGTCCAGGGCAATCGTCGCCAACGCGACCACGACATCCTGCTTCTTGTCGTCGAACGCGTTGGCCTCGTGATAGACCACGCCATCGCGGAACGCGATCGTCTTGCCTTTGTACTGGCAATCTCCGCCGACACTGTCGGCCAGAGCGCACGGTGTGCCCAGCACAAGGGTGATTACAGCGAGCAGCGCACTGCGGCGGAGCGCGGAGAGGTGGCGCGGCGATTGCGAGGTCATGTCGATACTCCTGGTTGCCGGTGTGTTCGATCAAACGCGGAGGGGCGAAGAAACGAACAAGCGCCCGCGTACGCGACTGTCACGCAGCCTCTCGATACGCCTGCGCCGGGCGGGCTCCCACCGCCCGACGCGCGGCTTAACACAGGACGACGGCGGCGATCGGTTAAGCTAGGCGTATGTATCTGGAGCATTTCGGCCTGCGTGAGGCCCCGTTTTCGATCACCCCCGATCCGCGCTACGTGTTCCTCAGTGAACGCCATCGCGACGCGCTCGCGCACCTGTTGTACGGCATCGGAAAAGGCGGCAGCGGCGGCTTTGTGCAGCTGACCGGCGAAGTCGGAACCGGCAAGACCACGCTGTGCCGCCTGTTGCTGGAGCAGTTGCCGGAGAACACGCGCGTCGCGCTGCTGCTCAATCCGAAGGTATCTCCGGTCGAGCTGGTCGAAACCGTGTGCGAGGAATTGAAGCTCGACATCGAGGGCCGTCGCGGCAGCATCAAGGCGCTGGTCGATGCGCTCAATGCATTCCTGCTCGATGCGTACGCCGAAGGTCTGCGCGTGGTGTTGATCGTCGACGAGGCGCAGAACCTGTCGGTCGAGGCGCTGGAGCAGGTACGCCTGCTGACCAATCTGGAAACGCCAACTCAGAAATTGTTGCAGATTATACTTCTCGGCCAGCCCGAACTGCGCACGATGCTCGAGCGGCAGGACCTGCGCCAACTCGCTCAGCGGATTACCGCGCGCTATCACCTGACACCACTCGACGGCGACGAAGCGGAAGCGTACGTGCGGCATCGCATGAATGTGGCCGGCAGTCGCAAGCTGCCCTTCAGCCGGCTCGGATTGCGCGCGCTGTACCAACGTTCGAGCGGAATTCCGCGCCTGATCAACATCGTCGCCGATCGCTCGCTGATGGCCGGCTACGCGCGCGGAACCGACGTCATCGGCGAACGCCTCGTCGACCTCGCGGCAGACGAGACGCTGCCGGGACACACGCGCTACTACGTGCGTCGCTACGGGCGCTGGCTGTTGCTGGCCGCACTGGTCGCGGTCGCGATCGGTTGCTGGTGGTACTCGCTTACGCCACCGGCGCCGCCCACGCCGATACCGCCACCGGTCGTCGTCGCGCCGGCTGCGCCGGATCCCGCCGTGCTGCTGCGCGAGCAACTGGCCGCCAATCCGGACGCCGAGGTGATGGCCTGGACGCAACTTCTGGCGCGCTGGCAGGTCAGTTCCAGCGACGTTTCGGTGAAAGATGCGGCGCGTTGCGCTACCCAGGTGTTTCCCGGCATGGCCTGCCTGCGTGGCCATGCCACGCTGGAACAGCTGTTGCGCTTCGACCGGCCGCTGATTCTGGAACTGCCGCATGCCGGCAGTGATCGCCTGGCGCTGCTGCGGGGCTTCGACGCGGACAAGGTTCGGCTAGACTTCGCCAGTGCGCACCATGTTTTGCCGCGCGCGGCATTGGCTGCCGTGTGGAATGGTGGCTTTGTGGCGGTATGGCGCCAGCCACCGGAAGTGCCTGGCACGCTGCGCCGCGGCGATGCGGGACCCGCGGTGGCGTGGGTCAAGCGCCAGCTGAACCTGCTGGACGCGCGCGGTGATGCCGACGCGGGACCGGCGTTTTTCGATGCGGCACTGGAGGAACGCGTGCGCAAGCTGCAGGTCGCCTACGGACTTCTCGCCGACGGCATCGTCGGACCGGAAACCCTGTTTGCGCTGGCCGCCCTCGCGCCGAGCGGTCCGCACTTGGCGCGCAATGTGGAATAAACGGACAACTGTACCTATGTCGTTGATACACGAAGCCTTGAAGAAGGCCGAACAACAGCGCCAGCTTGGCGAACCACCAACACTGGCCTCGCCGTTCGGCGTGACGCGCCAGAAGCGTTCGGCGCTGCCGGTGATCGTGCCGCTGATCGGCGTCGCGCTGGTCGCGGCTTGGTGGTTCTCGCGTCCCGCTCCGGTCGTGCCGGTCAGCGTGGCCGATTCAACCGGGCAGACCGCACCGCGCGCCGCTGCGGCCAATCGCGTTGCTGCCAGTTCGGCCCCGGCGGTCGCCGAGCCGGCGGACAGCAGCGCCGCCGAGCGCCGTCCCAATGCCTCGCGAATACCGACCGACACGGTCCCTGCGATGAACGCGCCGGCCGGTATGGTTCCGCCTCGCAATCCACCATTGCCGCGCGGCGCGCAGCCGTCCGCGAAGACGCCGAGCGTCAAGGACGTCGCCGAGCGGGAATCCGAACCGCATCCCGCCGGCGCCAACCCGCTCGCACCGGGCGAATCCGCCGCGCAGATGCTCAGCGCCAAGGCGGCGCCGGACGCGGCAATCAACAATCCGCAGGACGTGGCCGACAAATCGGCGAGCAAGCGCGCGCAGGGAGAACTTCCTGTGGTTGTTCCGAGCGCAACGCCGCTGCCCACGGCCAAGCCCGCGAGCAGCGCGCCAGTTTCTGCGGCGAGTGCCCCGAATGCGGCAAAGACCGCTGAAGCGGCTTCTGCAACAAAGTCACAAAGCGACAATGCGGGAAAGCCGGCAATCGCCGGCATACCACCTGCGACGCCTGCTGCGGCCGCCACGAAAGTCGCAAGCGCGACAACGACTTCCGGTGCGACGCTCGCCAATCCCGCGCTGGCGGGGGACCACACACCGTTGTACTGGGAGCTGCCGCTGAATGTGCGCAAGGACCTGCCCGTCCTGAAGCTGACCATGCACGTGTATAGCAGCGAGCCTGCGCAGCGTTTCGTGGTGCTCAACGGCAACCGTCAGGTGGAAGGCGACGACCTTGGCGCCGAGGTCAAACTGAGCGAAATCCGCGCCGATGGCGTCGTGCTGGAATTCCACGGCCAACGTTTCCTGGTGCCGCGCGGCGGCTCCTGAGGGCGCCGCCCATGGTCTTCGTCCAGGTCGCCTCGCGTCGTCGCCCGACGCCACCGTGGGCGACGATCGTGATCGTGGCGCTCAGCGTGCTCGCGTTTTTCTGGCTGGCCGCAGCGCAACCGGCCGAGCGCCTGCAACTGTTGACCCACTGGGGCACGGTTCCGTCCAAGCTGTTTGAACCGAGCGTGCCGATCCTGCGCCAGCTGCTCGAATTGCGTGCGCTGCGCCTCGTCACCGCCCTGTTCGTGCACGCGGACTGGCTGCATCTCACCGGCAATCTGCTGTTCCTGATGATTTTCGGGCTGGCCGCCGAACGGGTGCTCGGTTCGCGTCGCTTCCTGGCGCTGTACCTGATTGGTGGCGCGCTCGCGAATCTGACCGGTGCGCTGACCTTGTCCAGTGTCAGCGCACCGATCGTCGGCTCCAGCGGCGCCGTGTCGACCATCGTCGGCGCCTACCTCGCCCTGTTTCCGCGCTCACGCCTCGGCCTGGTGCTGCCGCTGGGCCTGTTCCTCGAATTCGTGCGCATCCCTGCGTCACTACTGATCGGCTTCTGGGTACTGCTGCAATTCCTGTTCACCTACGTCGGTCCGAGTTTCAGCGCGGTGGTGTGGTGGACCCACATCGCGGGGTTTGCCCTCGGGGTGCTGTTTGCATTGGTGTCCCGCCCCTCGATCGCGAGGCGATTGCGCGATTGACCGCTGCGGTGTCGGTTGCGCACTTCGCCGTGAGCCGTCGACGCGACGTCTTTCGCTGCGCGGCGGGAGTCCGCCTTCTCGCGTTGTATACCCAACGAGAAAGTAGCCGAAGCGACATCTACCCCTTGGCGGCGCACCCCTGTCACCTGGCAATGGCTGCCGTGCTGCTCCAACTCCGACAGCCTGCACCAGCGGTCTAGCCCTTGCGCGGTGCCGCGCCGTCCGGACTGCGCAGCGCCATCACCTTCAGCACGTGCAAGGCTTCGCTGAGCGCATAGTCGTCGATCGGTCCACCGCCTTCCGCACCAGCGACGCCGTCCACTTCGTTCTCGCCCTTGAGGTGATTCGGCAGCTCGCGCTCACTCGTGATCAGGGTCGGTGCGGAGTCGCGCTGGCTGAGCGTGAGATCGCGCAGTTCGATGTCGGGCACGATGCCGGTGGCCTGGATCGAGGTGCCATTGGGCGTGAAGTAACGGGCGGTCGTGAGTTTCACCGCATGTCCATCGTCGAGGGGCAACACGGTCTGCACCGAACCCTTGCCGAACGTCTTCTGGCCGAGCAGCAGCGCGCGGTGGTTGTCCTTCAGGGCACCCGCCACGATCTCCGCGGCCGATGCGGTCCCCTTGTCCACAAGTAGCACAATCGGTGCGGCATTGGCGAGGTCACCGCTGGTCGCGCTGAAGCTGAGGTCGGCGTTGGGCAGACGGCCGCGCGTCGACACGATCACGCCTGCGTCGAGAAACGCATCGCTGACTTCTACTGCCGAGGTCAGCAGGCCGCCGGGATTGCTGCGCAGGTCCAGCACGACGCCGCGCAGGGTGCTGTCCTTGCTGCGCAGCTTGGCGAGTTTGCGCTTGAGTTCCGCGCCGGTGTCTTCCTGGAACTGAGCGATGCGCAGATAGGCATAACCGGGTTCGACCCAGCGCGCGCGCACGCTGGCGACCTTGATCGTCTCGCGCTTGAGGCTGATGTCGACCGGTACGCTGGCGCCTTCGTGCAGCACCGTCAGCACGACGCCGCTGCCCGGAGCACCACGCAGCAATTCAATCGAAGCCGCGACGTTTTCCGGAGACACCGTCTTGCCGTCGATGCGCGTGATGATATCGCCGGGTTTGATGCCACCCCGTTCGGCCGGCGTGTCGTCGATCGGCGCGATCACGCGCAGGCTGCCTTCGATGGTCAGCACTTCAAGACCGAGGCCGTCGTAAGCACCGCTGGTGTCTTCGCTGAGTTCGTCGAGCTGACGCGGATCCAGATATTCGCTGTGCGGATCCAGACCGGCCAGCAGTCCCTTGATCGCGGCCTGCATCATCGCCTTGTCACCGACATCCTCGACGTAGGCCTGCTTGACCAGGTTGTAGACCGCCGTGAAGGTGCGCACGTCATCGATGCTGACGCCGGCGTGCGCCGGCGGAACGCTGGCCGGTGGCGCCTTCGCGGCCGGTTCGGTCTCCGGCGTAGTCGCGGGAACCGGAGCGGGAACCGCTTCGGGTGCAACTGCGGGTGCGGGTGGTGCCGGGGTCTGCGCGCCGAGCGGCGCGACAGCGGCAAGCATGGCTAGAAAAAGTATATTACGCGACAACATGGCAAAATCTCCGGCAGCTGCACCCCGATCATAGCGGGCAAAGGTTCGGCACTCGGACCACGAATCGCGGCAAAAGTGCCGCCGCCCCGGCGGTCGGGCTCATGGTTTGAGCCAGGCGCGCGGATCCAGCGGCTTGCCCTTCAGGCGCAATTCGAAATAAAGCCCGGGATTGCGCCGTCCGCCGCTCGCGCCAACGGTCGCGACGGGCTGGCCTTCATCGACCCAATCGCCCACATCCTTCAACAGGCTTTCATTGTAGCCATACAGGCTCATGTAGCCATCGCCGTGGTCAACGATCAGCAGCAAACCGTAGCCTTTCAGCCAATCCGCATAGGCCACGCGACCGTGCGAGACGGCGTGCACCTCGTTGCCGGTCTTGCCGCTGACCACGATGCCGGAGATGGAGCGGCCACTGTCGTCGCTGGCGCCGAAATTCACCGCCAGGGCGCCGCGCAACGGCCAGGTCAGGCGGCCGCGGCGCTGGCCGAATGGCTCCGCACCGGACAACTGCTTGGGAATGTCGGCAAAGACATCGCGCAGGCGCTCGAGCAACTCCTGCAACGCTTTTTCATCCTTGCCCAGCGCCGCCAGATGCGTTTGCTGGTCCTTGAGGTCCAGATCCAGCTGATCGAGCAAGGCCTGGCGTTTTCCACGCTCCAGCATCTGGCTTGCAACTTCCGCGCTGCGTGCGCTGCGCGTCGCGTTGAGTTCGGCGTTCTGTTCCACGATTGCCTGCTGCACCTTCGCCAGCTCGGCCAGGTCGGCCAGCAATTCGTCGATGCGCGCAATGCGCGCGCGCTGGAAGTAACGGTGATAGGCGAGCACCCGCGAGGCGGTCGCGATCTCTTCCTGCTGCAGCAACAGTTTCAATTCTTCGTGCTGGCCCAAGGCATACGCCGAACGCAGCAGGGTCGCCAGCACATCGCGCTGCTGATGGAGTTTTTCGTTCAGTCCTGTGCGCTGCAATTCCAGCGCGGCGAGCGCCTGCTGCTGGTCCACCAGTCGCGCATCCAGCACCCGCAGTTCTTTCGCGACCGCGGCGATGGCGTTTTCCCGCTCGCGCAATTCCACTGCCACGCCGCCACGCTGCGCCTCGGTGGCCTTCTGCCGTTCTGCCAGCAGCTTGATTTCCGATCGCAATTTGTCCAATTGTTGCTTGGTGGCAATTTCCTTGTCGTTGCGTTGTGCAGGCTCGGCAGGCGCCGTCGCCTTGATCGGCGCAGGCGCGGCTTCGGCAACGTCGGCGACCGTTGCGTCGACAGTTTGAGCCAGCGCGCATGGCGGCAAGGCGGCAGACAGCAGACAGAACAGCACGGCGCTGGCGATTGCTATCGAACGACGTGTTGCGCGTGCGGGATGTCCGGAACGGCGGCGCAAGACCCGCCCTGCCAACGCCTTGGCGGCGCGTGCGATGGAATTCCGTGCGGACTCCAGGGTGGAACGGGGCGCAGCGTCGTCAGCAACGCCACCGCACGTCGGCCGGCACAGGCCCGCCCGATGGTGGGCTTCCGCATCGTCTGTCGAACGCTTCAACAAATCAGGCCTGCGACAGCAAGGAAGTGCCGGTCATCTCCGCCGGCTGCGGCAATTCCATCAAGGCAAGCACGGTCGGCGCGAGGTCGCTCAGCGCACCGGGCCGCAGCACTCCGCGCGGTGCGCCGACGTAGACCAGCGGCACTGGCCCGACCGTGTGCTGGGTATGCGGCTCGCCATTTTCGTCGACCATCTGTTCGAGATTGCCGTGGTCGGCGGTGACCAGCATCGCACCGCCCGCGGCGCGGATCGCAGACTCGATGCGGCCCAGCGCCACGTCGACCGCTTCGGCCGCCGCGATCGCCGCGGCGAGGATGCCGGTATGCCCGACCATGTCGGGATTGGCGATGTTGCACACGATGAAATCGAAGGTTTGCGAGGCAATCGCCTCGACCAGCCGATCGGTGAGTTCAGGGCAACTCATTTCCGGTTGCAGGTCGTAGGTTGCGACCTTCGGACTCGGCACCAGGATGCGCTGTTCGCCTTCGTACGGCGCTTCGCGCCCGCCGGAGAAGAAAAACGTCACATGTGCATATTTCTCGGTTTCCGCGATCCGCAGCTGGGACTTGCCGCGTGCGGCAAGGTATTCGCCCAGCGAGTTGCGCATCGACTGCACTGCGTAGGCGATGCCGCTGACCGGCAGGTCCGCGCTGTACTCGGTCAGGCTGACAAAACTCGACAGGGCAATCGACCGCTGCCGTGGGAAACCGTCGAATTCCGCCGCCAAGAAGGCCTGGCTCAGTTCGCGCGCGCGATCGGATCGAAAATTCATGAACACGATCGCATCGCCGTCGTTGACGCGCGCGCCATTGCCGATGAGGGTGGGTTTGACGAATTCGTCGTTCTCGCCCCGCGCGTAAGCCGATGCCAGCGCGCCGACGACCGACGCCGCGTGGAATTCCGCGCGTGCCTCGGCAATCGCGTTCCAGGCAAGACTGACCCGGTCCCAGCGCTTGTCGCGATCCATCGCGTAGTAACGTCCGCTCAAAGTCGCGACGAAGGCGCCGGGAATCGAGGCGCACTTGGCATCGAGCGCGCGCAGCGACGCCTCGGCGCTCTTCGGCGGCGTGTCGCGACCATCACTGAATGCGTGTACCGCGATACGCGGCACGCCACGACCGGCCGCCAGATCGAGCATCGCGAAAACATGCTGTTCCTGGCTGTGCACACCACCGGGCGAAATCAAGCCGAACAGGTGCAGCGTGCCGCCCGCGGCGATGGCCGCATCGCAGGCGCGCGCCAATGCAGCATTGTTGTAAAAGGAACCCGTGGAAATGTCCTGATCGATGCGCGTGAGGTCCTGATAGACCACGCGACCCGCACCGATATTCATGTGCCCGACTTCGGAATTGCCCATCTGGCCGTCCGGCAGGCCTACTGCGAGCCCATGCGTTTCCACCAGCGCATGCGGGGAGGTGTCGAGCAGACGCCGCCAGTTCGGGCAGTGCGCCAGCGCGATCGCGTTGTTGGCGGTTTCGGTGCGATGGCCCCAGCCATCGAGGATCAGCAGCAGGACGGGTTTGGGTGCGGCCACGGTTCGGTCGACGGTAGCGGGAAAGGCTGTGATGGTAGCGCAGTCGGCGGGGCATGACTTTCGGCACGCAACCCTGCGGCCCGGCACGGCATCCAAGCCGTACACCAACCGTTCCGCTGGAGATCGCCATGTCCTCACGTCCGTTGTTTCTCGCCATTGCCCTGACCTTCTGCGCCTCCGCCTTCGCGGGCAGCGGTCCGGACATCGACAAGGTCAATGGCGCCATCCATCTTGAAAGCGGCCAGGTCGGCGGCGATCTAAGCACGGTCAACGGCTCGATCCGCATGGACGCGCACGCCACGGCGGACGATCTGGAAACCGTCAACGGCTCGATCGACATCGGTGACGACTCGAATGCGCAGTCGCTGGAGACCGTGAATGGCGCGATTGAAATCGGCGCACGCACGCGCATCGCGCGCGGCGTCGAAGCCGTCAACGGCTCGATCACCCTGGCCGAAGGCGCCGACGTGAATGGCAAACTTAGCAATGTGAACGGTCGCATCGAGGTGTCCGCCGCGCATGTCGGCGGTGGTATCGAAACCGTCGCCGGCGACATCGAACTCGGCGCCAACGCCCGCGTCGACGGCGGCATCCTGGTCGAAAAGCCGTCGGGCTGGAGCTGGGGCAAGCAGAAGACGCCGCGCGTCGTGATCGGTCCGCATGCCGTGGTCAACGGTTCTCTGGTGTTCCAGCGCGAAGTCGAACTGCTGGTCAGCGACAGCGCCAGCATCGGCACGGTGACCGGTGCGACCGCGACGAAATTCAGCGGCGAACATCCCGGCCGCTGAGCACGGAATCGCGGGGCGTCGGAGCGTTCATTCGCGCAGGCGTCTGAACGCTCCCGATCATCCGCCCTGAGCGCCAGCCCTCGCCGCGAGGGCTTGCGCCGTAGCGGATAACTGTCGCAATCGCGACCGAAATGGCTCGGCTCGCACAACGGCGCCGGTCCCGATTGCACCGCGCTAGCCGCAACCGATCCCACTTGCCTACACTGGCGGCTGATTCCGCCGGTGGAAAGCACCATGCGTCGCCTCGCGCCCGTGTTCGCAGGACTTGTCGCCGCCGCCGCGTCGTGCGCGACGAGCGCAGCGGCGGATCCACCAGTCGCCACTGCATCGGCTGAATTGGTCAAATTGCCCGCGGCTGTTCCATCGGTCGCCGAGCCGGTGAGTCTGGCCCGCTTTCGCGACCACCTCGCGACCTTGGCGTCGGACGCGTTCGACGGGCGCAAGCCCGGCACACGCGGCGGCAAGCTGGCGACAAACTACATCAAGCAACAATTCCAGAAACTCGGGCTGCGGCCGGGCAATCACGGTGCGTGGCTGCAATCCGTGCCAACCGTGCAGATCACGCTTGCCAACACCGACACGGCGCTGGCGATTGCAACAAAGTCCGGTGTGGACAAACTGGCGTATCGCGACGACATGATCGTCAACAACCTCTCCGGCAAGGCGGCCGTGGAACTGACCAATTCGCCCGTGGTGTTCGCCGGCTACGGGGTCGCTGCGCCGGAGCAGGACTGGAACGACTACGCCGGCATCGACGTGAGAGGCAAAACGGTCATCGTGCTGGTCAATGATCCGGGATTCGGCAACAACGACGCGAGTCTGTTCAAAGGTCGCGCGATGACCTACTACGGCCGCTGGACCTACAAATTCGAGGAAGCCGCGCGGCATGGCGCGGCGGCGTGCTTCATCGTGCACGACGATGCCGGCGCGGGCTACGCCTGGAGCGTCGTGCAAAGCAGCTGGAGCGGCCCGCAGTTCGACCTGCCCGCGCCAAACGATCCCGCGCCGCGTCTCGATGTGGCGGGCTGGCTCAGCACCGCGGCCGCGCGCCGTCTGTTCAGCGATGCCGGTGCCGACTTCGACACGCTGCGTGCCGGCGCCGACCGGCGCGGGTTCAAGCCGATCGAACTGCCCGCGCACGCGGCGATCCGCCTGCGCAGCACGATCCGGCGCGGTCAATCGGACAATGTCGTGGCTCTGCTGCCCGGCCAGGATCGCCCCGGCGAAGTACTGGTGTACTCCGCCCACTGGGATCATCTGGGGCGCGACAATTCGCTACAAGGCGACAAGATTTACAATGGTGCTGTTGACAACGCGACCGGCGTCGCCGCACTGCTCGCGATTGCGGAGGCTTACACACGGCAGCAACCGGCGCCGCGCCGCAGTGTGCTGTTCGTTGCGCTGACCCTGGAGGAATCCGGCCTGCTCGGATCGAAATTCTATGCAGCGCATCCGGCATTTGCCGCGAGCGATACCGTCGCGGACATCAACATGGATGCGATGTACCTGCTCGGTCGCGCGCACAACATGTCGATCGTCGGCTACGGCCAGTCGGAGCTCGACGCCGTACTGGAGCGCGCGCTGGGTGCGCAGGGGCGGTATGTCAGTGCCGAGGAAGCGCCGGAGAAAGGCCACTTCTTCCGCTCCGACCATTTCAATTTCGCGCGCATGGGCATCCCGGCGCTGTATGCCAAGAGTGGCCTGGACCTGCTCGACGGCGGCGAGGCGGCGGGACGCGCCGCTGTGGACGAGTACACATCGCGGCGTTATCACAAACCGGGCGACGAGTTTCACGACGATCAGCGGCTGGATGGTGTGATCGAGGATGCGCAGGCTCTGTACGCCGTGGGTCGCGAACTCGCACAAAGTGGCGCATGGCCGCAGTGGGCCGCGGACAGCGAGTTCCGCGCGGTGCGCGATGCGCAGCACGAGGCAACCCCACGGTCGGCGCACGCCGCGAAATGACGCTGACGCGGCGGGTTTGACCGCCAGTACGCCTCGCCGCTTGCCAGCACGCGCCCGTCGCGACAAGATCGCGCGATCTGTCTCCCGCGTAGCGCTGTCATGCCGATTCTTGTTCTCGCGTCTTTCGCGCTGCAATTCTTCTGTCTCATGCACATGGTACGCACGGGCCGGCCGAACACCTGGGCCTGGCTGATCCTGTTCGGCTCGGTGCTCGGCTGTTCGGTGTATCTGATCACCCAGGTGCTGCCCGACCTGCGCAACAGTCCCGCCAGCCGGCGCGCGGTGCGCCAGGTCGCGGACCGGATCAATCCGGAACGCCAGCGCCAACGCATCGCGATGGAGCTCGACGTTGCCGACACGGTGGAAAACCGTCGTCGACTCGCCGATGAATGCCTGCGCCTGGGCGACTACGCCAATGCGGTCGAACTGTACCGTTCCGTGCTCAAGGGCATCTACGCGAGCGATCCGGTCTTCCTGCTCAAGCTCGCGCAGGCACAGGCCGGTCTCGGCGAATTCGCCGGTGCACGGGAAACGCTGGAAACCCTGCAGCGCGGAAATCCGGGTTACCGCTCCGACGATGGTCACCTGCTGTATGCGCGCTGCCTCGAAGAACTCGGCGAACATGATCGCGCGGTCGAGGAATACGACGTGCTCGCGACGAGTTTCCCCGGCGAGGAGGCGCGCCTGCGCTACGGCCTGATGCTCAAGCGCCTCGGCCGCACGGCCGAAGCGCGTGGCGTTTTCCAGGAAATGGAGAAACGCGCAAAAGTGGCGCCGGCTTACTATCGCCGCAAGGAGCGCGACCACCTCGCTGCAGCGCGGCGTGAATTGACGGCACTCGGATCCAGCTGAGCATCGCCGTCCGAGCCTGCGCCGTCGCACCGCACAGCACTGACGGCGGGTCGATGCACCCGACGCCGCGTTTCGTCGTCACACTGCGCTGTCCACATCAGAACATTCTGGACTATGGTCAATCTTCCGGGCGTTGCGCGCGAGGCTGCCCGAACGCGTGGCCGCACGATCCGCACGGCGTGCTCACGCCGGATGCGACCAGTGCGCCAACGATCGGCGCACTGGATGCGAACCGCGGAAGAAGCCCGCGTCAGCTCGCCGGAACGGTCTGCGTTACCGGCGTCGGGAACGAAATCCGGACCATGCGCGAGGCCCATTCCGCCACCTGCTCGTAACCGCCGCTCTGCCAGCTGGCGGCGGATCCGGTAATCACATCGCTGATGGTCTGCCAGTCATCGACCAGTGCGCCGAGAGCGGCCATCGTCGCCGAAGAGTCGCTCACCACGGCATTCAGGCGATTCAGGACCAGGTTCAACTGCGCCACCTGCAGGGTCACTTCGTCCAGCTCCGCCCAGGCGCTCTCCAGTTGCAGCAGGGTTTGCTGAATTTCCTGAGTCAGCACGAGCTCTTCGATGATGTCGGTGCCGACCTGGGCGATGCCTTCGAGCAGCGGCTCGATCGGATCTTCTTCCGTCACGGTCTCGACGACGACCTTGATTACCGTAACAAAGGCTTGCTTGCTGTTGTCGAGGGCTTTTTCGGTGAGCTGATTTTCCAGAGCGTTGAATTGTGAATTGAGAGTGTTCACCAGTTGGTTGAGCGCGGTGAGCTTCGCTTCATCGGCGCCCTGGATGCCTTGCACGATAGTGGACAATTGTGAGACGTACACTTCGCCGGCCATCACCTGGTTGCCCATGTCGTCGCAGAGCGCAATGACGGTCGGAGTCGGCCCGCCGGAAGGATTGATGACATCGGCATAGACGAGTTGCTGATTGATGCCGTCGCTGACCAGATTGTTCATCACCTCCGCCTGCGCCAGGACACCGGCGTTGAGCAGGCTCAGGTAGAACTGTTCCCAGACCGTGGCTTGCCAGTCCGCATACGCCGTCGCCAGCGCGGCGTACTGTGGATCGTCCGTCACGACACTCGGAAGCGTTGCCGATTCGACGGCACTCAGATACGTGCAGCAGGTGATCAGGTTGTTGCCAATATCGATGACCGGCAGTGGCGCGCTGATCGCCGGCTGCGGCTTCCGGCGGGCGCTGTTGTTACGTTTCAGGATGGTGTTCATACATTCTCCGTACCGATGGTTGGGCATTCGCATTCATTCCGCCGTGGGCGGTTGTCGTTTTGCGTGACGTGCAGGGCGCAAGTGCATTGCGCTGGTCGATCGGATTTGCGCGATGCAAGCGCGCCCGGGCAAAAGGCGCGCCGCATTGCGGCAGATCTGCTGCTCAGGATGGAATGCCTGGAATCGGCTGGATCACGCCGGCAGCGTTGATAAGGAACAGGTTGCCGAGGTTGTCCATGTAGTAGACGAGGTTGGTATCGCTGGCATATACGCCGGTGACGTTGAGCGCGACATTGGTGTAGGTCGCAGGAACCACCGTGGTATCGGCATACCAGAGGCTCAGATCGGTGCCGGTGCGGTATTCGTTGCCGTTCGAGAGTTGCGCGATCTGCACCACGCCGACACCGTAGTTGACCGGCGCCTGAGCGCTGCTGGCATCGTAGAGGTACGCGTAGAGATTGGTGGCCTGGATGCCGAGCATGTTGCCGTTGGCCGTGATCGAGGTGCAGGTCTGGGTGAATACCTGCGTCCAGCTGGCGTTCGCTGGATTGTACATGTAGACAAACTGACTATTGTTGGTCAGGGCGAACAATTTGCCGCCGGCCACCGCAATCTGCTGCGCCGCGTCGGGGCCGGGCAGTTGCGTCAGCGCAGTCCAGCCGGTGCCGGATCCACTGTATTGGTACACGTTGCGATCGCTGACCGTCTGGTTGACCGCGTAGATCGCACCGCCGCCGACCGCGACGGAGGATGCTGGAAAGGTGGAAATGGTGGTCCATGCGCCATTCGACCTGTTGTAGCTCTTGACGAAGTACGTCGACGCCGCTGGATTGGAACTGATTTCCGAGCCGTCGGTCGGCGCGCCGTCGATGGCGACCAATGTGGTCCCCTGACCGACGCAGCTGTAGGCAGTGACGCGCATGTCGGTCCAGCTTCCGGTACTGCCCGTGTAGTGATACATCTCGCCGGACATGCTGATGTAGTAGGCATCGCTACCCACCGCGGCAAAGCTGGACGGGTTGCTCAACTGGGCGAAATTGGGCCATACGTAGGCGGTCAGGCCACTGAGAACGGACGCTGCCTGGAGAATCGTGTTCCATTCGTTCTGCGCCTCGGCCAGCTGGTTCGAGGTCAGATCCGCTACCGCTGCGGTGATGTCCGCAGCAAGCGTGTTGTACAGATTTTCCAGCGCAAGCAGTTCCAGTTGCGCGGCCGCATTCAAGGTGGCGAAGCCCTGCAGCTGGGTGCAGAATGCAGACATCCACATTGCAGCCTGTTCGTCGCTGGTCTTGTACGCGATGTCGTTGGTGATCTCGCCCTGCAGCTGGGCGACCTGCGCCTTGAGCGTTTCGATTTCCGTGATCGCGAAATACGCGCCCACCGCGCCACCAGCCATCAGGATCCAGCCGATCGGATTCCACCAGTTCACCAGTCCAACCAGACCCACCGTGACCGACGTTCCGGCGCCGACGCCCTCGCCGATGATTTTCGCGTTGTCGGCGCTGATCTGATTGTTGGCGTTCATGATGTCCGTGTTGAGGGCGGCGATGTCAGCGGCATAGGCGTTCAGCATCTGGGCCAACACGCCAGTCTGGGTTGACGCGATGAGCTGATCTGCACCACTTTCCAAGGTGGTACCGAGCGTCTGCATCGACGTCACCAGCGTATTGATCGCCGGCTTTTCAGCGCCGATCAGGTTCTCCTGCTGGGTCAGCACGTTGTTATAGGAAGGCGAGCCCGGGGTCAGCGAATTGAGCAATGCGAAGTTCGAACTCACCGTCGCGTTGATCGCGGTCATCGTGTTCGGAACGGACACCAGCTGCGAGAAGATGCTAGGCGTGCCAGTGCCCTGCTGCGTATTGATCCACGTGCCGGCCTGACCTTGAAAAATGCTAAATTGCGTCAAAAACAAGTCGTAAGCATTTTGCAGCGGACCGAGCTGCGAGTTGTTCATGCCGGGCGGCAGATCGGTGAACTGGACCTGAGGCGCAGCCGCCTGGGTCAGGGCGTACACGTAGCTGGAGATGGCTGCCACGCTGAGCGTGGTGACGGCGGTTTGTTCCGCCAGTTGTACGGCGATCCCGCCCAGCCGCGTCTTCGGCTGGAGGCTGCTGGCGAAATCCGCTTTCAGTGTCGCAAACCGGCCCGGGCCGATCGGCACGCGGCGCGGCGGGCGATTCGTCGTTTTCAGGACGGCTGCATTCTTGCGCACGGGTTTCAAACTGGTTACGGACATGGTGATCTCCTGGGTAGGGTTTGGAACGTCGACGAA
Organism: Tahibacter sp.; assembly: GCA_039934615.1. Taxonomy (GTDB): domain Bacteria; phylum Pseudomonadota; class Gammaproteobacteria; order Xanthomonadales; family Rhodanobacteraceae; genus Tahibacter. Next base: position 35,975 of record JBDTLV010000043.1, read on the forward strand.
TTTCCGGGTTGCGGCTCCGGTTTCCATCGACAGCCAGTGGAGCGCGCGGGGCGTCGACGCACGACAGGAAGCCGAATTGCCGTTCCGCTGCTGCTACCGCGACCAGGGCTATCGCTGGTTCGCTGTGCTTCGGTCGCAGATACAGTATTTGTTTAAATCACCGCAAAAGCAGCATCGCTACCGACTCGAAGTGGTATCAGTTCGATGCCAGTCCAGCCGAGCTTGCCCACGTGTGCGCCGCCAGCCACGCCCGGCGGTGATGGATCGGCGCGAAGAATGCGCACCACCGGAATGCCGAAACAGCGAGCCAGTTCGCGGGCGATGCGGAAACGCACCGCGCGGCCGGATTCCGCGCGTTTGATGGTCGCGATCGAGACGCGGATGTTGCGTCGCCAGCAATCGTCGGCCAGATCCTGTTGACTGAGCAGACGGCTCTGGCGCAGGCGCCGGAGCACTTCGCCATCGAGTGCGACCTGTCCGCGGTCCAGCAGTGCATGCGCACCGCTCGACGCCAGCGTGGGTGAATCTTCAGTCGACGCCGCCATTGACGCGGAAGGCGGGGCGGAATTCGGCGCAGCGGGTGCTTGCGCGCGGTCGAACAGGGCGGGGGCGTCCATCGATAAATCCTCGTCACTGGGGGGTCTGCTTCGCCGGCTGAGGGTCTGACTGAACCCACTGCCTCGCGTTGCCTCCCACCCTGACGATTGCGCCCTCGCGCCGCCTTACGGAAACCTTTCGATTGATACCTTGCTGATTTTGTTGCGGAAAATTCCCAGCCGGTGCGATTGCAGCAGGACGGGCGGGCGTAATCCTCCACGGCTACTTCCACCGGGCGTCCCCAAGGGGACTTCCGTTGGTCGTAACCCAAGGGCATTGCGCCGGATGATCTCGTGAGCTCGCGTGCCATCCGCGCAGAGAGCCTGACGCTCGCCGCAATTAGCGTCACCGACGCCGCGTCAGCCCCGCACCGTTGCCGCGATACGACGCAGCCGCCCCGCAGATAGTGACCATGCCGCGACGATTCGCGCCGGCGTCGCACAAAAATGCGCGAGGGTCGGCGCGAAAGTTCGCGAGCCTGCGGCACAGCGGCGACATGGACTCGCGAAGCGTCGAAATCGAGGCATCCAAAGGTATATCGGAAGGGTGATTTGTCGCTCTGGAAACGCCGGGCGACGCATTGCCCAACGCGCCCCGCGAATTCGGCCTACCGCGGGCGTCCGACAAATGCATCAGACTGTGTGCCATCCGGATGCCTTATTTTGGAAATAGCAACATGAACCCGATTTCGCCGGTTTCATCGAGTGGTTGGCCACGCGGGGATAGCGCTGTGGGATATGCCCTGCTCGCGGCCGGCCTGTTTGGCGCAAGCACGCCCTTTGCCAAAACACTGTTAGGGCAGGTTTCGCCACTATTGCTGGCGGGACTTCTGTACGCAGGATCGGGTATCGGGCTTTCGCTATGGCTGCTGCTGCGACGACTCGTCAGTCAGCGTGGCGGTGACGCACGGCTCGCGGCCCGCGATTTGCCGTGGCTGGCTGGCGCCGTGATCTTCGGCGGTGTGCTGGGTCCTGCGCTGCTGATGTGGGGCTTGCAGACCGCGGCCGCGGCGGATGCGTCATTGTTGTTGAATCTGGAAAGTGTACTAACGGCAGTTTTGGCCTGGATCGTGTTTCGCGAGAATTTCGACCGGCGCATTTTTCTCGGCATGCTCGCGATCGTGGCCGGCGGCCTGTTGCTGTCCTGGGAACCGCAAAGCGGGCAGCGCATCTCGTGGGGCGCGATCGCCATCGCCGGCGCATGTCTGTGCTGGGCCATCGACAACAACCTGACACGCGCGGTATCCGGTGGCGATCCGGTGCAGATCGCCGCCATCAAGGGCGCTGTGGCGGGCGCCGTGAATATCAGCGCCGCACTGATGCTCGGTGCATCCTTGCCCCCACTCGCGCCACTCATCGGCGCCGCTACCGTCGGCCTGTTCGGCTACGGCGTCAGCCTCGTGCTTTTCGTACTCGCGCTCAGACACCTCGGCTCCGCACGCACCGGCGCCTATTTCTCCACCGCGCCATTCGTCGGCGCTACGCTCTCATTCCTGCTACTCGGCGAAGCGCCCACGCTGATCTTCTGGATCGCTGGCGCACTCATGGCACTCGGTGTCTGGTTGCATGTCAGCGAACGCCACGTCCACGAGCACCTACACGAAGCCCTGCAACACGCCCATCGCCATCGACACGATGCACACCACCAGCACGACCACGACTTCCCCTGGGATGGCACTGAACCGCACAGCCATCCGCACGAACACACGCCGATCACACATAGCCATGTGCACTATCCGGATTTGCACCATCGGCATCGGCATTAGTACGCGCGGGCGGCCGAGCTACAGTTGCAGAACAGTAGGGCGCAATAACCAAAGGGCATTGCGCCGCACGGAAAATTCGCCGAGGCTGCACGGATGCCAGACTATCGTCGCGCCTGGATGCTAGGCGGAACTTACTTTTCACGGTCAACCTTCTGCAGCGTCGAAGCAACGATTTGCTCTTACGCCACATCGACGATCTGCGGCAAGTGGTGGCCTCGGTCAAGGCCCGTCACCCTTTCGTGATTCACGCGTGGGTTGTCTTACCCAACCATCTTCACTGTGTCATCGAATTACCCGAAGGAGATGCCGATTTTGCGCTGCGCTGGCGGCTGATCAAGTCGGACTTCAGCAAACGATTGCCTGTCACGGAAAGACGATCACTCGTACGCCAAGCGCGAGGTGAGAGGGGTATCTGGCAGCGAAGATATTGGGAACACCAGGTGCGCGACGAACATGACTTTACCGCGCGCGTGGACTACGTTCACATCCATCCATTGAAACATGGACTGGTGGAAAGAGTCGCGGACTGGCCTTATTCCACGTTCCACCGGTGGGTCGATGAGGGTGCCTATCCCAGCGATTGGGGAATCGGTGTTGTTGGCCTTCCGCTATATGAAGACTGAGTTGTGCGCTACCGTCGTTCGGCGCAATGCCCTTCGGTTATTGCGCCCTACTTGCTTTGCGATGAGCGTCCGCAATCACAGTCCAGTTGCACAGGAAGTTTCCATGAATTTCTAGCTCGTCGTCTGCCTCTAACCAGGCCTGGATGGAACGAAGATCCGCCTCTGTTGATCGCCGAATGGAAGAGCGACGTGCGCGATTCTGCGGCGCCATTGTTGGATTCCAAATAAGCAATCAGGCTGAACTTCAACGCGGCGCGATTGGTGCCGAAACGTTCTGCATAAGCCGTCGTCGTGCGGTCGCCATTGGCGACCACACGCTACTAATTGCTTACCCCGCACATTCGCAACAATTCCCCAACGCTATTTCTTCGCCACCTTATCCAGCGCCGCCGTCACCGACGCCGTGGTGATCGGGTGATAGCCCGGTTTGGCTTTCGCGAACACGGTGCGCGCAAACACGAGGTCTTCCGGCTTGGCGGTGAGTGCTTCCCAGGTCGGCATGATGAGTTTGCGGCGACCGATCGCGATCAGGAATTTTTCCAGCTCGGGGCGGGCGGCAGCGTAGCCGCTGCGGACGGTGAGGGGGTACCAGCGTTGGGCGATTTCGCCGTTCGGGGTGCCGGAAAAATGCAGGGCGGCGTCGAGTTCGGTTAACTGGGCGGTGCTCAGCGTGGCGGGCATGCCTTCGAGGAAGCGGACCCATTCCTGGGTGCTCCATTGGTTGCCGCTGAGGCTGGCGGCTTTGGCGGTGCCGGCGAGCCACGCGGCGCGGGTTTTATCGAC
>JBDTLV010000044.1:0-37488 GCA_039934615.1 Tahibacter sp.
GTGACCAATCTGCTGGAGAATAGCGTGCGCTATACCGCCGCGGGTGGCCGAGTCGAGGTGCATGTCGCAACGCTGGGCGACGTCGTACAGGTCGTGATCGAGGACACCGCCCCCGGCGTGCCGGAAACCTGGCTGCCGCGGTTGGGCGAACGATTCTTCCGGGTCGAATCCTCGCGCAACCGCAATCTCGGTGGCGCCGGACTCGGGCTGGCCTTGTGCCAGCAGATCCTGGCTGCACACCAGGGCCGTCTGGAATTCGCGCCGTCGCGATTCGGCGGCCTGCGCGTGTGCATGATCCTGAAGCGGGCCGGCGCGGCATGAGTGCGCGGATTCTCATTGTGGAAGATGAGAGCGATCTGTCGGCGATCATGCACGACTACGTGAATGCCGCGGGGTTTCAGTCACGCGTGATCGCGGAGGGTCACGCGGCGCTCGCGTGCGTGCGGCGAGATCCGCCGGATCTGATCGTGCTCGACCTGATGCTGCCCGGCCTCGACGGTCTTGCCGTGTGCCAGGCGGTGCGCGCATTTTCCGATGTGCCAATCATCATGGTGACCGCCCGCGTGCAGGAGATCGATCGCCTGCTCGGCCTGGACAGCGGCGCCGACGATTATCTGTGCAAGCCCTTCAGTCCGCGCGAACTGGTCGCGCGCATCAAGGCGATCTTGCGTCGACCGCGCCAGTCGGTCGACACCGGACATGGCCTGGTCGTCGATCAAGCGCGCCGCAGTGTCAGTATTCATGCGCGCAAACTGGATTTGACGCCGACCGAATACTGCTTGTTCGCCGCGATGGCCGCGCATCCGGGCACCATCTACTCGCGCGCACAATTGCTCGATCTGGCGCATCGCGACAACCTCGATGTCAGCGATCGTGCGATCGACACGCACATCAAGAACCTGCGTCGCAAACTGGCTGAATCGCTACCGGATACCGAGGTGATCCATTCCGTCTACGGGCTCGGTTATCGCGTCGAGTGGTAGCGCTGCGCGGCGCACGCGGCCCATCCCCACAATGTCCCCACATTCCAATCTCAGTCTGGGCGCGTCGAAACCCGACGCCAATCCCCGATTGAGAGTATTGCGATGAAACGAATCCGGAAGAAAACGATCGCCATTGCTGCCGTCCTGGGCGGCACGGTATTCGGCGGTCTCGCGCTGGCCCTGCACGGCATGCCCGGAGGAGGCCCACCCGGACCGCCGCAAAAAGACATGCCCGTGGATGCGGCGATGCGCGCTGAAGCGATCGACAGCGTGATCGCTCGCATGAACCGGCACTACGTGTTTCCCGACAAGGCCGCGGCGCTCGAAACGCGCCTGCGCGCGTTGGCGCAGAGCGGCGAGTTCGACCGCGTGACCAGCGCGGAAGCATTTGCCGAGACGCTGACCAAGACGCTGCAACGCGAACTCAGCGACAAGCACGTTGGGGTGCGCTACTCCGAGAAGATCATCCCCGAAATGACCAACGATAACGAACAATCCGCCGACGACGAAGCCGCCGAACGCATCGAACAAGTGCGCTTCAACTTCGGCGTATCCGGCTTCAACCGCTTGCGCGGCAATATCGGCTACGTGGATCTGCATCAGTTCGGCCGGCCCGGGGGAACGGCCGAGCGCTACGCCGGCGTCATGGCCCTGCTCGTGGATACCGCCGCTTTGATTGTCGATCTGCGCAAATGCGATGGCGGCGATCCGGAATCCGTCATGCTATTCGCCAGCTACCTGTACGACAAACCCACACACCTCAACGACATCTACTGGCGCGACGAAAATCGTACTGACGTACGCTGGACCACCGAGCAGGTTGCCGGCAAGAAGTATGGCGAAACGCGCAAAGTCTATTTGTTGACCAGTGAAGATACTTTCTCCGGCTGTGAGGATCTTGCTTACGCGCTGAAGAACAACCACCGCGCCACGGTTATCGGCGAAACCACCGGCGGTGGCGCCCACGCCGGTGACCCGCAACGCGTCAGCGCGCACTTCCAGATGTTCGTTCCCGGTGGCCGCCCGATCAACCCGGTCACCCACACCGACTGGGAGGGCACCGGCGTCACCCCCGACATTCCGACCTCGCAGAGCAAGGCACTGGACGTCGCCCAGATCACCGCATTGAAGGCGATGGTCGCTGCAGAGTCGGATGCGGAGTGGAAGGCGCGGCTACAGCGGCGAATCGACGAACTGGAGTAAGGCGCCCGTGGTGCACGACCTGCACAAAAATACTTTGTCTTTTTATCTCCCGACATCCAACTCGGCCCGCGAATCCCACGCTCATGGCTCAATCGTCGGCCCGCACGCACGCTAGCCGAGCAGGCGATTGAGCACTTCGATGAGTTCCGCGATCGCGGCCGGCTTGACCAGGTGAGCGTGGAAACCCGCGTCCGTCGTGGCCTCACGATCCATCGCCTGGCCATACCCGGTCAGCGCGACGAGTTTGGGTGGATCGGCCATCTGCGTGTTAATCGCCTGCGCGACCTGATAGCCATTGAGTTCCGGCATGCCGATATCCAGCAGCACCACGGCCGGCGCATTCGTCCTGACCGCGGCCAGCGCGGTCTCACCGCTGTACGCCGCGCTGGCCTGGTAGCCTGTGTCGCGCAGCAATACGACCAGCATGTTGGCAGCGTCCACATTGTCATCCACAACCAGGATTTTTCCCTTCAGCGTCGGCGCGGGCGATGAGGCCGGCCCCGGATTGGCATCCGGCGACGGTATCGCCGGCAGCGTGATGACAAACTCACTGCCCATGCCCGCCTGGCCGACGCTATAGGCGGTGACGTCACCGCCGTGCAGCTTGACGAGCTGATGCACCAGACTCAGGCCCAGACCCAGGCCGCCCTTGGATCGCGCCAGATCCTGTTCGCCCTGCACGAACAGATTAAAGACATTCTTCAGTTGCGCCGGCGGAATGCCGGGGCCGTTGTCCTTGACGCTGACCTCGACGCGGTCATCATGCGCGCTGACGGCGACATTGATCCGACCGCCTTCCGGCGTGAATTTCGCTGCGTTGCTGAGCAAGTTGCCGAAGATCTGCACGATGCGCGCGCGATCGCCTGCTACCCAGGCCGCAGCGCTCGAATCCTTCAGCGTCAGCGTCTGTGATTTGGCGCGCATCAGAGGGCCCGCTACCTCAATGGCTTCATGCAGCGCGCCGCTCAGATCCATTGGCTTGCGCTCGATCTGGATCTTGCCGCTGGTGATGCGTCCCACATCGAGCAGATCGTTCACCAGCCGGATCATCTGATCGAGCTGACGAACGAGCACATCGCGTGCCATCCGCAGGGACCGTGATTCCATTTGTTCCATCTGCATGACCGACAAAGCGCTGACGATCGGCGCGAGCGGATTGCGCAGTTCATGCGCGAGCATCGCAATGAAGGTGGTGATGCGCCGCCCCTCGTCTTCCAGCGCATGAATCTTCCGGCGCTCGGTCAGGTCGCGCGTCACTTTGGCAAAGCCCAGGTGCTGGCCGCCACCGCCGTGGATCGGGGTGATCACCACGCTGGCCCAGAAGCGACTGCCGTCCTTGCGAATGCGCCATCCTTCATCTTCCAGGCGTCCATCGCGCAAAGCCAGCTCAAGTTCCTGCGAGGGCCATCCGTTCGCCGCCACGTCGGGCGGATAAAAAATGGAGAAGTGCTGGCCGATGATCTCTGCCGCGGCATACCCCTTGGCACGTTCGGCACCGGCGTTCCAGCTCGCAATCCGTCCGGCCGGGTCGAGCATGAAGATCGCATAGTCCTGGACGCTGTCGACCAGCATGCGGAAACGCTCTTCACTCTGGCGCAGCAGCTCTTCCTGTTTGCGCCGCTCAGTCAGATCGCGGGTGACCTTGCAATAGCCGCATACCGCGCCGCTGGCGTCGGTGATGCGCGTGATGATCACGTTCGCCCACATCTGGCTGCCGTCCTTGCGCACGCGCCAGCCTTCATCTTCGAAGCGGCCCGATTCGCGCGCCAGCTCGAGTTCGCGTTCGGGCCATCGACTGGCGATCAGATCCGGCGGATAGAAAATCGAAAAGTGCCGACCGATCACTTCGTCGGCTTCGTAGCCCTTCAGGATGCGTGCACCCGCGTTCCATGAGCGGACCAGGCCCTCGGCATCGAGATAGAAGATCGCGTAGTCCAGCACGGCGTCGATCATCTGCCGGTACATCGCATCGGGCAGTGGACCGGTGCCGGATGGCGGACAGGCCCCGCGTGGCTGCTCGCCTGATTCTGACATGGGAATTATCCGGTCCTGATCCACAACGACGAAACGCTATCACAACCGATCCGTGATCGGCACGCTTACCTGAATGGCATGCCTTCCCTGAACCACGGCCTTCTGCCGCATTCCAGCCGGGCCCGGTAACTTCGGCGCGTCCACGCATTTGCTGCAATGTGCATTCTGTGACCATCTCGGAACACACCGCGGCAGCGCGGTGCGCATCCGCTAACGCGACAACGACCTCAACCCAGCGTCGCAGTGATGGCCAGGCGCTCCGTGTCGGCGCGGAATTCCGTGCCAAGTCGGCATGACGGCCTCACCATCCGGACCTTCGGCAATCCGTATTGCGGCGCGCAACAGCCGCTAGACTATTCGCCGTGAACGCACCCGACGATCCCATGCCGCTACCGCCGGAAAAGCCCGGCCCGGCCGAATGCTGCGAAAGCGGCTGCGAGCGCTGCGTGCTCGATGTCTATGCCGAAGCGCTGGAGCACTACCGTGTCGCCTTGCTGGCGTGGCACGCCCGGCATCCGGCCTGAGCGCACCAAGCGCACCAAGCGCACCAAGCGCAGAATAGTTATCGATTTAGCATCGTGCACAACGGCAACGTCAGGCAACGGCGTCGCCATACCCGATCGTTGCTGCTGCTTATTTGGCCGGCGCAGCGCGCGCGAGGCAGGCCTGGTAGCGCTGCTCCACGCGGGTGGCGAACCATTCGGTGGTGAGCTTGCGCGTGATCTTCGGACTCTTCAGGGCGATGCGTGGCAGCACCGCCCGCGGAAGCGGCCGATGCTGGCTTTGCTCCGCCAGTGCAAACACGCGTCCGTACAGCGAGGTTTCTTCAAAGTCGAGGCGATCGCCGCGTTCAAGCGCGCGGCGGATCTGCGCATTGCCGAGATCGATGCGCGCCGCGAGGGAGCGCACCGCGCGTTCCGTCGCACCCGCGTGCCTGTCATCGTCGTGATCGATCAGATCGCCATCCAGCACCAAGGCGATTCCCGAAACCAGGCTCACCGCCTGCTGAAACGCCGCGTTGCGGCTCGCATACCAACCGGCGTTGAAGTCCGCGAAGCGATAGCGCATCTGCTCGTACGACGCGGGATAGCCGAGCAAATGCGCGATTCCGAAATACATTCCACCGCGTCGACTGAAGACCTCGTGGCGAATCGTGCCGTCGACCGGATACGGATAGTCGTGCGCACGCGCATGCTGCTCGGCAAAGGCGACGCTCACCTGCATCGGCCCACCCGTGCGCACCGGGTTCGATCCGCCAAACAGGCGCTGCCCCAGCGGCACCATGCCGATGAAGTCCTCATACAAGCGACTCAACTCACGCTCCGTCCGCACCGCCGCAATGCGTTCTCCATACGATTTCCCGTTCGGCGAATCCAGCAACAAGGCGCCTTTGACGACCAGCAACGGCACATGCAGACCTTGCGCACGACGATCAATTTCCGCCCGCGCGATTTTTCCCAATCCCGGGACGAGGGGATCCGCGGTGAATGTCGACTCCTGCTCCGCCACCGCCAATGCCGCACACAAATTCTGCGTCGAAGCCTCGATATCCAGCGCCGCAAACGCCGAAACCACATCGTTCGCCCAGTCCTGACGATCGGGTGTTTTCGCCGGCAGCAAACGCACGACTTGCGCACGGACGTCATTGGGATGGTGGGCGGGGGTGCGGATCGCCTCGTTGGTGGCGCAGGCACTCAGCAACGCGAGAGTAGCTAGCGCGCACGCGGTGCGGATGATGCAGTGACGAATCATGGCGAGCCCGGGGTTTGGATGGGCTGATGATGACGGGATTTGGCTGAATGGCGAGGATTCAGCGATTGTCTTGTTCTCAAATACGGCGTTGCGTCCGAACTTGGATCTCTTCAAGACGGCACGCGTTGAGCACGTATGAAGGGATAGTCTAGGCCCGGTGCGACTTCTTCACAAGGCGCCTTCGTATACGTGTTGCTTAGCGGGATCCGCCGCTCCGGTCGCTCTACTCCACGGGAGTGCACCACGCGGGATGGCGTAGCCGCCGTCAAGTGGTTTCACTGGCTCGCGCGATGGACCAAGCTCCACCGCGGGCTACCAGCACGCAACTATTACGCAGAAAACAACTGCACCACACTCCGCGGTGCATCCTCGCCAAAGAATCGCTGATGGTTCGATGCAGTCTGCTTGGCGAATGTAGCGCTTCGCGGAAACAGTCCACTTTCATACTTCTGCAATGCCGCCTCGATATCGCCCGGATGGTCTCCCAGCGCATGGGCTAGTTCGGCGGCGTCGTAGATGGCAAGGTTGGCGCCTTCGCCAGCAAACGGCGACATCAGGTGAGCGGCGTCGCCGAGCAACGTGATTCCCGGGATGCGCGGCCAGCGGTGATCGACCGGCAGGGCATGGATGGGGCGCACGATGGGCGCGGTATTGCTGTCGATGATCAGGGCGCGTAGCGGTGGCGCCCAACCGTCGAATTCGGCCGCGATGCGTGCGAGCGCGGCCGCGGGTTGGCTGAAGTCGATGGCGGCAATCCAGGATTGCGATTGGTTCAACGCGATGTAGGCCTGTAAATGGCCGTTGGCGTGGCGATGCGCGAGGATGCCTTTGCCGGGCTCGACGGCCATCAGCGTGCCGCTGCCGATGGCGTCGGCGCTGGATTTGTGTACGTTGTTGCCATCGAAGAGATGCGTTTCGATGAAGGTGGTGCCGGTGTAGGCGGGCTTTGCATCGGACAGCAGCGCTCGAACCTTCGACCAGGCGCCGTCCGCGCCGACGAGTACATCGGCGGTATGCGTGGAGCCGTCTGCGAAGATCAGTTGATGTTGACCGTTGGCGCTGCGCTGCGCGTGTGCGAGCTTGTGGCCCCAGCGGATGGCGTCGGCAGGCAGGGATTCGATGATGAGTCGACGCAGGGCACCGCGCTCAACTTCAGGCTTTGCGGTGCTGCCGGTGCTCGGCTGATCGAACAGTACGGTGCCGTGGCGGTCAGCCACTCGCTTGGCATCTTCGCCCGGCAAGGCGAGTGCCAGAAACGCGTCGTGCAGGCCCGCGGCTTTCAGACCGAGTTGTCCGTTGTACTCGTGCAGATCCAGCAAGCCGCCCTGGGCCCGTTCATGCGGCGATGCTTCCGCCTCGAAAACGGTCGCGGCGATGCCATGGAGGTGCAGAACGCGTGCGAGTGTGAGGCCGCCGAGGCCGGCGCCGATGATCGCGATGCGGGGGTGATTCGAGCGGTGCGGGAATTCGAGCTGGCTGGGCATGGCGTTTTCCGGTACTCCGCGCACTCGCGTCGATGCGAGCCACACGGAGAGTTCCGACGGTTGTCGGGGGAAACGCTGGCCGACCTGGCTGGAGAAGCGCGGTGGCGTGTATGCGGCTGTCGGGCAACAAGACTCAAAGAATCAAGAGTCAAAGACTGCCGGCAGCCGTTTTTCGCGGTTGGTGAGGACAAAGTGTCGCACAGGCGATGCGGCTGGCCAACCTATGCGTGCCGGCCAAAGACGCACAGTGGGCGTCGGCCCACCATCGAAATCATTGACCGACGCGCCGAATGCGCCAAAGCCCGCGCAACGCCAGGTGCTATTTCTCCACAAAACGCTTTCGCAAATACGCCATTCCGACAGGACGCGCTCTCGCGATTCGCAATGAATTCACCGCACCACCCGCAGCGCGGCGGGGATGATGTACTCGGCGACGAGATTCTGCAACGGGTACCACGTGGAGAATTCACCGTAGCTGCCCGCAGTGATCGCGACGGCGAGATCCGGCTCCGGAACGACGATCACGAATTGGCCGCCGTTGCCTTCGGCGGCGTAGGCGCGGTAGTCGTGCTCCTGCACGCGGAAGGTGTGCAGATGCCAGGCATAGCCGTAGTCGTGGTTGGTGCCGAAGGTGCTGCGTCGCGTAATGGATGCATCGATCCAGCGTGCGTCCACCAGACGCTTGCCGTGCCAGACGCCGCGATCCAGATACAACTGCCCAAGCTTGAGCAGGTCGCGTGGACGCAGGTACACGCCGCCGGCCAGGTAGGCATCGTCGTCGGGTGTCAGATTGAGGTGATAGCCGCGCATCTGCATCGGGCCGGCGATCCAGTCGCGGAACAGGTCGGTGAGCGGGCGACTCGTCGCGCGACGAACGATGCCACCGAGCAGGTTGATGCCGGCCGAGCAATACACGGCTTTGTCCGCGCCGGGCGCTTGCGCCATCGGCAGGTTCAGCGTGTAGCGGTACCAGTCGCGTTCGTCGTGCTGACTTTGCATCGCGTCTTCACCGCCAGGTGAGTCGTCGGCGTTGTCGTCGCAGGCCAGACCTGAGCGCATGCTCATCAGGTCGCCGAGCGTGATCGCGCGCTTGGACGCATCGATGCACTGCAGCGTTTGGTAGTCGGGAAACAGCGAAAGCACGGACGTCTGCGCGGAGAGCTTCGCGCCGTGATCAATCACCATGCTGACGAGCAGCGAGGCGCCAAGCTCCGAACTCCGTCGCCGCAGTTCCGGAGGTCGTCGGCAGCGCCCCGATGTCCGTCCGCGATCCAGCAAAGCCCGCCGAGGGGATCCGACATACTCGCGCGCACCGTGGAGGTCTGGTGACGCATATCTGACGTCATCCGACGAGTATCTGGAATGACCCTGCGGTAGTTTGGAGTCACCCCACGAGTGTTTGGAATGACCCTGCGAAGCTCTGGACTGACGCCACGAGTGTTTGATCACCGGCATCGACCCGGAGACCTTCGGCGTCGCAGCGCCGATGGCATGCGGCGACCTGCCGATTCCTTCTGCCGCGTATCCGAAAGCAGACGTCGAGTCGCCGATCACCATCCGCCGCCGCTCAAGAGACGGTGCTCGCTTCGCAACATCATCCGCCGCAGATCCGATGTTCAACGCATCATTCCAGCGGTTCGCCCGATGCAATCCGATATCCGACACAAGCAATCGGATATGCGCAGGGTGCAATCAAACCTGTGCACGTTGTTCTCGGAAATGCAGCACAGGTTCCCGGAAATCCGGCACAAGGATTCGCATGCGCGTGACTTGCGTCCGGCGATTCGATAGAAGGAATCCGGCGGTGTCAGCAGACGGTTTTTTGGTCGGCGCACGATTCCAAACATGCGTCGCAGCCAAAGCGGAATGCTCCGCCGGAAGAAATCGCGGCGGGCGTGGTGCCCGTCCATGCGCGCGTCTTTGTGGGTATACGCTGATCGAGTGCCCGCCGTCTGGCTGAGAAATTCCGACGCGACGCTTTTCCACTTTCATCCAAAATGGACAGCGGCGGGCCCGAGACCCGCTCGAGCCGCGACGTGAGTCGGCCGCCATCGTGCAGCGCTGGGAGTGGCGCCAGCGCCGCGTGCTTCGCGCGTGGCGGCGTTATCCGAACTCAGCATCGATTCGCGTAAAGTCGATGCATCGTCGATGCGGTCGGCGCGGCGACTCCGGCGTCTACGAGGAAGCGGTATTCAAGGATCGCCTCGATCTGAATCGAGGCGACATCTCGGTTCTGCATTGGGGGCAAACGCGCGCGCAGCTCGCTTGCGCGATAGACGGCTTGTCCAGCAAACGTGAACAAATATCTTATTTACAATCCGCGAATCCGATCGCCTGACCCGTCAGACGATCGGAGCATCGCGCGTCAAGACTTTGAAACGCTCAGTTGACCAGCGGCAGGCTGTCGCCAAAGCCATCGCCAAACAGCCGCGCGATCGGCTGTGCTTCGAACGCGCCGAGGTCACGCACGCCGTCGCGGTTGGGGACCGCGGTCACGTCCTGGTCGAAAGGCCGGAACTCAAGATCGCGATCGTCGCCAGTCACCGGCGCCAGCACATCAATGCCGGCCGATGCCGTGATCGTGGTGCCGCGCTTGGACGCCGCGAGGTGGTAGTTGCCGGCAGCCGCATCGGCGAATAGGGGCGTTCCGTAGTACAGGTTCGTGCCGTAGGCCGTCATCGCGGGATCCGACGTGAGGATGTAGTCGGCACTGTGATCGCCACCGCCGGTATACACGATCTCGGGCTGCTTGATGATGTCGTTACTAAGGAACATGTATCCGACGTCGCCGATGATCAGTGAACCGCCGCCGATGTCGTTGTTCGCAATCGTGCTCTGATCAATTCGAAGGTAGGTGTCCCGGTTCTTGCGGATCAGGCAGTCGGTGAAGACGTTGTCCGCAATCAGGGAGGTATTGATCGTCACGCTGGTCACGTCGTTGTCGTCGTCCGCCATGATGAACTGCGCCGCGCTGTTGTTCCTCACGCGCATCCGCACCGCATTGAAGTAGCCGCCTGCCGAGACATAGATCAGCGCGCCGTTGGTCGGATTGCCATTGATGTCGATCGTGGCATTGTCGATGAAGTCATTGCACGGCACGCTCGCCGCACAGCGCACCGCCTGCACTGGTGGGCCAGCGAATACGCTCTGGTTGAATGAAACTCGCGAGGTTGAAAAGACGCCGGGGCCGAAGTAGTCGTAGTCGTCCTGGAACACGGCCGCCCCGTTCTTTGCCACGTTGCCGACAAAGCGCATGTCGAACATGGCCAGCGTGCCGTAACGCAAGTCCTCATTTTCCCCATGCACATAGATGCCGCCACCGACATTGCTGGCACTGTTGTTCTCCAGTTCCATCGGGTTCTGCGGGTCAGTGGTATACAAGCGCACGAGTGGTATTGTTCCGGTGTTGTAGTAGATCGCGATCGCGCCGCCGTTGGTCGCGTCGTTCAATACGAAAGCGGGAAACGGAGCGATACCCGGTGAACCGATATCAGCCGTGGCGGGCGAGATGACCTGCAGTCCACCGCCTTCGGCATCGGCATGATTGACGAGGATCGCCGCTGGCGCATCCATCAGCATGCTGCTCGCGCCGCGCAATCGGATACCGCCACCGGAACCGTGCGCGGTGTTGTTGCTGATGATCGTGTCCGTACCGATAAACAGGCTCGCACCCGAACCGGTGCCGTTGAAATCGATGCCACCGCCGCCGTTCGACACGTTCTGCGTGATCATCACATTGAACAGATTCAGCGAGCCCGTGCCATTGTAGTAAATGCCGCCTCCGTTGCCGCTGGAATGGCCATTCTTGATCAACAGATCCCTGAGGGTCACGTTGGCGGTGCCACTGATCGTCAGGACTGCGGTATTTGCACCCCCGCTGCCGGAAATCGTGATCTGTCCCGTCGCCGACGGCGTCTCGCCGGCGTCTCCGCCCGGGCGACCGATCTCCGGCGTGCAGGTGCCCGTCCTGAATGCCACGGACTTGTTGGCAATCGTCAGGTGTTCCGTGTACGTGTTGGTAGCGTTGCCCTGGATCTGGATCGTGGCGCCGTTCGTCGCCGCGTTGATCGCGGCCTGGATCGTCGAATAGGTGCAATCGGCGGTGGAGCCAACCTTGAGGATCTGCATGAACTGCGCGCTGGCCACGCCTGGCATCACTCCGGCGAAGACCAGCAGCGCCGCACCGAGCGGCATGGACATCAGCTTTTGCACAGGGGACAGGCGCAACATGATCAACTCCATCGAAACAGCGAATAGCTGCGATCGGGAGGGTTGAACGGCGTTCGTGGGCGGTTTGCGACATGCGATCCTGATAAGTCGCCAATGAACCCTTCGCTATGCCGTGCACTGGTGCGCTGCGAGGGAGTAGCAGGAGCGGACGCCGACTGACGCGGCGCGCGGCGAGGGATCACAGTCAGACACGGTGCTCAGCGATCGATGAGCCCGACGCCGCTGATTTTGTGTCGAGTCCCGAGGCCTTCATTCAGCTTTAGCGCGAGAGCCGATGTCGCGCATTCGCGTGCGCCCTCTCCCGCGCGGGCTGCAGTGCGCGATGCAGTAGCCGGCGAAACACGTGCCGAGACCAACCTGGATAACGTCATTAATTTATATTAATGCATTGTATCCTCGCGGGCGCGTGGCACGCCAGGCAACCGGACCGTCGCGCTTCAGGCCATCGATGATCTCAATCGACGAGCGGCACCCCGTCGCCAAAACCGTCGCCGAAGATCCGCGCAATCGGCTGCGCTTCGAAAGCCCCGAGGTCGCGCACGCCGTCGCGATCAGGGACTGCGCTCACGTTCTGATCGAAAGATCGGTAGTCGAGGTCTCGATCATCACCGCTGATTGGTGCCAGCACATCGATGCCGGGCGATGCGGTCACGGCAGTGCCGCGCCGTGTCGCCGCAAGATGGTAGTTGCCGTCCGCAGGGTTCGCGAATAGCGGTGCCCCATGAATCAGATTCGTGCCGTAGCCGGCCATCAGCGGGTCCGAGGTGAGAACGTAGTCCGCACCGCGGTCGCCACCGCCGGTGTAGACGGTTTCGGGCTGATCAATGATGTCGTTTTCAAGGAAAATGTAGCCGACGTCGCCGATGATCAGTGAACCGCCGCCGATATCGTTGTGCGCAATGGTGGATTGTTTCGCATACAGGATCGTCGCGCGGTTCTTGCGGATCAGGCAGTCGGTGAACACGTTGTCCGCGATCAGCGAGGTATAGAGCATCACGCTGGTCACATCGTCGTCGTCGTCGGCCATGAGGAACTGCGCGGCAGTGTTGTGGGTCACGCGCATCCGCTCCGCATCCAGATAGCCGCCTGCCGACACATAGATCAGCGCACCGTTGGTCGGATTTCCGTTGATGTCGATCGTGGCGTTATCGACGAAATCGTTGCACGGGACGTTGGCCGCACAGCGCACCGCCTGGGTCGGCGGGCTGACAAATTCGGACCGATTGAACGACACCCGCGAGGTCGAATACTGGCCGGGACCAAAGTAGTCGTAGTCGTCCTGGAACCACGCCGCTCCGTTGCGCGCCGTGTTGCCGTTGAAGCGCACGTCGAACATGGCGAGTGTGTCGTAGTACAGATCGTCGTTTTCCCCATGGATATAGATACCGCCGCCGACATTGCTCGCGCTGTTGTTCTCCAGTTCCATCGGGTTCTGCGGGTCAGTGGTATACAAGCGCACGAGTGGTATTGTTCCGGTGTTGTAGTAGATCGCGATCGCGCCGCCGTTGGTCGCGTCGTTCAATACGAAAGCGGGAAACGGAGCGATACCCGGTGAACCGATATCAGCCGTGGCGGGCGAGATGACCTGCAGTCCACCGCCTTCGGCATCGGCATGATTGACGAGGATCGCCGCTGGCGCATCCATCAGCATGCTGCTCGCGCCGCGCAGCCGGATGCCGCCGCCGGAGCCGTGCGCGGTGTTGTTGCTGATGATTGTGTCGGCACCGATGAACAGGCTTGCGCCCGAGCCGGTGCCGTTGAAATCGATGCCGCCGCCCCCGTTCGACACGTTCTGCGTGATCATCACATTGAACAGATTCAGCGAGCCTGCGCCATTGTAGTAAATGCCGCCTCCGTTGCCGCTGGAATGCCCGTTGCGGATCAGCAGATTCTTGAGGGTGACGTTGGCAGTGCCGCTGATCGTCAGCACCGCGGTATTTGCACCACCCGAGCCGGAAATCGTGATCTGCCCCACGGCCGACGGCATTTCGCCGGCTTCACTTTCGGGGCGACCGATCACTGGCGTGCAGGTGCCCGTACTCAAGGTCAGCGACTTGCCGGTGATCGTCAGGTGTTCGCTGTACGTCGCTCCCCCCTGGATGCGGATCGTATCGCCCGAGACGGACGCGTTGATCGCGGCCTGGATCGTCGAATAGGTGCAATCGGCGGTCGTACCAACCTTGAGGATCTGCATGAACTGCGCGCTGGCCACGCCTGGCATCACTCCGGCAAGGACCAGCAGCGCCGCGCCGAGCGGCGACGAAAGCAACGTGCTCACAGCGTTCAGGCGCACCATGGCCGACTCCGATGAAGCAGCGAATTGCTGCGATCGGAAGGCTTGAACGGCGTTTGCGAGCGGATTGCGACACGCGAGGTTTGGGCAGACCTCAGAACCCGAAAGCGGCGCAGCGAATCTCGAGGCCGCCTCGGACGCCTATCCTGTAGGGTTCGCCATGTACCAATGGCAGCCGTCGCGAAGGCAATCTCAGGCAAGTCCCGTGGTCAGGCGCCCCCCGCGCCATACCAGGCGAGCACCGCGACGAGCAGCAGTCCGAACCATCCGGGGTGACGCCCCTTGGTACCCACGAGCACGAGGATCGATCCGGCGAGATTGGCAAACACGACACTGTTCACAACCAATGCGCGCGACGGCGGCGCCCCGGGCGACAGCGCAAACGCGAACAGAATCCCGGCGAACGCCCATCCGAAAACCGTGGCCAGGTGCCAGGTCGCCCACAGGATGCGCACGTGACGTTCACGCAGCGGAGTGGCGTCCAGCGTTGGAACGAAACCGCCGCGGCGCAGGTGGCGGAACATCAACACTTCGCCGAGCACCGAGTGGACGATGCCGATGAGGAGGGCAAGCGTGCCCGATGCTGCCAGCATGGTGTTCATTCCTGACTCCGTGAGACGGTCGAATAGCGGAACTCTCGCCGAAGAAAACCCGCCGAGACGGGCACTTGTGGCGACCGCGCCACAATGTTTCTTTATCCATTAACGGATAAAAACCAACGGCGTCACGCGTGGGCATCGCTCTTGAACGAGGGCAGCGCGGCCTTCGGAGTCATGACGCGATCGATCAGTGCGATGACCAGCGCCGAGACCACGAAGGTCAGATGCAGCACGACCTGCCACATGATCACGTGGGATTCCATCTTCTCGGCCTTGATGAAGGTCGCGAGGAGGTGGATCGACGAGATACCGATGATCGCGGTGGCGAGCTTGACCTTGAGTACCGCGGCATTGACGTGCGATAGCCATTCGGGTTGGTCCGGATGACCTTCCAGGCCGAGTCGCGAAACGAAGGTTTCGTAACCGCCGACGATGACCATGACCAGCAGGTTGGAGATCATCACCACATCAATGAGACCGATGACGGTCAGCATGATGGAGGTCTCGGCGGTCTGGCCGGCCGCGGCGGCAGCTTCGGAAATGCCGCCGTGCAAAAAGGTGGTTTCGAGCAGGTGCCACAGTTCGCGCAGGAACTGCACGACGTAAACGCCTTGCGCGACGATCAGGCCCAGGTAGAGCGGCAGTTGCAGCCAGCGCGAGGAAAAGATCAGGGCCTGCAGCGGGCCCAGCGACGGTTTCGGATTGGCCATGGGATCGGAACGGTGTGGGCGGTGCAGTGTAGCAGCGGCCCCGTGACGTTCGCGCTATCCCGGGTTCTGCCGATCGCGCCTATCCGATGCGCCTGACTCCGGGCAGACGCAACACGTAGTCCGCGCCCATCAGCTGCGAAGGCGTGTAGTAGCCGCCTTCGCCGGAATGTTTCAGCACATGCTGCACCATGCCGACCGCGGCGCTGGCGGTAAGGTCGTACCCGTTCGGAGTGCGGATCAGCAACTGTGCGCCCTTGCCGCGGGCATTGTTCACTTCGCCCCAAATGTAGCTGGCGCTCTCGCGGCGTTGCTGCTCGGTCGGGCCGGCGTTTTTCGCGGTGATGCGGCCCTTGAGATAGGACTGCACCGCAGACAGGCGCAGCAACGGCCGCAGATGCCGCATCCAGCGCATGCGCTGGATCGCCTTGGGCGAGGCGGTCATGTACGTCTCGATGTTCGGGATGCCGGTCGAAACCCACGCCGTGTACAGATCACCCCAGGGAATGCTGACCGCCGAACGGTTCATGCCGTCGCGGACAAAGTCGCGGGTCTTCCAGGCGAGAGGCACTTCAACGATTTCGCCCTTGATGCGTGCCCGGCCGCCCGCGGCGATTCCTTCGACACCGGTCTTCGCCGTGCCCGGGCTCGGTCCGCCGCCGGCTTCGAAACCCAGCACCAGCGAGCGCGCATCCGGCATCGTCTTCTTCAGCATTGCGGCGACGCAGTCGGTCGGCACAACGTCGAAGCCGGTACCCGGCGCGACGATCACGCGCTGGCGCTTGGCGCGCACGTGTACCGAATGGCAGTGTTCGAACACGCTGATTTCGCCGGTGATGTCCAGATAGTGCGCGTTCACCGCGAGACAGGAATCGAGCATCGGCGCGCAGGTCTGCGAGAAAGGACCGGCGCAATTCAACACCAACGGCACGTCTTGCAGGTTGCGCGCCGTTTCGGCGACGCGGCTCAATTCGAACAGTCGTCGGGTCAGTCCGAACTCCTTGGCCATCGCATCCAGCGCGTCACGATTGCGGCCGGCCAATACGGGCTTCAGGCCCTGGCGCACCGCTTCGCGCGTGATCAATCGACCGGTGTAGCCGTTGGCGCCGTAAATCATGAAGCGACTCATGCCAGGCGTCCCTTGCGCAAGGTGGATACCAGTTTCTTGAAATATACTTCGGGAAAAAATCGCTTGATGCGCCAGCGTCGGCGTTCGAGCGCGGTCGGGATCAGCATGAAGCGTCCGGACTGCACGCCATCGACGATCGCATCGGCGATGTCCGCGGCGGTTTCGCCCGCGCGTTGCATGAGCCGACCGGCAACCGCACGGGAGGCCTCGGGACCGCGGAAATTCTGCAGCAGATTGGTGTTGAAGAACGAAGGGCACGCGACCGACACACCGACCTGAGTATCGGCGACGGCCATCTCGGTGCGCAGCGACTCGGACAACGCGATCACCGCGGCCTTGGCCACCGAGTAGGCAGCCAGGCCGCCGGCGCAGGCAATGCCGGCAAACGACGCGGTATTGATGATATGTCCCTGCCGACGCGCAACCATCGATGGCAGGAACGCGCGGCAACCGCGCACCACGCCCATCACATTCAGATCGAGCATCCAGCGCCAGTCCTCCAGCGAGGTGTCGATAATGTCGCCCGCCGAGGCGACGCCCGCATTATTGTACAAATGGTCGATGTGACCGAATTGGGCGAGCACCGCGTCGCGCAGCGCCTCCACCGAGGCATCGCTGGCGATGTCCACGTCGAAAGCGTCCGCCTGGCCGCCGGCGGCGCGAATCTCGGCCACCACCGCCAATGCACGCTCGGCGACAATATCGGCCACGCCGACGCGCCAGCCATTGCGCGCGTAGCGCAGCGCGATCGCGCGTCCGAGGCCGCTCCCGGCACCGGTAATCAGAACGTTTTGCAGCGCCATCTGGATTGCCCCTGTTCGTACCACCAACCGCTCGCCACGATTGTAGAAGCGCAATCGTGCATTTGTTGCCAACTTGGTTACAGTCCGGCCCGATGCTCGACGCCGCGCGACGCTCGACAACCAACCTCGGACGCTCCGCGCAGTCGGCGGATTCGCGACCCGGCACGGCGCACCGAGGGTGCTTTCAGACATGTTGCGTCGCCGATTCGACGCGCCAACCCGATCGCGCCGTCGATCAAGGCTCGACCGTACTGGCACACTGTCGCCGGGCAAATGGCGCCTCGAAACGAGCTTGAGCCTGTATCCGCCTGCTATGCTCGATTGTGTCCATGCGTGGCCGTACTGTCGAGGAGTTCTTCATGCACGAAACGCTATTTGACCTGCGCGGCAAGACGGCGCTGGTGACCGGCGCGAGCCGTGGTATCGGTGCCGCGACGGCCGCGCTGCTCGCCCAGCAAGGTGCGCATGTGATCGTGTCGAGCCGTCGTGTCGAAGCCTGTGAAACGGTCGTGGCGGCGATACGCGCAAGCGGCGGCAGCGCCAGCGCGTTAGCCGCGCACATCGGCGAGATTGACGCGATTGATGCCCTGTTCGCGCGACTGGACGGGGATGCACTGGCACTGGATATTCTGGTGAACAACGCGGCGGCCAATCCGTACTTTGGCAGCATGCTCGATATGGATCTGTCCGCGTACGACAAGACCGTCGAGGTCAACATTCGTGGCTATTTCTACATGACCCAGCAGGCGGCGCGGCGCATGCGCGGGCGCGGCGGTGCGATCGTCAATGTTGCCTCGGTGAATGGTCGGCGCGCCGCGCCGGGCCAGGGCGTCTATTCGTTTTCCAAAGCGGCGATCCTCTCGATGACCGAAGCCTGGGCGCGCGAACTCGCACCGCAGTCAATCCGCGTCAACGCCGTGCTGCCGGGACTGACCGACACCAAATTCGCCAGCGCACTCACCCAGAATGCGGAGATCCTCAAACCGCTGCTGCGCATGATTCCACTCGGCCGCGCGGCGCAACCCGAGGAGATCGCGCCGACTATCGCGTTCCTGTGCAGCCCGGCGGCAAGCTATATCACCGGCGCGGGATTTGCAGTGGACGGCGGATATCTGGCGTGACCACGAGTTGCGCGATGCGTCGCGAGGATCGAACACACCGCAGACTAAACTGCTGCCCCCGTGTGTTGCACCTCAAGAGTTCGCGCCGATGACGTCACGCAATGAGGCCATACTGTTGTCGGTCGGTCTGACCGGAGCCGTCATTGCGTCGCTGCTGCCGTTTGCAGTGGTCCCGCAATTTGCCGCGATGTTCAAGAATTTCGGCGCGGAATTGCCATTGGCAACACGATGGGCTGTGCATTATCACAGCGTGCTGCTGATCCTGCCGGTGCTGGTCGGCATGGCCTGGTTTTTCTGGCCACGTCGCGCCTTTCGCGGACTGGCCGCCTGCGTGATCGGCGTCAGCAGTCTGGTCCTGACGATTCCGTTGCTGCTGTTCGCACTCTATCTGCCGCTGGTCCGGCTCGCCGCGATCAGTTAGGCGCAGCGCAGGTCGGGCGCGCGTGAGCTCGGAATTTTGTACGCTTGTGGATTACCGAACAGGTTTGCCCAAACCGATTGCGTAGTGCGGTGCGCACACGGGGATGACGTTGCCCATGACTCGTGCGGTCGGCGCGGACGTTGATGCCCGGCGCCGATCGCGCCGGATCGAGGTCGCGGGATGGGTCGCTTTTCCGCGGTCGCAATCGCCGCCGTCGCGCTTGATGGCCAGCAGGCCGAATCCATTTCCGCCGGAGCAAAACGTTTATGCTAGGAGCGCTTTCCCGGGAGGCGGGCCATGGCGGCGAAAACGGTGCGGAATCACCCTGACCTCATCGCGTTCGCGCGCGACCGGCAAGGCTGAGCGCGCATATGGAACTGCAAACGCAATCACCGAACGATCTGTTCTCCGGCTGGTTGCGTACGGGTGGTCTGCTGCAGGGCGCACTGGTGCGCGATTTCGTCGCGCAGGACACGCTCGCGTTGACTGCCGGGACGCGGATCGGCGTATGGCGCATCGTCGAGGAAATCGGGCGCGGCGGAATGGGTGTGGTGTTTCGCGCCGAGCGGGCGGATGGCGCTTATCACCAAGAAATCGCGCTCAAGCTGGTCGACGGAAAAATGGTCAGGCCCGAGCAGCGCGCCCTGTTCGTCCGGGAGCGGCAGTTGCTCGCCGAGCTCGAACACCCTGGCATCGCACGCCTGCTCGACGGTGGCGAGCTGCCGACCGGTCAACCGTGGTTCGCCCTGGAGCTGGTGCGCGGCGAACGTATCGATGACTACGTGCGTTCGCGCGTACTACCACTGGCAGCAAGGTTGGATCTGCTGATCCAGGTCGGTGATGCGATCGCCTACGCACACCGGCGCCTGGTCATTCACCGCGATCTCAAGCCCGCCAACGTACTGGTCGACGCAGATGGGCGCGTGCGGCTGCTCGACTTCGGGATTTCGGGAATTGTGCGCGAAACCGGTTCCGGCGTGGCAGGCCTAGGCACGCAGAGTTATGCGAGTCCGGAGCAGCAAGCGGGTGCCGCGCCAGGCACCGGCGACGATGTCTACGCGCTCGGCCGCCTGCTGCAGCGCTTGGCCGGTGACGGCGCGCCGGCGGATCTTTGCAGCATTGTAGACAAAGCAACTGCGCCGTCGGTCGAGGCGCGTCAGGCGTCGGTGGTTTCGCTGGTCGAAGACCTGCAGGCATATCGCAGCGGACGTCCGGTCGCCGCGCACGCCGGGGGGCCGACCTATCGCTTGCGCAAGCGCATCCAGCGGCATCCCCTCGCAAGCCTCGCCACCGTGCTTGCGATCGCTGCGCTAGCCATCACGATCGGCGCACTGCTGCAGCAACGCGGTGCGGCGCGCGATGCGGCAGCGCGCGCGCAGGCGATCAACCGCTTCCTCAACGACGACGTGCTGACCAATGCCAACCCGCTGCTTTCCGGCGATGCCCACCTGAGCATGCGTGCTGCGCTGGATCGAGCCGCCGCGACGATCGACACACGTTTTGCCGATTCACCGGCGGTGCGCGAGGAAATCGAGCTGACCCTTGCGCGCAGCTACGATGGTCTCGGTGTTTATGACATTGCCGAGCAGCATGCGCGCCGTGCCGCTGAATTGAACGTGCAACGTGCCGGAACGCACGGTCCCGAGACCTGGGCGGTGCGCGCCTTGCTCGCCGATCTGGCCGGCGAACGCGAACCGCTGGAGACGGCTGATCCTGCCTTCGCCGGGCTACTTGCCGAAATTGCGGCAGCGGGGCAACTGGAATCACCACGCGGCGTGGACGTCGCTTACGACCGGATCCGCACGCAGGCCCGTGCCACGCGTACTGAATGGGTCATCGCCGCCGCCGAGGAACTGCTGCCCCGTGCGCGGCGAGTGTATGGCGACGCGAGTGCCGCCGTCGCTTCGATTGAAACGACGCTGGCAAACTCCTACGCCTTCGCCAATCGTCTCGACGAAGCCGAATCCCTGCTGCGGGCGCGACTCGCAAAACCGGCAGGCAGCGACCCTGCGACGCCCCTGACCATCTTGCACGTGCAGCAAGAACTCGCCTACGTTCTGCGCCAGCGCGGCAACAGTACCGACGCGCTTAAGCTGCAAAATACGGTTGTGGAGGAATTCACCCGACTGCTCGGTCGCGGCCATCCGGATACGCAGACCGCGCTCAACGAAGTGGCCGGCATGCTGCAGGACGCCAAACGTGGCGACGAGGCCGCACCGTTGTTCCGCGAGGTGCTAGAACTGCGCCTCAAACTGGATGGCGAGGAGAACTACAAGACCCGCACCAGCATGAACAATCTCGGCATGCTGTTGTCGACCCAGGGTCAGCTCGACGAAGCCGGTCGATGGCTTGCGCGCGTACACGAACTGGAGCTGCGTCTGTCCGGAGCCGATGCGCGGGAAACCTTGCAGGCTGCACACAACCTCGCCGGACTGCGACGCAAGCAAGGCGACTACGCCACCGCGGTCGCGCTGCAGGAAGACGTGGTGGCCCGCGCTGGCAAGGCGTTCGGCGAGGATCGCCCCGAGCCGGCCATGCTGCGTTACGGCTACGCACTGAGCCTGATCGCGGCGCAACAATTTGACAAAGCGACTATTCAGCTCTCCACGGCGCGCGACGATCTGCAGCGTACCCTCGGCGCCGAGCACCAGCGCACGCGCACTGCCAATGAGCGGCTCGCGGAACTGCAGCGCGATCCAGCTGCCGCCCGCGCGCGCGTGATTGCGCCAGTCCGTTGATCGGCGAAATCCGATGAGCCACGATCACGGCGGGGAAATCACCAGCCTGCTCAGCGCCGCGCGCGCGGGCGACGAGGGCGCCTACGCCCGTGTCGTGGCACTGCTTTACCAGGATCTGCACGCACTCGCGCGAGTGATCGCACGCGATCCCTCCGCGACCCTGAATCCGACCGCGCTGCTGCACGAAACGTTCCTGAAGCTCAGCGGATCGGCCGGCGAACCGCCGCTCAATCGCGCGCACTTCATGGCGCTCGCGGCGCGCGCGATGCGCCAGGTGCTGTGCAATCACGCGCGCGATCAAGTTGCCCAGAAACGCGGTGCCGGCGCGGCGCATGTTGCTCTCGACGAGCACGACGCGGCTGTGGTTTTCGAAGCCGAGCACCTGCTCGATCTGGATCAGGCACTGGATAGCCTGCAGCGGGAGGATTCGGGATTGGTGCGCATTGTGGAGTGCCGGGTTTTTGCCGGTATGAGCGAAGAGGAAGCCGCGCTCGCACTCGACCTGCCTCTGCGCACGCTGCAGCGCCGCCACGCCGAGGCACGCGAGCGGCTGCGCGGCCTCTTGATGGGCGTTGCGCGAAAGCCATCCTCGACACCGGCGCGCTAGGAACTGCGGCCGGCACATCACCGAGGCGGCGCGCGGCGATCCGTTCTCGGCCCTTGCGTGCGGCGAAAGTTACAGACCTCCGGCGATCGGTGGCTCTTCATCCCTCGATCGGATCGTCTTCAGGTCTCTACACAGGAGCATCGCTCACAGCGTGGCAAGGCGCATCACCCAAACCGCAAACCGCATTGCATTTGTCTGCTTTGCGCAATACGCAGATTCGGGGCGGTCGTACACGACGACGCCCGTCCCCTGGCGGACCCAGCGCGCAGGGCGTTGGTCGCTGACTACCACCGCTTGCCATGGGCCGTCATCCCTTGGCAACGCATTGCCGTTTTCGCGATGCGCGCCGATGGTCGGATCCAGTCCGCTGACGGTGACCACGGCACGATAGCCATCCGCGGCAATTGCCGAGATCACCTGTTGCCGCGCTGTATCTCGCAAGAATTCCAGCGGGATGACTCAGATGTATGGCTTTCGGAGCAAAAGAGTCGCGGCACCTTTCATGCCATGCCGCGCGACACAGTCCGCGAAAACGGAGTAGCCTTGCCGTAGACCAGTATTCCAAATGTAGCGCCACCAGCCCCCGGCAAGGAAAGCGACGCAGATTTACAAACGGACGGGAATACCATGGCCATGGATCTCGATCGCCTACTGCTTGATCATCTGCCGGATGCCGTGACTCTCACGACCGCTGACGGACGCGTGCTGTACTGGAACAAGGGCGCAGAGTCTCTCTTTGGGTATCCGGCCGAGGAGGCCGCCGGTCAATCCTTGAGTGACTTGATCGTGCCGACAGAGCGTCGCTCGGAAGCGCTGGAGTACGCAGCCGAGACGCTGCGAGCAGGCACCATCACTCGCGAATCCGTGCGTCGCGCGCGCGACGGTTCGTTGATTTGGGTGGACATCAGCCTCATGCGCGTGCGGGAAGCGGATGGCGCTGTCGATTTCATCCTTTCGAGCCACAAGGATGTCACCGATATCAAGGTGTTGCGCGATGCACGGTTGGTCGACGCAAAATTCCGCAACGTGTTGGAATCGATGCCTGATGCGATTGTCATCGTCAATCCGATGGGACGCATTGTACTTGTGAACAACCAGGGCGAGCGACTTTTCGGCTATGCCGCAGGCGAACTGCTGGGAAAGCCGATTGAACACCTGTTGCCCAGTCGTCTGCATGCGGCGCATACCGCGCATCGAACTCGCTATTTCGCCGAGCCGCGCAAGCGCGCGATGGGTGCAAACATCGAACTCCATGGGCGACGCAAGGATGGCGCCGAGTTCCCCGTCGAAATCAGCCTGAGCCCGGTGCAGACCGAAGAAGGCTCACTGACGATGAGCGCGATCCGTGACATCACCGAACGCAGACGGGCCGAACAGAAATTTCGCGGACTGCTTGAATCCGCGCCGGACGCCATGGTCATCGTCAATCAGGACGGCAATATTGTGTTGGTGAATTCCCAAACGGAAATCCTGTTTGGCTACCCTCGCGACAAATTGCTCGGTCAATCGGTGGATATGCTGGTGCCACCGCGATTTCGAGCCCACCATCCCGGTCATCGAGCGCGGTTTTTCAACGATCCGCGCGCGCGCGCAATGGGCGCCGGTGCGGATCTTTTTGGACTGCGTTGCGACGGCTCCGAGTTTCCGGTGGAGATAAGCCTCAGCCCATTGGAAACCGAAGAAGGCATGCTCGTTTCCAGCGCGATCCGCGATATTACCGAGCGGCGGCGCATCGACCGCTTGCTGCAAGAGAAGAATGCGGAATTGCAGAAAGCGGCCGATGCGAAAAATCGTTTTTTGGCCTCGATGTCGCATGAACTGCGCACACCTCTGAATGCCGTGATCGGCTTCACTGGCACCTTGCTGATGCGATTGCCGGGCCCTCTCACTCCTGATCAGGAAAAGCAGCTCGGCACCGTGCAGAACAGTGCACGCCATCTCCTTTCGCTGATCAACGATCTGCTCGACCTCGCCAAGATCGAATCGGGAAAAGTCGAACTCGAATTCAGTCGAACAAATTGCGTCGAGTTGCTCAGGGAAGTCGCGGCCACGCTCAAGCCGTTGGCTGAAAGCAAGGGTCTGGATTTCTCACTTCAACTGCCGCCCGAAGACATTGATTTGAATACCGATCGGCGCGCCCTGAATCAGATTCTTATCAATCTTGTCAATAATGCAATTAAGTATACGCAACGAAACGGCAGTGTGAAATTGTCCGTCGCCCGGCAAATGCGTGCCGATCTGTCGGAGGTGGATTTTTCGATCGCCGATACGGGCTGCGGTATCCGGCCTGCCGATCAGGCACGGCTGTTTCAGGCGTTCTCGCAAATCGATCGCTCCTGCGAAGGAACCGGTCTCGGATTGCATCTCTCGCAGAAGCTGACCGAATTGCTCGGAGGGCGCATCGGCTTCAGCAGCGAATTCGGCAAGGGCAGCGTTTTTACCCTGACCTTGCGTGGAGCTTGACGATGGCCCGAATCCTGATCATCGAGGACAATCGCGAGAACCTCGAATTGATGTCCTATCTCCTAACCGCTTTCGGCCACACACCGATTGGTTGCACGGATGGGGAAAACGGGATCGACGCGGCTCGTCGGGAACCGCCCGATCTGATCGTTTGCGACATCCACTTGCCCGGCGCCGATGGCTACGCTGTCGCCGGCGCGCTCAAGAGCACGGATTCCACGCGCCGCATACCGCTGATCGCCGTCACTGCACTCGCGATGGTCGGGGACCGCGAACGGGGATTGGCGGCCGGCTTCGATGGCTATTTGTTCAAGCCGATCGATCCGCAGAATTTTGTTGCCGAAGTGGAAGCCTGGCTTCCTGCCCACAAGCACGGCCATCATCCTGTACTACATGGCGCTGCGGTGGCATTGCACACCGCCGAGACTCGGAAGATGGCAACGGTGCTGGTGGTCGACGACTCGCCGGTGAACAGCGAATTGATTCGGGCAACGTTGGCGCCCTCGGGGTATACGGTTCGTCTGGCGAGCGGCACTCTTGAGGCGCTGGATCTCGCGCTGAAACAACCGCCCGACATGATTCTGTCGGATGTGCATATGCCGGGCGAGGACGGTTTTGAATTGATCCGTCGAGTCAAACTTGAGGCCACACTCGCGCATCTGCCGTTTCTTTTCATCAGCTCGTCCGTGTGGGGCGAAGCCGACCGCGCGAGGGCGGCCGAACTGGGCATCAGCCGATTTATCCTGCGTCCGATCGAACCGCACATTCTGCTTGATCAGATTGCCGCGTGTCTCCGCGCCTCGGGGGGCTTGGCTCATGCCGAAGATCCTGGTCGTTGACGATCACGCCATCAATCGCGAATTTCTTTCTATATTACTGAACTATGCCGGCTTTCAGGTGATCGAGTCGCGGGACGGGATGGAAGCATTGAATGCTTCCCTTGAGCATCGGCCGGACTTGATCATCAGCGATATCTTCATGCCGGTGATGGACGGCCTCGAATTCGTGCGGCGCCTGCACGAAGAGCCTGATGTCGCCAGCATACCGGTGATCTTCTACACGGCTACATACCGGCTACAGGATGCGCGCCAGTTGGCCGAATCCTGCGGCGTAGCTCGAGTATTGCCGAAGCCCGCCGAGCCGCAGACCATCCTCGCCGCGGTTGCAGATGCATTAGGCACTGCGGTTCGCATTGAACGCGAAATGCGGAGTCCGACAACCCAGCCGCACAACATTTCGTCAGTCGTGCCCAACTGCCAGCGGGACTTGGCCGATCTGCGACAGCGTTTGCAGGAAGCGCTTCGAGTTGGGCTCGACCTGGTCGGACTTGAAGGCACGATTTCGCAGGTTTCCTCCCGACTAGAATCCACATTGGGAACTGTCCAATCGCTGAGTCTGCGTCTGACCGCCTTGCTGGAGCTGGGTTTGGTTCTCGCAAGCGAGCGCGAACCGACGCGTTTGCTGGAGGTATTTTGCAGGGCGGCGCAGGACATCCTCCAGGCCCGCTATGTCGCCGTCGGCATTCTCGCCTCCGATGGCAAGAAATTGCAGGCTTGGTGTCAGCAAGGATTGCCTCCGGCGGTGAACCTTCAGATCGAAACGTTCGACCCCCGTGCCGGTATTTTTGGGCGCGTGATCAATGACGCGCAGGCGATCAGGATCAACAACTTCGGCACCGAACCGGAATACCTGGTCTTGCCCGCGTTGCATCCACGCATCGAATCCCTGCTGCTGGCACCCCTGCTGACCACAAGCGGCGTCGCAGGCTGGATCTACTTTGCGGACAAGCTCAGTGAGGCGGGATTCCAGGAGGAAGACGAGCAATTCGCTCTCACCCTGTCGAACCAGCTCGGCATGGCATATGGCAGCCTCTCCCTGCACGACGACGTGCAACGCCATGCGGGATTGCTGCGCCGGGAAGTGACCGAACGCGTTCGCTCCTGTAACGACTTGCGCGACAGCGAACTGCGCTTCCGTCAACTCGCAGAAAGCGTCAACGAAGTCTTTTTTCTGATCGACCCGCATACCGCGCGGACGCTGTACGTGAGCCCGCGCTATGAAGCCATCTGGGGACGCAGTTGCGAATCCCTGTATGCGGACCCGCGTTCCTGGTTCGATGCGATCCTGCCGCAGGATCGCGACCTGGTTGTGCACGAGAGTTCGAATCTGCTCGCCACGGGCACCTTCAACAATCAGTACCGCATTTTGCGCGGCGATGGCGAAGTGCGCTGGATCCATGCGCGTGGTATGCCGATTCGCGGTTCGGACGGGTCGGTGCAGCGGATTGCCGGCATCGCCGAAGACATCACGGAGCGCAAGGAACAGGAATCTCGTATCGCTCGATTAAGCCGTATACGCGCTGTGCAGGGCGCGATCAGCTCGGCCATGCTTCGTTTGCATACTCCTGATGACATTCTCCGCGAAGCATGCCGCGTCGCAAATACGGAAGGGTTGTTTCCGATGGCATGGGCAGGCCTGATCGACGAGACAGGTATCGAAGGCAGAGTGGTGGCGTGGGCGGGTGAACATGCGGATTATTGTAAAAACGTACATCTGCCCGGTCGGGCAGTGGATTCCGTCGACACCTCACCGTTTATACGTGCGATTAAGTCCGGCAGATCGGCAATTTGCAACGATGTGCGGAACGATGGTTCTTTGGGCAACCAGCGTGAGGTGCTGTCGGCGCTTGGCATTCGCTCCGTTGCGGCGTTTCCGCTCACAGCGGCCGAGCAGGTCGCCGGCGTGATTGTGCTGCATTCAAACGACGTCGACTTTTTCGACCTTGAGGAAGTGGAACTTCTCACGTGGGTGGCCGCTGACCTGTCCTTTGCCCTTGACCATTGCGAGAAGGCCGCCCAACTAAGCTATCTCGCGTTCTACGACGTGCTGACCACACTGCCGAATGCCCGACTGTTCGAAGATCGCCTCGACCAGCTGATTAGTGGCGGCGTTCCGGAGAACGGAGAACTCGCGGTGGTTCTGCTCGACCTCGAAAAATTCACCTTGATCAACGACGCGTATGGCCGGCAGACCGGCGACCAGCTGTTGAAGCAATTTGCCAAGCGGCTCATCGAGTACCTGCCGGAACCCCGCAGCATCGGAAGAATCGGAGCTGACACGTTTGCTATCGCTGCGATCTCGGAACGCAAGGATGCGGCGACGAGTCTGTGCCAGATTATCGCCAGTTCACTGGCAAAGACGTTCGTGGTTGGAATTACGAATGTGCGTCTGCAGGCACAGATGGGTATAGCACTGCATCCGATCGATGGCGAGCAGACGGCCGTATTGTTTAAAAATGCGGAAACTGCACTAAGCCAGGCCAAGCGCTCTGGCGAGCGTCAGTCTTACTACTCAAGTGAAATCAATGCGCGAATAGCGGTACGCCAGGTTTGGGAGGATCGTTTGCGAACCGCACTCACTGCCGGCCACTTCGTGCTGCACTATCAGCCGCGCGTTGATTTGACGAACGGCGAAGTGGTGGGGGCGGAAGCGTTGATCCGCCTTCAGGACCCGGTGGACGGTTTGATCGGCCCTTTGCATTTCATTGCGCTGGCAGAAGAAACTGGGCTGATTGTTCCAATCGGCGAATGGGTGCTGCGTACGGTTTGCGAGCAACAGGTCGCTTGGCAGCGATCGCATGTCGACGTTGTTCCAATTGCCGTGAACCTGTCCGCAGTGCAGTTGCGGAAAAGCGATTTTCTCGCCACGGTTGATTCCATCCTGCTCGACACTCGCATCGACACACGATTCGTCGAAATCGAGCTCACCGAGAGCGCAATGATGTGCGACCTTGAAGAGTCGGCCCGCACCCTGTGCGAGCTTCGACAGCGCGGTATCGGGCTGGCTTTGGACGATTTCGGAACCGGGTTTTCGTCGCTTGCCCATCTGAAGCGCTTTCCGTTCCAATCGGTCAAGATCGACCGGGCCTTCGTCAGTGGAATTACGCATAGCGCAGAAGATGCCGCGATCGCAAAGGCCATCATCGCAATGGCGCATAGCATGGACTTGAAGGTCATCGCAGAGGGCATCGAAACTGAGGGTCAACTGCACTATCTGCGCGCGCAGGGCTGCGATGGAATGCAGGGAAATTTCTTCAGCCCACCCGTTCCCGCCGGAGTCTTCGAATCCTTTCTTCGCTCGGGTCGGCGCTTGCCGCGTGCGGAGACGCCTGCCAACGAACGTACGGTGCTTGTCGTCGATGACGAGCAAGGCATGCGCGCGGCTCTGAATCGCGCTCTGAGGCGGGACGGATATCGGATGCTCACCGCTTCCAGCGGCCCCCAAGCGTTGGACATCCTGTCGACCAATGCGGTGCAAGTGATCATTTCGGATCAGCGCATGCCTGGCATGTCGGGCACGGACTTTCTGAGTATCGTTAAACAGTTGTATCCGGACTCGCTGCGCATCATTTTGTCCGGATACGCTGATTTCGAAACGGTTACGGAAGCCGTCAATCGCGGTGCGGTTTACAAATTTCTGACCAAACCCTGGGACGATGAGCAATTGCGCGAGCAGATACGTGATGCGTTCCGTCGCTTTGTGCCGGCAATTTCCTCCAGTCAGTCGAGCTAGACAGGCTGGGTTCGAGACGCTGTTCGCTGACGGTTCTGAGCCGTAGTCCGCGCTGCGCCGACCGAATGTGATGCGCGCATCGGTCGCCAGTCCGGCGCGGCGCTAGAGTGCCTACCGGGGCTGCATCATCGCGGGAGTGGGCCGTGTTCGTTCGATGTTTTCTGTTTCTGGTCCTGTCGATCACCACGGGGCCGATCGCCTGGTCGCAAACCCTGCATGTCGGGCCTGGCCAGACCTATGCGACCCCTTGTGCGGCGATTGCCGCGGCCATAGCGGGCAGCACGATCCTCATCGAGGCGTCCGGCAACTATGCCGGCAATGTCTGCGGCTGGACCAAGAACGGCCTGACCTTGCGTGGCGTGAATGGCCGCGCGCATATCGATGCGGCCGGCAACAATGCGCAGGGCAAGGCGATCTGGGTGATCGCCGGGAATGACACGGTTGTGGACAATATTGAGTTTTCCGGTTGTACGGTCCCGGACGGCAACGGCGCGGGAATCCGCCAGGAAGGCGTGAACCTGACGGTGCGCAATGCGTATTTCCACGACAACCAGGACGGCATCCTCGCGGGTGACAAGGCCGGCAGCACGATCCTGATCGAAAACACGGAGTTTCTGCACAACGGTTCCGGCACCGGACAGACCCACAATCTGTACATCAACCATGTGGATACGCTGATATTCCGCTACAACTGGTCGCACGGTGCATACGTCGGACACTTGCTGAAGTCGCGTGCGCGGCAGAACTTCGTGTTGTACAACCGCCTGACCGGCGAGGCCGGCAGCACCGAGAGCTACGAAATCAACCTGCCGAGCGGCGGCACGTCCTACGTGATCGGCAACCTGATCGAACAGCCTGCCACATCGCCGAATGGTGCGATGCTCGACTACTTCAGCGAACCCGCCGACCCGAATCCGGCGCAAGAGCTGTTCGTGGTGAACAATACCTTTGTGAACAATCGCAGCAGCGGAACATTCGTGCAGGTGAACGGCGCGGTTTCGACCGCCGCGATCCTGCGCAACAATATCTTCCACGGTGGCGGCACCGTCTCCAACCAGGCGATCGCCGTGCTCGATCACAACTTGGCCACCAACGCGGCTATTTTCGTCAACGCGGCGAACTACGACTACCACCTGCTGGCTGGCGTGGTGGCGATCGACGCCGGAATCGACCCCGGCACAGGGCTCGGCCAGTCGCTGCAGCCGACCCAACACTACGCGCACCCCCTCAGCGCTGCGGCACGCCCTACGTCGGGCATCCTCGACATCGGCGCCTATGAATACCTTGGCGACCTGATCTACCGCGACGGGTTTCAGTAGCGGATCGAGCCCTGCCGCCGACGGACGGCGGCCTTGGTGCATTGCCAAGCATTGAAAGCGTGTCTCACGACCCGCGCGCACCGATGCCCGGCTGAAGGGCGAAGCAAACTCCGGGTTGCCCAATTCGAGCACGATTCGCTATGCTGCATTCTCCACATCCGCGCACAGGTACGACATGTCTTCGCTGCTGCCCGCCGAACTCGCCTGGTATGTGACCGGCCGCTTCTACCGGCGGGAAGATGGCGCACTCGCTGACTACGGCTATTTCATCCACATCGCCGGCATCGACGACACGCTGTTCTGTGGCGCCGCGGGCGAGACCACCGCCTATTTCACCTTTGCGGCGACGCCTTTCAAGGCGGGCGGCATCGTCAATGGCGCACTGACCCTCGCGACCGACCCGGTCGGCGAGTTCTCGGTCTATCTGCAGCGTACGCCGGCGGGCGATTTCAACCGACCCGAGTCGTTCGCCCAGGGCGAACGACTCGCGACATTCCGCCGCACCAGCATGGTGGTCGGCACCACGGTCGAGTCGGGATCGGGCAGCACCGGCGCACCGCTGTTCGGCAACAATGTGTTCTCCGCAAAACTGCTCCAAAGTACTGAATTTGAATTTGCCAATCGCCACTACAATCTGGCGCAGTTGCTCGGTCCGGGCGTGACCCAGTTCGGGACTGCGGCGGCCGCGCCGGTGCTGCCGCCGGCGAACGGTTACGTCGCCGTCGTACCGTTTTCCGGATCTGCGATTGCCCTCGCGCGACCGCAAGGCGAGTCACTGCTTGGTCTGCTCGACGCCCTGACCTGAGTCGTTCCTGAAACTCCGGGTCGCCACGACGCGACCGCAGCGGGGTGCTTGATATTGGCGCGACTGTTCCGCTAATCGCGGTTTCCGTGCAGGCGATTGAAGCGCTGCGCCAGTTGCTCCATGGCTTGTCGATCGGATCCGCTGCCGATTTCGATCGGTGCGCGCGAACGCAACTCGACGCGGCAACGGAAGTACCGATCGCCGTCACTGTCCTTGTCATCGAGTACCGTGGCAGTTTGGACATCGGCCGCACGGACGCGCAGATCGCAGCGCGAAAACGGCCGCCATAGCGCGACGTGCAGATCGCCATTGTGGAGGATGAGCAGATCGACACATTCCTGCCGGAAGGCCCACGTGATCAGTCCGCCGCCGGCGATCCAGAATACCGCCAGGACGCCCGCCATCAGCACCGGCGAGAGGTCGGCTGGCGCACCGTTGCTGCCAAGCGCCCACGTAAAAGCCGAAAGCATTGCTACCCAGGCGATCGCAAAACCGTGCAGGAACACTGCATCGCGATGTCTGAAGCGCCGCTCCTCGGAGGACGTGGGCGAGCGCGCTGCGTCGGGACGTTGGGCCAGCATTGCAGACAGTATGCCGGTGGCCTGTGTCAGCAGCGTGACGCAACCCGCTTGCCGCACGCGCTGAAAACGGCTGGTCGGCGGAAGCTTCGAACGCGTCCGGCTTTGCCGAAGCGAAACGGACCTCGCGTCGACACGGATGGCGGTGTTCATGGCAACTGCTGCATGATCGTGCAGACAGCACTTTGCTCTACGTCGGCGCGCCGGCCGCGTCGTCCTGACTGTTCGCTTGGGACGTCGCCGAGCGTTGACACAGAACACGAACGCGGACCGCTGACATGCCCTTCGAACCACAGAACGAACTCGAGAGCGCCCTCGTCAGGGCCACGACCGACGCCGCCGAACGACCGCGATTCCTGCGCGAATTCCTGGATGCGCAGATTTTCCTGATTCGCGAAGGCGAAGGTCCGCCGGTCGAGCGCGAAGGCATGCTGCAGGCTGGCGAGAAGCTGGCGCTCGCTTCGTGGACGATAGAAGGTCTCGACTGGCTGCCGGTGTTCAGCTCGCTGCCGCGCCTGGAGGCGGCATTGCGCGAACCTCGGGCGTATCTGCGCATGGCCACGCGCGATTTTCTCGACATCACACGCGGCGCCAACGTCGTGCTCAATCCCAACGCGGACTACGGCAAGTTTTTTCCGGCCCACGAAGTCAGCGCATTGCTGGCCGGCAACCTCGGCATGGGCGAAGTGCGCGTCGCCCAGCAGGAAACGAAAGTATTGCTCGGTTCCCCGGCCAACATGCCGCAGTCGTTACTCGACGCACTCACGCGCCTGTTCCAGCAGCGCCGTGACGTAAAGCGTGCCTGGGTTGCCCACTACCACGAATCCGGATCCGACATTCCGCCGCACACTCTGATCGGGTTGGAGATCGACGGTGACGAACGGGCGATTGTCGCGGACGCCGGCGTCGTCGCTCACAGCGTGACCGTGCCGGAACCACCGGTCGATATCTACGTGCTGCAGGGCACGACGGGACTGGCCGACTACTTTCTCGGCGCGAAGCCGTTCTACCGGCGCAAGTGGCTCGGCATTTTCTAGGCACATGCTCGTTGCGCCGCGGGCTCGGCGCAAGACGATGCGCAGACCGAATCGGCGAGGGCCGCAGTGCACTTGTCGTTGAGTCGAAGCACTTCAGTGTGCAGGCACGCGCCGGCTCATGCTGCGTTTTAGCAATGGCAACAATCCGGCTACGCCGCGATCGCTTCCCGTTGCCGACGGTCTTGCGCCAGCAGATGACGCTCGATGGCAAACACGTGCGCATCGTCGTCGCGCAATTCGCGCAATGCATCGGCCAGGTACAGCAGATAGTCGCGATTGCTGCCGCTCGGCCCGGCCGCGTGGGCGATATGCCGCGCGATCGCGGCCTCCGACGCGGGGCCCAGGAATGCGGGATTGTGTTCGGCGGCCATGTACACAAATCCGCGCACCAGCTCGCCATCGGCAAAGTGGAAATCGGTGAGGATCCGCTGGTAGCCGTTCTTCTCGCGATGATCCAGGTGGGCGAACACGTCCGGGGTCACGCGATAAGCCATACCGGCGCAGATCGCATCGGCCTGCGCGATCAGGGTCACCACGCGACCGGGTGCATCGGGCGTGCCGCGGTGGTCATGCGATCCTTGCCAGAAGCGCCGCGCCCAGCCACGGATGTGTGCCGGGCGGCGTTCCAGCACGGCGAAGTCGACCTTGTAGATCAGCGAGCCGTAGCCGAATACCCAGACCGGCGCATTCGCGTCGGTCTCGGGGTCGTCGGCAGCATGGCGGTTGGCAGTGGTCACGGGGCTTACTCTAGCGCAGTCATGGGCGGGTCGCGATTGCGATGCCGCATAAGCCCAGAAGCTGCGGTTATACGCCGCGTTGCATCACACCGGGTGCTGCGTGCCGCGGATCCGACATCGGATCACGAACAGAATCCATTGCCGCCGGTCGTTGCATTCGTGCAGTTGCGGCTCGCCCGATGCCGGCCGGATGTGGAATACGTGGACAACACGTTCGGTCCGCCATTGTTGCGATTGAGATAATTGGTGGCGAGGAAACCGGTGACCGGGAGACCATGGTAGATATCGCCATCGCCGGATACGCGCAGCGCGTGCGGTTCCGCCGCGAGTGCGTCGTTCGGGTTCAAGTCCATGCGCATCCATCCCGACGTAAATCCTTCGGCGCGTGGATCGACATTAAAGGTTAGTTTCGAGCCAAGTACCGGCGAAACCCCGCCCAATGCGGCGTAGTCCAGCTCTTTCTGGAAGGTCAACACATTGGATTCGTAGCACAGGTGTACCGGCGGCATCGCCAGACAGATAAACCCGCAGTCAAAAGGATCGTGCGGCTCGCGCTCTTCGCGATCGTTGAAGTGAGCGCCAAATTTCGTGCATGACTGCCCCGGTGCGGCGAAGCGGTCCAAAAACGGCGCAGTAGCCGGTGTCTGGTTGACGTAGTAATTCTTGGTCGGGAACGTCACCACCCATTCCGATTCCGATGCCGACACCGCTTCGACCACGTATTCATTGCTGATTGTCTCCGCGGCAAACAGCGATGACACGGCATCGATCGCATGCGCGACGTCGTAGCTCGATGAGATCGCGTTGCTCGGACCGTCGGCCGTTGTCGGCGCATAGTTGTAGGCGACGACAGTCGTCTCGGTGGTGCGCGCGTCTTTCAGGTTTGGATACGCCGAACCCGAAAAGGTGTAAAGATTGCCCGGCAGCTG
Organism: Tahibacter sp.; assembly: GCA_039934615.1. Classification (GTDB taxonomy): domain Bacteria; phylum Pseudomonadota; class Gammaproteobacteria; order Xanthomonadales; family Rhodanobacteraceae; genus Tahibacter. The sequence goes on from JBDTLV010000044.1 coordinate 34,545, forward strand.
ATAGAAGCCGTCGATGGCGTCTGCGTTGTATCCAATCAAGGTGCCCAGGGTTGGATTCACTATAATCGCCGCCCCGAACAAGCCACCTGTCGGACGCGCGAGGTCGGCCCGGTTTGCGTCAAGCGTTGCAGTGAGATTGGTGCAGCCTGCGGGGACACTATCCATGTTGTGCGTCACCGCGGATTCGAGCGCCGAGCCCGGCACGATCGTCGCCATTTCAATCAGCTCGATGTGTCCTTCCCGCGTGCGCGAAATAGCTTGGGGCCCGCCGTCGGTCTGGTACTGTCCTTTATGGAGCGGCACGTAGCTGCGCCCGTCGGGCGCAGGCAATTGCAGCAGGCCGGGGCCCTCTGCACCCATGATGTCGGGGATCGTGCAGCTTTCGTCATCTGTGAGCAGATTGCCGCCTTCTGTCTCGACCAACGAGAAAATGCTTCCCGTCCACACGTCGAACCTCGACAGGAACAGATTGAAATTCAGGACGTCCTGGCCGTTGTATCCTTCCAGCAAGCGCACCTTGACCACCTTCGCCTTCGCTGTCGCATTGACGACCGATAACAAGGTGGAATTGTTGGCATTGACCGTGTAGTACGGATAAATCAGCACCTGGCCGGTGCCGTCGGGATTGATCTGCAGCGCCTGCACCGTGTGAATGAGTCCGGCGAGGCTGACGGCCACAGCAAAGATCAAACGGGAACGTTTCATAACGCTACTCCTGTCAATTCGCAAATTTTCCGGTTTGCCGCATGGATCGGCCTTTCTTCTTTTCACTGATTTCGTGCCGCTGGAGCTGAAGCTGGACTTGCCGGACATTGAACTCGCGACATGCGCTGTCCGCAACATCCGTAGCGCAGTGACGCGCAGCGGAGCGACATCGTTTCCAGACTCGAAAAAATGCGGGAGTTCGTGCCTCAGCCCGATCGCGCCGCGTCGATGCTCCGCCATGCTGTGGTGTCGGCTCGCGGCCCAGCGAAGATGGCGAGCTTGCCCATCCAAGGTCCATGCAATCGCATGGTTGGCTGCATCAGAACCGGAGCCACACGCCGGGAAACCGGTGGCGGCCGAAAAGCGGCGAGCGACGCGACATCGTCAGCTGCGGCGGGTTTGCACCGAATCTGCGCCGTATCGAACGCGACGACTACCGGCGACTGGCTATGCTCGCGCAACGCCTATACGTCGCGGCGCATCACTCCCGGTGCCGCGTCCCGCGGATCCGACATCGGATCACGAACAGAATCCATTGCCGCCGGTCGTCGCGTTGCTGCAGTTGCGGCTCGCCCGATGCCGGCCGGATGTGGAATACGTGGACAACACGTTCGGTCCGCCATTGTTGCGATTGAGATAATTGGTGGCGAGGAAACCGGTGACCGGGAGACCATGAAACACATCGAGATCGATCGACGGACGCAGCGCGTGAGGCTCGACGACGCCCGCATTGACATCGGTCGGATCCAGGTCCATGCGCAGCCAGCCTGAGCTGAAGCCGTTCGCGCGGGGATTGAGATTGCTCGTCAGTCGGGAGCCAAGCACGGCGGAAACACCATGGTTGGCGATGTAGTCGGCCGCGTTCTGAAACGTCAGCACGCTGGTCTGGTAGCACAGCTGGGTGGTGGGAACGAAGGGAAGGCCGTTGAAGTCGATCGGAACCGTGACCTGCAATTGTTCACGATCGAAATACTGCACTCCGACCTTGACGCAGGACCGCCCCGGCGCTGCGAAACGCTCCAGGAACGGCGCGATCGGCGGCGTGGAGTTCACATAGTACTTTTTGGTCGGAAAGGAAATGACCCATTCTGATTCGGAGGCCGATGTCGCTTCGATCACGTACTCGTTGGTGATCCCGCTGGAAGTGAAGATCGCGGACACTGCATCGATCGCGTTCACGGTGGAATAAGTCGAAACGATTGCGTTGCTCGGACCATCAACCGATGTCGGTGCGTAGGTGTAGGCGACTGCAGTCGTGGTTGTCGTGCGGGCATCCGCGAGCGAGGGAAGCGTGCTGCTGGCAGAGCTCGTGAGCAATGGACTGTCGAGCAAGAAGAATCCGTCGACCGAATCGGCGTTGTAGCCGACCAGTGTGCCGAGCTGCGAATTGACAATGTTGACGGAGCCAAACAAACCACCCGCAGGCCCTCTGAGATCCGCCGTGTTCGCGAACACGATCGAGGTCAAGCCAGCGCAATTTGGCGGCACACCATTGACATGCGTAATTGCTTGCTCAATCGGTGACCCTGGCTGAATCGTGGCCATTTCCATCATTTCGATGCTGCCCTCGCGTGTGCGATCGATGGTCTTGGGGCCGCCGTCGGTCTGATACTCGCCATTTCTGAACCTCACGTAGGATCGCCCATCGGGTGCCGGCAACTGAGCAATCCCACCGACGGCGGCCGCGCCTTTGATGTCGGGAATAGTGCAGCTTTCGTCATCAGTCAGCAGATTCGCACTGCCGTCCGCACTTAAGGAAAACAGACTCGCCGTCGACACATCAAACGGCGAAAGCGCCACGTCCAAAAGCATTACATCCATCCCGTTGTAGCCTTCCTTAAACCGGAACCGGACGATCTTGCTGCGATCCCTGGTATTCACGACAGAGAGCAATGTGGAATTGTCGGCATTGACGGTATAGTACGGATAGATCAATACCTGCCCCGAGCCATCGGGATTAAGTTCGACCGCGTTCACTCTGGATGCCGTAGCGCCCAGCAGCGCGATACCAAGAATCGCAGCGCCCGTCCGTGTCATCGATATCATGGTTCACCTACTCTGGATTCGGAGCGCGCAACTCGCCGTCGAGCAGCGGGTCCACGCATGGCTGCTGTCACGTGTACGTATCGTGAGCGCGCCCAGTAGCGGCTATCCCGCACTGGACGAGATTTTCCCGTGTCCCGGCTCAGGAGCAGAATCCCGTTCCGCCCGTCGTCGCATTGGTGCAGCTGCGGCTGAC
>JBDTLV010000045.1:0-37397 GCA_039934615.1 Tahibacter sp.
GAATATTCTTGGAAACGTTGCCATTCGCTTAACTTTCGTATTTAATGTTGCTGCGCATCTTTCGCTCGTAAGAGCGCGTGGGAAGGGGAAAATTGTGGGCCTGTTCAGTCCGAAAGCGCCGCCGCTGATTGGGGTGGACATCAGTTCGACGGCGGTCAAGCTCCTGCAGCTAAGCCAGTCGGGCGGGCGTTACCGCGTCGAACACTACGCGGTTGAGCCATTGCCTCCGAACGCGGTGGTTGAAAAGAATATTGTCGAGGTCGAGGCAGTTGGCGAAGCGATTCGCCGCGCCCTGAGCCGATCGGGTGCGAAGACCAAGTTCGCCTCGGCAGCGGTTGCGGGTTCTGCGGTGATCACGAAAGTGATACCGATGCCCGCCGACTTGTCCGACGAAGACCTTGAAGGTCAGATCCAGGTCGAGGCCAATCAGTACATTCCGTACCCGATCGAGGAAGTGAGCCTTGATTTCGAGCCCTTGGGCCCGGTCAAGGACAATCCCGACATGGTCAATGTCCTGCTGGCTGCGTCGCGCACCGAAAACGTGGATTTGCGCGTCGCCGCTCTCGATCTCGCCGGATTGAACGCGAAAGTCGTTGATGTTGAAGCCTTCGCGATGGAGAACGCGTTCAAGCTGATTGCGGATCAACTCGCCGTCCCGAAGGATGCCGTCGTCGCCGTGGTCGATGTCGGCGCCACGATGACCACGCTGATCGTGTTGCGCAACCAGCGCACCATCTACTCGCGTGAGCAGGTGTTCGGTGGCAAGCAACTGACTGACGAGGTCATGCGGCGCTACGGTCTCTCCTATGAAGAGTCGGGCCTCGCGAAGCGCCAGGGCGGTTTGCCGGAATCGTATGAGATCGAAGTGCTGGAGCCGTTCAAGGAAGCAATGGTTCAGCAGATCAGCCGCCTGCTGCAGTTTTTCTTTGCAGGCAGTGAATACAGCAAAGTGGATCAGGTCGTGCTAGCAGGCGGATGTGCATCGATCACCGGCGTCGCCGATATGGTCGAAGAGCAACTGGGCGTACCCAGTCTGGTTGCGAATCCGTTGGCGAACATGTCGTTGTCCTCACGCGTGCAGGCACAGACACTGGCCCAGGATGCGCCGGCGCTGATGATCGCCTGCGGGCTCGCGCTCAGGAGCTTCGACTGATGGCCAGAATTAATCTACTGCCGTGGCGCGCCGAACGGCGCAAGGTCCGCGAACGCGAGTTCTACATGATGCTCGCGACCGCTGCTGCCGCTGGCATCGGCGCGTTTCTCGCGGCGATGTTCTGGATGGATGCGCGTATCGAAAATCAGGTGGATCGAAATACCTACCTGCAGACTGAAATCTCGGAAGTCGACAAGAAAATCGAGCAGATCAAAGAGCTCGACAAAGCTCGGAGCAAATTGCTCGCGCGCAAGCAAGTCATCGAACAGCTGCAGGCCAACCGCTCGCAAATGGTGCATATGTTCGACGAACTGGTGCGAACCATTCCGGACGGCGCGCGCATGACGACGCTCAAGCAGGCGGGCGACGTTCTCACGCTGGAAGGCGTTGCGCAGTCGAACGCGAGCGTCGCGACCTATATGCGCAATCTCGAAGCGTCTCCCTGGCTGGGCCATCCGGATCTGAAAAAGACCGAAGCCAAGCAGGGTACTGGCGCCGACAAACGCATGCCCTACGAATTCTCGTTGGACGTCAAATTGCGCAAGCCGCAGGGCGAAAATGGGGAAGGCGAGGGTGATGCGGGCGGTCAGACCGGAAGTCCTGCGCAGCCAGGAGCGAAGTCATGAAGCTATCTGATTTCCGCGACCTCGATCCTCAAAATATCGGAAACTGGCCGCAAGGCGTCAAATTGGTCTTTTGTACACTTCTGTTCGGGCTGATCTGCCTTGCCGGGTGGTATTTCCAGATCAAGGGACAGCAGGAGGACCTGGAGTCCAAGCAAGCCCAGGAAGAGACGTTGAAGCGCGAATTTGCGACGAAGCAGGCCAAGGCGGTCAATCTTGAGGCCCTGAAAGTCCAGCTCGACGAAATGAAAGACATGTTGCGGCAGATGTTGCGCCAGTTGCCGAGCAAGACCGAGATGCCTGAATTGCTCGTCGATATTTCGCAGACCGCGCTATCTTCCGGAATTTTCAACGACTTGTTCCAGCCAGGCGCCGAGACGATCAAGGAGTTCTACGCTGAAAAGCCGATCACTCTCCGTATGGTCGGCAGCTATCACCAGTTCGGCTCTTTCATCAGCGGTGTGGCGTCTTTGCCGCGCGTAGTGATTCTGACCATGCACGACGTGTCGTTGCGGCCCAAAGCGCCCACGACAGGTCCGAAAGGCGCCTCGCTGAATGCTGCGGGTACGCTGACGCTGGAAGGAACGGTCAAGACGTATCGTTACGTGGAAGACGACGAGACACCGACCGCGGCACCCGCTCCCGGGGCGGCTGCAGGCGCCAAGCCTGCGGGGGGGAAATAAGTATGCGCATCCAAATCGCACTGGTCGCGCTCGCGTTGACGGCCGTGCTCTCGGGCTGTACCGCGGGCAGACGTGACCTCGAAGACTGGGTCTCGGCGGAAAAGGCCAAAAAGGGCGCTCCGATCGAGCCACTGCCGGTCGTCAAGACATTTGAATCGTTCGAATACAAAGATCAGGAATTGCGCGATCCATTCAGCCCGAGCGCTGAGGAAGAGCGTGCAGAACAGGCATCAAGCGGCTCAGGGCCGCGTCCCGACAAAGATCGGGCGAAAGAACCACTGGAGAGTTTCGCGCTCGACGGATTGTCTATGGTGGGCACGATCGGTTTCGGCAGTGCTCTGGAAGGCTTGATCAAGGATCCCGACGGAGTGGTACATCGCGTCCATTCCAACAACTACCTTGGTCAGAACTACGGGCGAATCACGGGGATCGCCGAAGACAGGATCGAGCTCGTCGAGCTGGTTCCCAACGGTGCCGGCGGCTGGATGGAGCGCCAGGCTTCGATCGCTCTTGGTGAAAAATAAGAGGCCCATTGGGGGTGACTTACATGACTACGACAGCTGCCAAAATCGAGGGACGTTTGTCTGGTCCCGTCATCCGGATGGCCCGGCAATGTTCCCTGCTTCTGCTGATGGGCGTTGCGGGTACCGGCAATGCCTGGGCGGACAACGTCCTTGAAAAAATCGGCTACAACGCTTTGCCGGGGGGCAAGGTAGAACTGACCCTGACATTGTCGGGGCCGGTTAATGAGCCCCAAGTGTTCACCACGGACACACCGCCGCGAATTGCACTGGATTTTCCAGACACGCGCAGCGGGCTTGCGCAACGCCACGTCGACATCAATACCGGCGCAACGATGGGTGCCTCTGCCGTCGAGGCAGCGGGACGCACGCGCGTCGTCGTCGATCTGGTGAGGCCGTCCAGCTACGAAACCAAGATTGATGGGTCAACCCTGACCCTGACCATTGGTAATGGCGTTACCGGATCCGCCGCCGCAACGGCGATGGTCGGCAACGATCCGACCAAGTCGATCGCCGCCGGAAATGTAGAAATTTCCAATGTGGATTTCCGCCGCGGTAAGAACGGCGAAGGCCGCGTCGTCATTACCTTCTCGGGTGAAGGCGCCACCGCAGATGTTCGACGCGACGGAGATAAGGTCTTGCTCGACCTGTACAACGCGAAGCTGCCTGCCTCACTGGCGAATCGCCTTGATCTGCTCGACTTCGCCACGCCCGTGCAATTCATCGAAACGCGTAGCCGCGGCAACGGCGCTCGAATGGAAATCTCCGCCAAACCGCCCTTTGAGCAGTTGGCCTATCAGTCGGGCAACGAATACGTGCTCGAGATTGCGCCAAAGAAAGTTGATGCGACGACCAAGAAAGACAAGAGTGAAGGACCGGAGTACACCGGTGCACGCGTAACCTTCAACTTCCAGGATATCCCGACCCGTTCGGTCCTGCAGCTCATCGCGGACGTTTCGGATCTGAATATCGTGGTCGCCGATACGGTGCAGGGCAACGTCACATTACGTCTGATCAACGTGCCCTGGGACCAAGCGCTGGATCTCGTGTTGCAAGCCAAGGGCCTCGACAAGCGCCGCAAGGACAATGTGATCTGGGTTGCGCCGCAGAAGGAAATTGCGGATCGCGAAACGGCGATCGAAGATGCGCGAATTGCGCTGGAGCAGCGCGTCGAACTGGTTTCGGCCTATATTCCGGTGAGCTATGGCAAAGCCAAAGACATTGCCGACCTGATCAGCAAGCCGCAGCAGTCGACCACCGGTGCAAGCGGAGGCAGTGGCGGAGGAAGCTCATCTTCCACCAGCCGAGGATTCCTGTCCGCGCGCGGAAGCATCACGTTTGACGAGCGCTCAAACATGCTGCTGGTCAACGATACGCCAGAGAAAATCCGCGAGATCCGCGATCTCGTGCTGACGCTGGACAAGGCGGTACAGCAAGTGCTGATTGAGTCCCGCATCGTGATTGCGACTGACGACTTCACGCGCGAGTTGGGCGTGAAGTTCGGCGTCAGCGGCGGTTACGAAGACAAGAGCGGCAACATCATCACGACGTCCGGATCGTCCAATGCCACGGATCGAATGAACAATGTTGCATTGTACAATCGAAATCAGGGCGGCCGCGGGTTGCCGGTCAGTGCGAATGGCGACATTGGTCTACCAATCCTGGTGCCGTTCCTCGGTGATCGTCTCAATGTGAACATGCCGGTCGCCAGCCCGGCCGGCGGATTCGGCCTGGCCATTCTCGGCGCGGACTACTTGTTGGATCTAGAACTGTCCGCTGCTCAAACCGAGGGTCGCGGCGAAGTCGTTTCCAGTCCGCGCGTGATTACCGCCAGCCAGCAGGAAGCGGTGATCAAGCAAGGTCAGGAGATCGGCTATCAAGCCGCCGCGAGTGCGAACAGCCCACCGACCGTAGCGTTCAAGGACGCAGTGCTTGAGCTCAAAGTGACACCGACCATTACCAACGATGACCGTGTGTTTCTTGCCCTGAACGTCAAAAAGGACGCAGTGGCAGGCTACGTGGCTGCCGCGGGCGGGGGGCTGATCCCGACCATCGACAAACGCGAAATCAACACTTCGGTACTTGTCGACAATGGCCAGACTGTAGTTCTCGGTGGTGTTTACGAAGTGGCCAAGAGCGACACGGTAAAGAAAGTTCCTTTCCTGGGTGACGTGCCCGGTTTAGGCGCCCTGTTCCGCAACAAAGTGGGCAAGAACAACAAAGCAGAGCTGCTGATTTTTGTGACGCCGCGAATTCTCAACGAGAGTTTGAAATAGGGTCGCCAAACGGCTTGGCGAGTACCTGAGTTGTACTCGCTGGGCCAGTTACGTCAGCGCCGAATCAAGATTGCGAGCTTGGAGAGACCAAATGAATGCCTTTAACAAATGCCTCGTTGCGCTGACCGCCAGTATCGGGTTGGCCAGTTGCGGCGGTGGCGGTGGTAGCGGAAGTCACGGCGCGTTCGAGCCGCCGAACAGCGGAACGCTCACCCTCACTGCGACATCGCGCCAATTGCCTGTCAATTCGGGCGATGTGATCCCTTTCAACGGCTCGCCCTACCAGGTGGAAGTCGACATTACTTGGCGCCGCTCGAATGGCGACCTAGTACAGGGAACCCTTCCCGCCAATGTGGCGATCAATCCAGTAACCGTGGCCGCATTTTCCACTTTGGACGATCCGTCGACGCCTGACGTCAACGAAACCACGGTGCTCCTGGGGTCCGGTCCGGTCAACATAACGGGCGGTCACGGTACGGTCTTCATCAATTCGCGGCGCACTGCCGGAACGGCAACGCTGAGCGTGACGGCGACCGATACCGGCAGTCCGGCATCGGCCGGTTCGGTTTCCGCAACGATGACCTTCACCGTTATCAACGCGACGCCTCCGCTGCCGGCGACCATCGCGTTTAGCGCCACTCCAACAGGTATCTACACACAGGAAACCGGCGGCCGCACGAGTTCGGCCCTCAGCGCCGTAGTGCGCGATGGTGGCGGACAACTGGTTCCCGACCCGGTCGCCGGCAACACGGCGGTCAACAATGTCAAATTTGAAATCGTCGGTAATTCCACCTACGGTACGCTCACTGCTGTAACCGCGAGTGGTGCCGGCAATAGCGGTACCTCCGTGCTGACGCGCACGGTGCGTGGTGTCGGTGGGGCGGCCTTCAGTTCCGGTTCGGTCCAAGGGCCGATCCAGATTCGTGTAACGGTCGATCGTGCAGACAACAACGTGGACAATGGGATCAGTGATCCTTTGACTTCGACGACCACGATTACCGTGTCCGACGGCAAGCTTGCGAAATTGTCGATCTCCAATCCGATTGTCGATGCCATCGTGCAAGGCCGGGTATTGACCGACGTCGTTCCTGCGTCGGGCACGCCAGTCGTCTTTCCTGCAAACGGCTTCTATCAGCTGACTGTGGCCGCTAAGGGCACCGATACTCAGGGCAACCCCGTTCCGGCGAACACCGTTATCCGATTCGGAGCGATCGATGCACCGCTGTCGGGATTCCCTGATTTCGGTTCGGGCAACTTCGACATCAGCGGATCCGACGGAAATCCGGCGGAAGGGCTGACTCTGTTCACCGCGCCTACCGGTCACTTCACGACCGCAGGTGGCGGGACCAATCTGGGCGATACCCTGCTCGTCTTCGGCAACCTTGTGCCAGGCAACGACGATCTCGAAAGCGCGCGGACAGTCAGCACCATCAACTCCGGGACCAGCCTCAATGTCAGCGTTCCGTTCAACCGCAACGATGCCACTGGCAACATCGTCAATAGCGGAAATGTGCTGCCGTATGTGATCGGCCGTGCCCGTGATGCCAGCGTCTTCGCCACGGGTACCAATCGTGACGGCGTGATCCTCGGTGTCACCGACGAAAATGGTGTTGCCTCCGCCGTGCTGACCTACCCGCTGAACAAGTTGGGCAAGGGAATGTATCTTTATGCACAAGGCGACGGCGCCAGCAACGGTACCTTCATCAAGAAAGTGACTGCGATTCAGGGCATGGCTTTTGCTGGTATTGCACCTGCCAAGTTGACCTCCTCGCCTGAGGATATTCCGGGCAACGGAACGTCTGCAGTGCACGTTTGCATCATTGACGCACTTGGTGCTCCGTTGCAGGGCATCTTCGTGGACTTTGCATTCACTAACCTCGGCGCCGGCGGCACAGGCAGCGTCGATGGTGTTGCATCGAGTGGAACCGTTGCGGCGCCAACCGGCGGCGATGGATGCACTATTGCCAGCGTGACGACATCGGGCTTGGGCACCGTGACTGGTGGAACGGCGACCAACAAGCCGCAAGTTGTATTCAGCGCAATCGGATTGTCGGACTTCACAACGATTACTGCCGGTGGTTCGCGCAGCCTGACCGCATCCCCGAGTGCCGTGCGCGGCTCAGGTGCGACTATCACGCTGACCTTGCGTGACGCCGCGGGCAATCCGGTAGCGGGAGTCTTGATCAATGCCGTCTGTACCGGCGACGTCACTACCGTTCCGGGTGGTGGTCCAGGTGTAACAAATGCCCAAGGCGTCACCACGGCACGCATTGACGACACGGGTGGTTTGAACGGATTCGGCGAATCGGGTTCCGGAGAGTGCAAGTTCACTGCAGCATCCGGCGAAACCGCGACCGTCACCTTCACCGGGGTCGACCAATGCAACGCCGATTTGTCGCCACCGGATCCGCGCTGCTCCACTTCGGGCGGTACGACGCAGACCTTGACCGTTAACGTCAGTCGGAATGGTCCTTCGACCTGCGGCTTGACGGTAACGTCCAACCCGACCGGCATCATTTGCTCGATTCCGAGTGGCGCCGCTGCGGCGACGCTGACCTGCACCGCACCATTTGCCCAAGGTGCCAATGTGGGCCTCAACGCTCAAAAAGTTGGTGCAAGCCCGACCTGTGACATTACGGCGGGAAATGCTCCGGTTGTGCAGTTCTCCGGAGGTTGCGTCCCTCTCAGTGCGGGCAACGCTTCGACGAATCTCACGGGTCCTCAGACCTGCAATGTGATAGTCAATTAAGAGTCGCAATTGTCTGTGAAATTCGAAGGGCCGCAGCGATGCGGCCCTTTTTTTATGTGCAGGAATCGAAGCAGAGCGGATTTCACCCTGCAATGATCGACAGCCTGCTGGTCGGATGAGTGATTGCTGAGTCGCAGGACGAAAGCAGGCCTGCCATTGAATGAGATGCGCCGCGCAGAAGGACCTGCAACGCATGACATGTCAGCAAATGTGCTCTGGCCTGCTAGCATCCACGCATGACGCTGGAGGTCCCGATGAGCACGTCGCCATTTCGCATCACCATGCAATCGGGTCAGGTCCTCTTCCAGCAAGGTGACGCGCCCACTTCGGCCTACTTGATCGAAGAGGGGGAAATCGAGGTCACGACCACCCAGGAACGCGGCGCAACTCGCCGCCTCGGCGTGCTGCGAACCGGTGACTTGCTCGGTGAAATGGCCGTAATCGATGATTCGCCCCGCACAGCAACCGCTCGCGCCCTCACTGATTGCGCGCTGACGCCTATCGATCGAACGCAATTCGCTGAACGGCTGGAGAGCGCTGATCCGGTCGTGCGCGCACTCCTGCTCAGTCAGTTGTCCCGGTATCGCTCTGCGCTGGCGCAACTTTCCGGCCAAAAAGAGCATGCGCAACCGCGGCACGTCGTCACTGCCAGGGCCCAGGATGCAGCAGCCGCGGTGGACAAGATCCGTCTCGAGAGCCAGCTCCGTGAGTCCCTGGAGCGTCGCGAACTGGAAGTCAGGCTACAGCCCATCCTGGATATCGCGGCAAACCGCGTCGCCGGTTTCGAAGCGCTCACCCGATGGACGCATCCGGATCGCGGAGTGGTTTCGCCCGCCGAATTCATCGCGTTGGCAGAAGAGACTTCTCTGATCGTTCCGGTGGGCGACTACGTCTTGCGGGAAGTTTGCGGAGCATTGCGCACAATTGCAGAAAACAGCAACGCAAGTAGACCTTTTATCGCGCTCAACGTATCAGGCCGGCAACTCGACGACCCGGACTTGCTGGACCGGTTCCTTGGGGTCCTGCGGGAACATGCCGTCGATCCTGCGCAATTGAAGATCGAAATTACCGAAAGCCTGGTGCTCGATTACGTGCGCGTTGCCGAAGTCATCGAACGCTGTCACCGCGCGGGAATGCGCGTTGCCCTGGACGACTTCGGAACCGGCTATTCGAATCTGGGGCATTTGCACAAGTTGCGTTTTGACACGCTCAAGATGGACCAGGGGTTCGTGCGTCAGCTGGATGACCCGCGCTGCATGGCAATTGTACGCGCCATTGTGGGAATGGCCGACTCGCTCGGCTGCGACATTGTTGCCGAAGGCGTGGAAACGGCTACCCAGCTTGCGCAGCTCGGCGCGCTCGGATGCCGCTACGCACAGGGCTACCTCATTGACAAGCCCCTGGCGATCGCCGACGCGCTGGCGTTGCTCTAGCGCCTGCGTCAATTCGGCCTGCTTTTGCCACTTCGATGACGGACTTCACGACCGCCCAGGCTTGCGGCAAACTTTTTCGCCACGGCGTGGTCGAAGCCGTCCAATCTACCCTTTCTTTTCAGCCGGAATAGCCCTCATGGATTCACCCGAGCAGCGGCCCGCCGACGCACCGGCAGCCGCATTTGGCGCACTGCGCAACGAACTTTCCCGGTGCATCATCGGCCAGTCGGCGTTGATCGACCGATTGCTGATCGCGCTGCTGGCCGATGGACATCTGTTGGTGGAAGGCGCGCCGGGCCTTGCGAAAACGACCGCGATCAAGGAACTGTCGGCGCGTATCGAGGCCGATTTTCATCGTATCCAGTTCACGCCAGACCTGTTGCCCGCTGACCTCACCGGCACTGAAATCTACCGGCCGCAGGAAGCCCGATTCGAGTTCCAGCGCGGCCCGATTTTCCACAATTTGCTCCTGGCCGACGAAGTCAATCGCGCGCCGGCAAAAGTCCAGTCAGCGCTCCTGGAGGCGATGGGTGAACGTCAGGTCACGATCGGTCGAACGACCTATCGACTGCCGCCGCTGTTCCTGGTCATGGCGACGCAGAACCCTATCGAACAGGAAGGCACATACCCGCTGCCGGAGGCGCAACTCGACCGTTTCCTGATGCATGTATGCATCGACTACCCGGACGCCATTTCCGAAGCCGCCATCCTGAAGCTCGCGCGCCGTCGCGCGAGCGACGAATTGCACGAAATCACCGCACCTGCCCGATATCTCACCCAGGCGCAAATTTTTGCCGCCCGCGGCGAAGTGCTTGGTTTGCACATGGCGCCCGCCCTGGAGGACTACATTGTGCAATTGGTGCTGGCGACTCGTCAGCCTCAGCAATACGGCGCCGAGCTGAAGCGATGGATAGCTTACGGGGCCAGCCCGCGCGGCACGATCGCCCTGGATCGCTGCGCACGCGCGCATGCGTGGCTGGCCGGGCGCGATTTCGTGCTCCCCGAGGACGTGCATGCGGTAGCGACAGATGTATTGCGCCATCGCGTATTGCTCAACTACGAGGCCGAAGCCGAAGGCATCCGGCCGCAGCAGGTTGTGGAACTGCTACTGCAGCGCGTCTCCTTGCCGTGACTGGTTCTTCCGCCCGATCATCGAGCGTCAGCGACGTTGTAAACAATGAATAAAAAGGCAGATTTATTCACCAATGCTCAGGACAAGGGCGACGCTGTGTGTGTGAGACTGGACGAACTAATCGCGCAGAGGCTGCCCGCACGGGCACTCGTGCTGGCGCAATCACGCAAGATTGGGGCGTCACGCTCTGGCGTACGGGACTCGCGCTTTCGCGGTCGCGGTGTGGACTATGTCGAGTCTCGCGCCTATCAGCCCGGCGACGACATTCGAAATATGGACTGGCGTGTAACGGCACGAAGCGGCAAGCCGCACACTAAACTGTTTCAGGAGGAGCGCGAGCGCAGCGTGCTATTGGTTGTCGATCACAATGCCACCATGCAATTTGGTACTCGCGTGCGCTTCAAGTCAGTGCAGGCTGCCAGGGCCGCTGCTTTTGTCGCATGGAGCGCGGTGCGGGGTGGTGACCGGATCGGTGCGGTTGGATTCGGGGGAGGAGTGGTCGAAGAGTGCAAGCCTGCGGGCGGTCCGCGCGGTGCACTACGCAGTCTGCGCGCCTTCACTGAATGGGACGAGCGCGCCCGCTCGCGCGCGGCGGAATCAGTCGGCAGTCTCTCGGAAGGCTTGCAGCGAACGCACCGACTCGCAAGGCCCGGCAGTCTGATCCTGGTGTTCACCGATGGATATAGCGCCGATGCGGAGTCCGAGCCCTTGCTTGCGCGGCTCGCGCGCCACGGTGACGTGCGCATCGTGCTGTGCGGCGACCCCATCGAGTCGAACGCACTACCCGCCGGCCGATACGCAATCGCGCTGGGGACCTTGCGCCGCATCTTCGATGCCGGTGACGCACTCGGCGCCGAACGGTGGACCAGTGCATTTCGACAACGACGAACCCAGTTGGTCGACCAGGCCCGACGCCTGGGTATTTCGATCACCCGCCTGGAAACGAATGACGAGCTGAGCCGTTGCCTCGCGCCGTTGGGACTCGCGCTCGCAGCCCGCACGGGAACGCGCTGATGGCAGGCACCGGACCACAACTGCGCGATATTCATCTGCCGCCCGAACCGTCCTGGTGGCCGCCTGCGCCCGGATGGTGGTTGCTGGCGCTCCTGTTGGTGGGAGCCATGATGTGGTTGGGATTCAAGTTGCGTCGACGCTTGCGTCGTCGTCGACGCGACCGGAGCATCCTGGCAGAGCTGGCCCGATATCGTAGCGAATGGACGAACCACCGGAACGATGCCACGGCCCTCGCCGAGCTTTCCGCCTTCCTGCGCAGACTGTCACGCGCGGTTAACCCTGCATCGGCCGTTCTTGCGAATCCGGCCTGGATCGAATTTCTCGATCGTCACGGCGATGGATTCGCAGGAAAGCCCGCCGAGGGGTTGCTTGAGTCCGCCTTTCAGAAAAATCCAAACGTGGATATCGATCGGTTGTTGACAATCGTACAACGGCACACGCGCCGGGTGCTGGCAACGGAGCTGGCCAATGTTTGACTGGGCCTGGCCATGGATGTTTGCGCTGCTGCCATTGCCCTGGCTGGTCGCCCGGGTTCTGAAGGCGGCATCGCAAGACGGTGGCGCCGCGCTGCGTCTGCCACACCGCGGCGTGCTCGAGGAGTCAGCGACCTCTGCGAATGCGCGGTACCGGCGCCTGCCAATCGCGGCCTTGCTGGTCTGGGCGCTTCTATTGACTGCGGCGGCTCGCCCGCAATGGATCGGTGAACCTGTAGACCTGCCACGCAGCGGTCGCGACTTGCTGCTGGCAGTCGACGTGTCCGGAAGCATGAACATACCCGACATGGAGTTGTCGGGGCGTCAGGCGACACGCTTTGAAGCGGTCCAGGCCATCGTCGGTGATTTCATCCAGCGACGTTCCGCCGACCGAATCGGACTGGTACTTTTCGGTAGCCAGGCCTATCTGTTGACGCCACTGACCTTCGATGTGAAGACGGTTCAAACCCAGTTGCAGGAAGCGGCGGTCGGCCTGGCGGGTCGCGAGACGGCGATCGGCGACGCGATCGGACTGGCGGTCAAGCGCTTGCGCGAACGGCCGGATGGACAGCGAGTGGTCATCCTGCTGACCGACGGTGTCAACACCGCAGGCGAGCTGGATCCGCGCAAGGCCGCCGAACTCGCCGCCGGCGATAAAGTTCGTTTGTATACTATCGGCATCGGCTCCGAGCGCATGCGAGTCGACGACTTCTTCGGCAGCCATACGGTGAATCCATCGGCCGATCTGGATGCCGGTCTGCTGACATCGATGGCCGAGCAGACCGGCGGACGCTTCTTCCGCGCGCGCGATACGCAGGAGCTGGCAGGCATCTACCGCGAAATAGACCAGCTCGAACCGGTGCTCGGCGACGCCGAGCGATATCGGCCCGTCGCGGAATTGTTTCATGTTCCTCTTGCTTTGGCTGCGCTGCTTGGCCTGTTGTCGCTCGTGGGTTCGCCCTGGCGCCTGCTGGAGCGAATGGCATGACTGATTTCATCCAGAATTTCCATTTCTTGCGTCCGTGGTGGTTTCTGGCCCTGGTCGCGTTGCCGCTGATTTGGAATGCACTTTCGCGGGATCGCGACACAGGTCGCGCGTGGGCTCGCGTCGTCGATGCTCATTTGCTGCCGCACTTGCTGGTCGGCGCGCCCCGTTCGACGCGCGTGCCAATGCTACTGCTCGGAATCGCCTGGTGCATCGGCGTGGTCGCGCTTGCCGGACCTGCCTGGGAACGACTTCCGTCTCCGCTGTACCGCAATCAGGCGGGCCACGTCATCGCATTGGAACTGGCGCCGAGCATGCTGGCGTCGGATCTGAAGCCGAATCGGCTGACGCGCGCGCGTTACAAGATCCGCGACCTGCTGGCCCGGATCGGCGACGGGCAGACGGCGCTGCTCGGCTACGCAGGCGAAGCGTTTGTCGTCGCGCCACTGACCGATGACGCCAACACCGTGCGTCATCTGATCGATGCGCTGGATCCGGGTGTCATGCCGGTCGCGGGCAACGCCACAGGCTCGGCAATTCGTCGAGGCGTGCAACTGTTGCAGCAGGCTGGCGCGAACCACGGCGACTTGATTCTGGTCGCCGACGCAGTCAGTGCGGACGCGACGGTGGCAGCGACCGAGGCGTGGAACACGGGGGTGCGGGTGTCGGTGCTTGCGGTGGGTACCACGCAGGGTGCGCCAGTCAGTCTGCCACAGGGCGATTTCCTGAAGGACTCCGCCGGCAATATCGTACTGCCCAAACTCGATGCACAGGCGTTGCACGCCGTCGCCGAGGCGGGGCATGGCCGCTATGTGGAATTGTCCAATGACGCCGCCGATCTGGATGCGCTTGCCGGAGCACTGGCTGCCGCGAGCACCGGATCCGTCGGGCCCGAGGTGACTACCAGCGACTTGTGGCGAGACCGTGGCCCCTGGTTGGTATTGCTCCTTTTGCCATTTGCGGCAAGTGGATTCCGTCGCGGTTGGCTGATGGTTCTGCCGGTTGCTGTCCTGATGGCGCAGGCCAGCCCGGCACAAGCGTCGGGCTTGGCGGATCTTTGGCGGCGCCCCGACCAGCAGGCGTGGGAACAATTGCAAAACGGCGACGCCAAACAGGCGGCCAGTTTGGCCCGCGATCCCGCGTTGCGCGGTGCGGCTGCTTATCGGGCCGGCGATTTCGCCACGACGGTCGATGCGCTTGCCCCCCTTCCCGATGCTGACGCTGCCTACAACCGAGGTAATGCACTGGCCAGCGAGCAGCAGTTCGAACAGGCGATCGCTGCCTACGACGAGGCGCTGCGTCGCGATCCGCGGCATGCAGACGCGCTCGCCAACCGCAAGGCCGTGCAGGAATGGATGAAGCAACAAGAGCAAGAAAAGCAACAGCAGCAAAAGAAGAAGGACGAGCAAGGCAAGGAAGGCGACAAGTCGAAGGACCATCAGGGGCAACCCCAGGATTCATCGAAGGGCAATGACAGCAAGGATGGCCAGCAAGGCGATCAGGGTTCACCCGGTCAACCCTCGCCCGGTGAAAACCCGTCGTCGGACAAGAAGGAGGGCACCTCGCCGAAGCCGCAGCAGAAATCGGATTCCACCGGCGACAAGAGCGATCTTCAGGCAGGGCAGAATAAGGACGATTCCGCGGAATCCGATCAGCAGAAGAATGAGAAAAAGCAAGCGTTCGAAAAAGCCATGAATCAGGCCGTGCAGGACGATAAGGTCAAGTCGGATCAACCACCCCAATCCTCAACGGCGGCGGCGCCGGCGAAAACCGATGCCGAGCGCGAGCATGATCAGGCGACTCAGCAGTGGCTGTTGCGTGTGCCCGATGATCCGGGTGGTCTGCTGCGACGCAAATTCCAGTTGGAACACGAACGCAGGCAGCGCCAAGGCGCGGCCGGAGGGCAGTAAGGATGAAACGGATGCAAAGGGTGGCACGGATCTGCCTGCTGGTTGGTCTCTTGTTCGCCATCCCTGCCAGCGCGGCGGACCTGCGCGCCTGGCTGGATCGCGACAACATGCAACTGGGCGAAACCGTCACCTTGAATGTCGAAGTATCAGCAGGCAGCAGCGCGGAACCCGATTTTTCGCCACTGCAGATTGATTTCGACCTGCTTGGAACATCAAGTTCCAGTTCGGTGAATATCGTCAACGGGCAGACCACGTCGAAACAGTTGTGGGCCGTTGGATTGCAACCGAAACATGCCGGTCTCATCGCGATTCCCGCGCTGAAGGTCGGCAGCGCCAGCACCGGTCCGCTGGGTCTTACCGTGCAAGCGGCGGCGGCGACGCCCAGCGGGCACAGCGGCGACGAAGTCTATGTCGAAGTCGTCGCGCAACCCGATGCTCCATACGTACAGCAGCAGATCCGCTTCAGTGTGAAATTATATTATTCTGTACAATTGACTGAGGGCTCGCTCGACGAGCCACGCGTCGACGGCCTGGTGGTGCAAAAGCTCGGCCAGGACCGCAATTATGAGGCCGACCAGGACGGACGGCGCTACAAGGTGCTGGAGCGACGTTACGCGTTGCTGCCGGAAAAAAGTGGCGTCGTGCAGATCCCCTCAATCAATTTTCGCGGACGCGCCCTCGGGGGTAACGACCCCGGCGCGGGCTTCTTTTCACGAGGCCGGGTTGCGACTGCTCGCTCGAAGGAGCTGTCTCTGACCGTGCGCCCGCGGCCATCGGCGTCGGGTTCCGGTCCGTGGCTGCCAGCACAGACCCTGCAACTGGATAGCGAGGGCATTGACGCGACCGCGACGGCGCGAGTCGGTGAGCCGATTACCCTGACACTCACGCTGCGCGCGCAAGGCTTGGGCTTCGAGCAACTGCCGGAACTGGAGTTGCCGAAAATCGACGGCGCCGAAGTCTACCCGGACAAATCCAACACACGCACGCGAGATGACGGAACCTGGCTGTTTGGCGAAAGAAGTCGAAAATTTGCCATTGTTCCAAACCGGCCGGGAAAGCTGGTTTTGCCTGCAATCCGGCTCGATTGGTGGGATACCGCACAGGACCGGCCGGAGCACGTTGCTGTCGGTGAGCGCGAGATCGAGGTCGCCGCTGCTGTCAGTTCAGCAGCCGTCGCTGCTCCTCTATCGCCGACGACCACGCTTCAGTCACAGCCTGCTTCGACCGCAGAGGCTGACCGGGGATCCCAATCCGCAACAATGAGCAGCGCAAGTCCCGGCCCGTGGCGGGCAATCGCGCTGGGAAGTCTGGGCTTGTGGCTGGTCACGGCGATATTCCTCGTCGCCCGATTCCGCCACGGAGTTCAGCGGGCTCAACCAACGTCCGCAGCGCAACTGGCGCCGTCCACGAGCGCGTTGGGTTCGCGCGGCGCCTTCGCACGCAGCCTTGCGCAACGGGATACGGCGGCGGTCAGTCGCGCGCTGCTGCGCTGGGCACAGGCCGAAGGTCTTGCCGTCCGCAATCTTGGCGAACTCGCGCAGCAGTTGGATTCCGCCGAGCAGCGCGCAGCGATTCAGTGGTTGCAGCAAAGTTGCTTTGCGGCAAATTCGACACAGGAATGGCCAGCGCACCTGTCGCAGGCTTTCGACGCGGGTCTCGTGCGAGCGCGACTTGGCCGTGTCGTTGACGCAGAAAGCGCTCTGCCGCCGTTGTGGCCCCAATCGGCGCAGCGGCGCGCTTAAGCCGCTGAGCGGTGCCGCTGGCGTGATCCAGTCGCCAGTATCTGCGTCGGCGTCCACGTAGTCTGCGCGGTGCCGAGGCGCCGCATGTGTCGTCAAAAGTTCGACGGGACATGCAATCCGCGCCACAACCGTGTTGGTGGAGTGTCTGGAAGGGCGGGGTGCCCAGGTCAGGGACGACCTGACGAGCCCGATGCGTCCCCCCTGTCGCATCGGGCTCAGTTTCCCGTCGCCGCCGCTTGCAGATCCCCACGAATTGCCGAAGCCGGCGCAAGTCCGGTAGGGTCGCGCTTTATTTGCCGATCCAGCGAGCGCCGCATGAGCCACGCTACCGTTCCGAATGCCCCGGCATCAACCGGTCTCGCCCTGCATTGGCGCGTGCTGATCGGCTTTGCCGTGGGCATCCTTGCTGGTTTTCTTGCTTATTGGATTGATCATTGGATCTATCCGAATAGTGCGCTGGTTGCCGGTTTGATCGACAACTTTGCAGCGCCGGCCGGGCAACTGTTCCTGCGCCTGTTGTTCATGCTCGTGTTGCCGCTGATGTTCACCGCCCTGGTGCTGGGTGTCGCCGAGATCGGCGATATCGCGGCGCTGGGACGCATCGGGCTGCGCACGCTGATCTATACCGCCGTTGTCACCAGCATCGCGATCGGGATTGGCCTGCTGGTGGTGAACATCCTGCAGCCGGGGAACGGTTTCGATCCGGCCCTGCGCGACAGTTTTCTTGCGGCAAGCGCTGAAAAAGCAAAAAGTATTACTGATTCAAAGCCCAGCCTGTCCGTGGTTCAGATGATTCTCGGCATCGTGCCGCAGAATGTCGTCAAGTCCGCCGGTGATGGCGAATTGCTGTCGGTGATGTTCTTCGCGGTGATGCTCGGTATCGCCCTGGTACTGACTCCGACGCCGGCGACCGAGGCGTTCAAGCACGCCGTGCAGGGCCTCAACGAGCTGGTGATGAAGCTGATCGGCATGGTGGTCAAGCTCACACCGTATGCGGTGGCCTGTCTGATGTTTGCGATGATCGCGCGCTTTGGTTGGCAGGTATTGCCGAAGCTCGGCCTGTATGCGTTTGCGGTATTGCTTTCTATATCTCTACATATGTTCGTGGTGCTGCCGCTGTGGGTGCGGTTCATGGGAGGCATGAGTCCGCTGCGATTCTTCCGCGATTCGCAGGAGGCGATCCTCACCGCGTTCTCGACCGCGTCGTCGACCGGCACTTTGCCGACAACGCTGAAGTGCGCTGAGCAGAATTTGAAATTGCCGCCCAAGGTTGCGCGATTCGTGCTGACCGTCGGCGCAAGCGCCAATCACCACGGAACCGCCTTGTTCGAGGGCCTGACCGTCTTGTTTCTTGCGCAGTGCTTTGGCGTGGAACTGGCGCTTGGTCAGCAAGTAATGGTTCTGGGGCTATGCATTCTGGGCTCGATCGGCACCGCGGGCGTGCCTGCCGGCTCGCTGCCGGTGATCGCCATGATCCTGGTCTATTTGAAGGTCCCGCCGGAGGGAATCGCGATCATCCTTGGCGTCGACCGTTTCCTGGATATGTGTCGCACGGCGCTCAACGTGACCGGTGACCTCGCAACCGCGGTCGTCGTCGCGCGAGGGGAGGTAGCGACGGAGGAAGCTGCCGTTTCAAAACTATCGTGATGGTCGTCGGGCACCACTGTGCCGCTGCAGCGGACGAAGCGCCGCTACGGAGCGCGCATTTTGCCTGCCTCGGCTCGGTTGGCGCGGAAGCGCGACAGTCATAGCATCAATGCGGCAGAATCCAGACACACTACCGGCCCCCGTACCACTCCAGGCATGCCATGTCCGACGCAGGTGAAGTCACCGAGCTGCTGCACGCCTGGCGCGGCGGCGATCGCAGTGCGTTGGAGCGCCTTATGCCTCGGCTCTACGACACACTGCGCGACATGGCAGCGGTCAGGTTACGTCGCGAAGGCCCCGCGCAAACGTTGGAGCCCACTGCGCTCGTGCACGAAGCGCTGCTGCGCCTCCTTGGCGCGGATACGGACTGGCAGAATCGGGCGCACTTTCTCGCTTTCGCGGCGATGCACATGCGTTCGGTACTTGTCGATCATGCCCGTTCACGCCTCTCCGCAAAACGCGGCGGCGACATCCTGATGGTAACTCTGGGGCAGGCCGAATCTTCGGAAGGGCAGCGAATCGAGATCGATCTGCTTGCTCTGGATCAGGCACTATCATTGTTGCATCATGAAGATGAGCGCATTGCGCGCGTTGTGGAAATGAGCTATTTCGCGGGAATGGAACGGGAAGAGATCGCCGCCGTCGTCGGCGTCTCGGTACCGACCATCGATCGCGACCTGCGCTTCGCGCGAGCCTGGCTCAACCGCGCTTTGAGTTAGATCCGTCGACGCGCAAAAGGCCTCTGCGACGGCATTCGACTCGTCACGAACGCAAGGGTCCGGATGTTGCGGCCGGCATTGCCGCCGCAGTGCCTGGGTTTCGATATCGCCCCGTGCGCCGGCGAATTAACACAGTGTCATATGTGCCTTGTTGCTCTTGCCGGCAACACCTGCCACTTGTCAGGTGTGCACTGCAAAGCTCGGCCCGGCGAGGAACACAATTCGTCGGAGGCTCGGGCAGGGTATGATTTTCCAGTGGACTTGGCCCGGAACTGGCCGCACACGGCGGATTCGGGAAAACTCGGCTTGATCAGGTTGACTCAGCCATGACTTCTGGTGCGCGCTTCGCACAATTGCGGCGGCTGTTCGAACAGGTTTGCGATCTTCCCGCAGATCAGCGTCGAGAACATCTGGAAAATACGGGGTCGGATACTTCTCTGATTGCCGAGGTTGAGGCGCTGCTCGCTGCGGAAACGAAATCCCTGCAACGTGCCGTGTTGCCGGTGGCAGCCATGCTGGGGGCGATTCCCGAGACCGAAGTCGATGAGGGTGACCGAATCGGTGCCTGGCGGCTCATACGCAAGCTCGCCAGTGGCGGAATGGGTGCAGTTTATCTGGCCGAACGCGCCGATGGCCACTTCCAGCAGCAAGCCGCGATCAAGCTGTTGCGCGGATTTCCAACGGAAGAGGCGCTACAGCGACTCGCCGCCGAGCGACAGATTCTGGCGGGGCTACAGCACCCGCACATTGCGCGCCTGCTTGATGGCGGCGCAACCCCCGGCGGTCAACCGTTTCTCGTGATGGAGTACGTCGACGGCGTGCCGATCGATGTCTGGTGCCGACAAAGCCAACTGGACTTGCGCGCCCGGCTCCGGCTGTTCCGCAACGTGTGCCGGGCAGTCGCGTTCGCGCACCAGCGCTTGGTCGTGCATTGCGATCTGAAACCATCGAACGTTCTGGTACGTTCCGATGGAGCCCCGGTCCTCCTCGACTTCGGCATCGCGCGGGCGCTGGGCCTTTCCCGCGAAACCGACGGAGGTGCGACATTTTATACTCCGGGCTACGCGAGTCCTGAGCAGATTTCCGGCGTCCCCGTCAGCGTGGCGAGCGACGTCTATTCGTTGGGCTTGATCCTGTTCGAGTTGCTCAGCGGACGCAAAGCTCGCCTCGATGTGGACGATCGCACAGTGACCCAGCTCGGCCGTGCTGAAACACGTCCCAGCGAACTTGCACTACCGCACCTCGGATGGAAGCGATTGCTCCGTGGCGATCTCGATGCAATCGTGCTGCGAGCCACGAGCGAGCGTCCTGCGCTGCGCTATGCCTCGGCCGACGCGCTGGCGGAAGACATCGAACGCCACCTCGATCTCAAGCCAGTCTCTGCGCTCGCGCCCACCTGGCGCTACCGTTACGGTCGCCTGGTGCGTCGACGTTGGCCCTTGTTCGCCGCAGGCGCAATTTCCGCGCTGATGGCCTGTGTGTTCACCTGGCGCATTCTCAGCGAACGCGATCGGGCCCTCGCGGCGGAAGCTGAAGCGCGATTGCAGGCGCGAACCGCGAATCAGGTCAGCGATTTTTTGGTATCGGTATTCGAATTTGCGAATCCGGAGAAAAATCCACAAAAGCGCGAAATTACCGCTCGCGAAGTGCTTGACGAAGGTGCGCAGCGTATCGGCAATGAACTGGGATCTGAGCCCGCCGTACGTGCGCGCTTGTCGGACGTGTTGGGACGGGCCTATTGGATGCTCGGGCAGTCGAATCGGGCGATGGAACTGTACGAGCAGGCTGTCACCTTGTGGCAGGACCCGGCCGTGCAGCAGCCATTGGCCGCCGCCGATTCGATGAGCAAGCTTGCGGTACTGCAGAGCAACAATCACTTGAACGGTGTGGCCGAAACGACCGCGCGCGCGGCGCTGGCGCTACGCCAAGGGCGCGTACCGGATGATGATGAAGCGATGGCCGATTCCTGGAATACATTGGCCCTGACCCTGCGCAGCTCGGGCAAGTTCGAAGAGTCAGAAGCTGATTTTCAGCGTTCCCTGGCAATACGCACGCGGCTGTACGGTCCGGATTCCGGCAAGGTCAGCGCGGTTTTGCACAATCTCGGCTTGCTGTACCTCAATCAGGGCAAGTATCAGCAGGCGGTTGAAGCGCAGGAAAAGGCGCTCGCCATCAAGCGTCGTGAACACGGAGGTGATCGACATCCGGACGTGCTCAACGCAATGGAAAACTATGCCACGGCGCTTTCGCAGGCAGGGCGCAGCCGGGAGGCGATCCCGTTGCTGCACCATGCGCTGGATCTGCGTCGGGAACTTGACGGTGGCGATAGCGAAAACGTGGCCAGTATCGACAACGAAATCGGCTCGACCTTGCACGACATGGGGGATTTTCAGGGAGCCGCGGAAAACTACCGCGAATCGCTGCGCATACGACGCCAGTTGCCCGGCAGTGATGCATTCGGGACCGTGCTGCCGTTGAACAATCTGGCCAGTGCGCTGGAAGACATGGGCGACTATGCGGGCGCCGAGCCCTTGTTTCGCGAATCCCTGGCGATCCGCAGCAAATCCTTGCCGGTGGGCGATGCGATGATCGCGAGAGCCCAAAACAATCTTGCGCGTCTGCTGATCCGCGCCGGCAATCTCAAGGAAGCGCGCCCTCTGCTGGAACAGGCGATGGCGACCCGGCTGGAGAAATTCGGCGCGAAACATGTGGAGACAGCAAAATCGCAAATGCAGACAATTACCTTATTGCGAAATGAAGGTCGTCTGAGTGATGCTGAATCGGCGATGGCTTTGGTTGATGCGTCCAGCGCTCACTTCGACGCGCCATCGCGATCGCTGCGTGAGCGCGAACGGGCGTTGCTCGCCCTGGCGCGACAGCGTCCCGCCGATGCATTGCCCGCGGCGCGCTCCTCTTACGCGGCAGCTCAGGAAGCGTATGGCAACAACCATTCGCTTGCTGCAGCCAGCGCGATCGATCTGGTCGAAGTCCTGCATGCGAATGGCATTGATGTGGAAGCGCGCAAGTTGCTGGCGGCGAACGCGGATGTCGTCAAGCAGCGATTCATCGAGACATCCCCGGTGCGCCAGAAAGTGTTGATCCTGCAGCGGGAATTGCGTTGCTGTGGTGATCCGACGGAGGGTGTTGCGCGCAATTGAAATGAATCCGTGATGCAGCCCCGCGCGGCGGACATCAGGGGGGCCGGTTGCCCCAGGTCAGTTGCACCGAGCACCGACCGCGATACGCTCGGCATGATAGGCACCGATACCGAAATACGCTGTCTACAGAGGCCAGTCGGGCGCGCCGGGAATGGGGAGGTCGAGCATGACTGCGCGAAAAAGCCCTCAGACATTCGCGCCTGCCAGGCAACCGCACGCTGCGGCAGGCCTGGAGCCGCGCACTGCGTTCGGCGCTTGGCGGCTGGGTTGGTTCTGGCGCTGGCAAGCATGGCGTCTGCGCAATCTGCACGTCACAGACAGTGCCAACGCAGTGAGTCATTTTGACGGCTTTGCGGGGCTCGACAGGATGGGCTATGCAGACCCGTTTCTCAATCTGCAACAGAGTCTTGCGATGTCGACTCCGGGGATGTTCGCGGACGGAACGCAGGCGTCCCGGCGGCGGCTGGTTCGTGAACTGACCAAACCTGCAGTGGCAGTCACGATCGAGGCGCCTGATGGGTCTCTGGGCGGTCACGCGTGGGCACGTGTCGGCACCCTGACTGAGGCGATGTCAAATTATCAACAAGTACAGTCCCTCGGCCACTTGCGGGCAGAAGACTGGCAAGCCGTGGAACTCCGCGCGGCCAGGATCTGCGGCAGCCTTCCGCTCCTCACCCTGCACGGGATTGGCCTTGCGCCGCGCTGGCGCAGGGGCTTCAGGCCGCTCAAGCTGTTGCTTAAGCCGATGCTCGATCTTGGCCTTGCCAACGGCGCACAGTTCGCCCTGTGGTGGACTCCTCGCGGGAGTTCGCTGCATGCAGTGTCGCTCGGCTTCGGCGCGCGACTGCTGCACAAGTCCAGCGCGTGCTGCCTGTTCCTGCTGGCAGACATCCGCCCGCTGGCGCAAGTATTCGCTGCTCTTCCGCCATCGGCTATTGCTGACCTGCTCGCGCAGGTCACGCCGGCGCGTCGGCACCAGGATGCCAGTACGCCGCGTAGCGCGGCGTTTGCGCGGGCCCAGAAAAAACGGGCCCGCGAAATCGCGGCGTGATCCGCTGGGCAGGGCGGGTCACATTTTCCGGCTCCCGATCAGAAGCGCTGCTCGAGGCTGACCGAGTAAGTATTGATGTGGAAGTCGGACAATATGGATTTCGCCATATACCTGTCGAGATTGACGCCGACGCTGGTATTTGCGCCGAAATCAAAACTGAACCCGATGCCGGCATACCAGGCTGTACCGCTTTCATCGGGCAACTCCGTGAGCACGGGTCCTTGCTCGCCCGCCGGAACGCCCGATCCGCTGGATTTCCAGCCGAACACGCCGCTGCGCGCGGTAAAGTTGGATCCTTCGCGCAACGGAAGTCGCAGGTTGGCACCCAGCGTCCAGCCCGACAGATCCAGGCGCATGTCCACCGGCGTGTCGCCGAACACGACACGATTGTTGAAACCGCCGAGATCGGCATAGCCGGCATCAACGCCGAACACGCCCCAGCGATAACCAAGGCGGCCGCTCCACTGGGTCGAATCGTCGTCGAATACGCTGGCAGCCACGGACGCCTTGCCCGCGGCGAGTTCGACAAAGTACGGGGCAGGATGGTTGTCTTGCGCAGCGGCGTCGCCGAATTTGAGGCAAGCGCAGGCGATTGCCGCCGCGATAGCGAGGCATTTCATAGGTTCACTCCGTTGAAAGCTGGCGGGGCCGAAAGGCGCCAGTACTAGCCAGGATGGCTACGACATCGCGTGATTGCGATGACTGCATGCTTCGAGCGCATTACAGCGAAAATGTTCCCCGCGATTCGACAAAAAACTGCGGCGACCTGGTCGGCGGTGGTCGAATCAGGATTCGGGACGGCGACTTTCCGCCTCGATTCGGCCACAATATGCGGCCTCCGCGACGACCCGTGCGCCGTCGCCTTCCGTCTTTTCTTTCGAGTCGAATCCATGCCGAGCCGTACCCAACTCGCCAACGCAATCCGAGCGCTTTCCATGGATGCGGTCGAAGCCGCCAAATCCGGCCATCCGGGCATGCCGATGGGTATGGCCGACATCGCCGAGGTGCTGTGGAACGACTTCCTCAGCCACAATCCAAAAAATCCACATTGGGTCAATCGCGATCGTTTTGTGCTCTCCAACGGGCATGGATCGATGCTGCTTTATTCACTATTGCATTTGACCGGTTACGACCTGCCGCTGGACGAACTCAAGCGCTTCCGCCAGTTGCATTCCAAGACGGCCGGTCATCCGGAACGGCATGAGACGCCGGGCGTGGAGACCACGACCGGTCCGCTCGGTCAGGGCCTGGCCAATGCCGTGGGTATGGCGCTGGCGGAGCGCGTGCTCGCGGCGCGCTTCAACCGGCCCGAGTTTCCGGTCGTTGATCACAATACGTATGTTTTTCTCGGCGACGGTTGCCTGATGGAGGGTATCTCGCACGAAGTGTGTTCATTGGCGGGAACTCTCGGCCTCGGCAAGCTGGTCGCTTTCTACGATGACAATAATATTTCCATTGATGGAAAAGTTGGCGGCTGGTTCAGCGATGACACCGGCAAGCGTTTCGAAGCCTATGGCTGGAATGTGGTCCGCAATGTCGACGGCCACAATGCCGAAGCGATCAAGGCGGCGATCGTCTCGGCCGCGGCGGTGGGCGACGCCAAGCCGACGCTGATCTGTTGCAAGACGATCATCGGCTTTGGCGCGCCGAACAAGCAGAATACGGAAGGTGCGCATGGCGCTCCGCTGGGCAAGGACGAGATTGCTCTCGCGCGCGAAAAGCTGGGCTGGCCGCATGCGCCATTTGTGGTCCCCGACGATATCTACGCTGCTTGGAATGGCGTAGCGCGCGGTGCCGAGCATGAGACGCGCTGGAACGCGCTGTTTGCGCGGTATCGCGATGCACATCCCGAGCTGGCTTCCGAATTCGAGCGCCGCATGGCTGGCGAGTTACCTGCCGATTGGGCGGCGCACGCGGACGCGTACGTCGCCAAGCTGAATCTCGAGGGGCTCACCGTCGCCTCGCGCAAGGCCTCTCAGATGGCGCTGGATGCGTTTGGGCCCAAGCTGCCGGAATTGATCGGCGGTTCGGCCGACCTTGCCCATTCCAACTTGACCTTGTGGAAAGGTTCAAAAGACGTCCGATCGGGCGACGCCAACGCCAATTACATCTACTTCGGTGTGCGCGAATTCGGCATGACTGCTATGGCGAACGGTATCGCCCTGCACGGCGGTTTCGTCCCATACGACGCGACTTTCCTGGTATTTTCGGACTACGCACGCAACGCGGTGCGCATGTCGGCATTGATTCCGGCGCACGCCATTCACGTGTATACGCACGATTCGATCGGACTTGGCGAAGACGGGCCTACGCATCAGCCGATCGAGCACCTGGCCAGCCTGCGCTACATACCGAACAATCGCGTCTGGCGGCCTTGTGATGCGGTCGAATCCGCCGTGGCATGGCGCTGCGCGATCGAGCGCCGCGGTGGGCCCTCGTGCCTGATTTTTTCGCGTCAGAACCTGCAGCACCAGCTTCGCGAAGCCCAACAGCTGGACGACATCTCCCGTGGTGGCTACGTGCTGTCCGAACCAAATGACGCGAAATTCCAGGCCATCCTGATCGCCACGGGTTCCGAAGTCGAACTCGCGATGCAGGCGATGCGGACATTGGAACAACGCGGCGTCCGGGTACGCGTGGTGTCGATGCCTTGCACCGAGCAATTCGATGCGCAGGCATCTGAATACCGCGAGAGCGTGTTGCCGTCATGGTGCCGCGCACGCGTGGCCATCGAGGCGGCGCATCCGGATTTCTGGCGCAAGTACGTCGGGCTGGATGGCGAAGTGATCGGCATTGCGAGTTTCGGTGCTTCAGCGCCAGCCGACAAACTGTTCGCGCATTTCGGCTTCAGTGTGGAGCGCATCGTTGACGCGGTGGCGGCGCGGATCTGAATGGCGGCATTCGAGACCGAACATGTGCTCGCGGTGCGACATTGGAACGAGCATTTGTTCAGCTTTACCACAACGCGGGATAGTGGTCTTCGCTTCGAGAACGGCCAGTTCCTGATGATCGGGGTGCCGGTCGACGGGCGGCCGTTGATGCGCGCCTATTCGATAGCCAGTGCAAACTACGAAGAACACCTCGAGTTTTTCAGCATCAAGGTGCCGGGTGGTCCATTGACTTCACGGCTGCAGCATCTGCGCGAAGGCGACGAGCTGCTGGTGAGCCGCAAGCCGACCGGCACCTTGTTGCTGCACGATCTCAGGCCAGGCCGCAATCTGTATCTGTTATCGACCGGCACCGGGCTGGCACCTTTTCTAGCCATCGCGCGGGATCCGGAAACGTATGAGCGATTTGATCGGGTGATCCTCGCGCATGGCGTGCGTCAGGTCGCTGATCTGGCTTACCGGGAGTACCTGCAGCATGAATTGCCGCAGCACGAGTATCTCGGTGAGTTCGTGCAAAAAAAATTGCTCTACTACCCCGCCGTTACGCGTGAGCACTTCACTCACTGCGGTCGGCTCGATACTTTGCTGGCAAGCGGCCAGATGATCGCCGACCTGGCGCTGCCGCCGTTGGATCCACGGTTGGATCGCGCCATGCTCTGTGGCAGTCCTGGCATGCTCAAATCACTGGCAGGTCTGCTGGATGGGCGCGGATTCGCAGTTTCACCGCGCATCGGGGTTCCGGGCGACTACGTCATCGAACGCGCATTCGTCGAGCGCTGAGCAGCGCCAGCGGATTGCCCGATCGCTCGATGGCGTTCTTCATCCCAGCCTGGTCTCGCGGCGTTCCGCCGAATCCGGATGGATGAGTTCGATCAGGTCGATGGGAGCTCCAGCGATCGCCTGCGCGCCGGCATTTTGCAATTCTTCCACACTGCCAAAACCCCAGCTGACGCCGACCGCGCGCACGTCATTCGCGCGAGCGCCGAGCATGTCGAAATTCCGATCGCCGATCATCACCGCTTGTCCCGCCTTGACCTGAAAGTCACGCAGTGCATCGGCAATCATTTCAGCTTTCTCATTGTGTCGCCCATCGCCGTCGGGCCCATAAACCCGGGCAAAATGCCGGCCGAACGGCAGGTGATCGATGATGCGTTGCGCCTGCACCTGCACCTTGGTCGTGACAATCGCTAGCTGCCGTCCGCCGCCAGCCAGCTCGGAGACGAGTTCGGCAATGCCGGGATAGACCTCGTGCTCCTGCCAGCCGAGCGCGTCAAACCGCTCCCGATAGTGTCCGACCGCTCGCTCGACTCGTTCGGGATCATCGCCAACCACCTGCGGAAACGATTGGCGCAATGGTGGCCCGATGAAGCTGCGCAGGATCTCGCGGGAAGATGCGGTAACCTCCATTTGTGCAAATGCATGCAACATCGAGCCGACGATGCCGCTTTCGGAATCGATCAAGGTTCCATCAAGATCGAACAGGACGAGTTGCATGGATTTCCTCAAGGCGGTCATGAAAACGTTCGGAATCGCTCGGCTCGGGCTCAGCCGCGTCGCTTGAGCGCCGCAACGGCTGGCAGCTCCTTGCCTTCCAGGAATTCCAGAAAGGCGCCGCCGCCGGTGGAGATATAGCTGACACGATCCTGGATGCCATACTTTTCCACGGCGGCAAGCGTGTCACCCCCGCCTGCGATCGAAAAGGCTGGCGAGTCGGCAATGGCTCTGGCAAGGGTTTCGGTACCTTTACCAAATGCGTCAAATTCAAAAACGCCGACCGGCCCGTTCCACACGACGCTGCCGGCCACGGCGATCATTTCGGCGTAGCGCGCTGCAGTGGCCGGTCCGATGTCCAGGATCATATCGTCAGGCCCGACCTCGGCAACCGGCTTGATTGCCGCCGGCGCATCTTCCGCAAAGCGCGTCGCAACCACCACGTCGGTCGGGATAGGGACGTCGGCATTTCGCGCCTTCGCATCGGCGATGATGCGTCGCGCGGTATCGAGCAGGTCGGGTTCGAACAGCGACTTTCCAACCGCATATCCGCTGGCAGCGATAAACGTATTCGCGATGCCGCCACCGACGATCAGCTGATCCACCTTGCCGACCAGGGTTTGCAGCAGGTCGAGCTTGGTCGATACCTTCGAGCCCGCCACGATTGCCAGCAACGGCCTCGCGGGATGCTCAAGTGCGCGCCCCAGCGCGTCGAGTTCGGCCATCAGCAAGGGGCCGCCACAGGCAAGCGGCGCAGCGCCGATCACCCCGTGCGTCGATGCCTGGGCACGGTGCGCGGTGCCAAACGCATCCATCACGAACACATCGCAGAGCGCCGCGTATTTCGCGCTCAGCTCTGCACTGTCCTTGCCTTCGCCCACATTCATCCGGCAATTTTCCAGAAGTACGACTTCGCCATTGTCTACATGTACGCCATCGAGGTAGTCGCGCACGAGGCGCACATCGCTGCCGAGCGCCTGCGACAGCCACGCCGCCACCGGTGCCAGCGAATCGGCTGCGGAATAGGAACCTTCGACCGGGCGCCCGAGGTGCGACAGCACCATCACGGCGGCGCCCGCATCGCGCGCAAGGCGAATCGTTGGCAGTGCGGCGTCGAGGCGCTGTGTCGCCGTGATCACACCGTCTTTCAGCGGCACATTGAGGTCTTCTCTGATCAGCACGCGTTTGCCGGCCAGGTTCAGGTCGGTCATGCGGGGAATGGACATCGGGTTCTCCCAGAGTTCAGTGCGCGGGTGGTCGGAGGGGGGGCGGCTCAGTCCGCCATTACAGCGGCCGGCGCTGCGCAATGCAATCCTGCCGCGTCAAGACGGTGGGCAGTACCGCGCGGATCGCTTAGTCTGCGTCTCCTTGTCGCCACACCTTGCATCCAACACATGCTGGTCGTCCTGCTGAAAATCGTCGTGGCTTACCTGCTCGGTTCCTTGTCGGGCAGTCTGATGATCGGGCGATGGCAGGGGATTGATATCCGGGCGGCAGGTAGTGGCAACGCCGGCGGTACCAATGCGCTTCGCACACGCGGTTGGCGATTTGCGCTCGGTGTCGTCGCAATCGATATCGGAAAAGGGGTGCTTGCTGCGCTGCTCGGATGGTTTGCCTGGGTGCAAACCGTCGCACCGGACCGCCTGATACAGGCGGAGCTCTGCAGTCTGGCGGCCATCGTGGGCCACGTATGGCCGGTGTTTTTCGGCTTTCGCGGTGGCAAAGGCGCGGCGACCCTGGTCGGCGCGGTAGCCGTGTTAAGCCCCACATCCCTGCTGCCGTCGCTGCTGCTGTGGCTGCTGCTGCTTTCGCTGACCGGATATGTCGGCCTGGCGACCGTGGCAGCGAGTTTACTATTGCCACTGTGGATGTTTGTCGTGGCAGCCGATTCCAGTCTGCAACTCTTCGCGGCACTCACAGCGCTGTTGATCATATTCACCCACCGCGGCAATCTCCTGCGCCTGCGCCGCGGTGTCGAACCGCGCTTCGAGCGCGCGCGAATTCTCCTGCGTCTGTTGCGTCGAGGTAGCTGATGCAGCCGCGCGATCTGCTGCACGCCCTCGCGGACGGTACACCGATTCACGGTAGCGATCTGGCGCGCCGATTCGGCGTGACGCGGGCTGCGGTGTGGAAGCGAATCGAGGAACTGCGCAGCGCAGGACTGGCGATCGAAGCGAGCTCCGGTGCGGGATATCGGCTGGCTGCACCGATCGAGCTGCTGGAGCGCGAGCGCATTTGCGTCCTGCTGAGTCCTCTGCAGCGGGCCAGCCTGGGCGCGTTCGACTTGCACTGGGAAATCGATTCGACCAACAGTGAACTGCTGCGGCGTGCGGGAAGTGTGCCGGATCTTTCTTTGTGCGTTGCCGAATCGCAGACCGCCGGCCGCGGTCGGCGCGGCCGGCAATGGCTGTCGCCACCGGCCGGAAATGTGTACTTGTCCGTGTTCAAGCGCTTTGACAAGGCTATGGGCGAACTGTCGGGCCTGAGCCTCGCCGTCGGAATTGCTGTGGCCCATGCACTATCCGACGCCGGTATCAGCGGACATGGCCTGAAATGGCCAAACGACATCCTCACGAATGGCCGCAAACTTGCGGGCGTGCTGGTGGAGTCGGGTGGGGAGTTTCTCGGACCTTGTCACGCAGTCATCGGAGTCGGCATCAACATTCATCTGTCCGCGCTCGCGCGCAGCAAGATCGATCAACCAGCCACCGATCTGCGCGACTTGTGCGCCACGCTGCCTTCGCGCAACGCTGTGGTCGCGGGTTTGATCGGGCGTCTCATGGAAGCGCTTCAGGAATTCTCCAGGCACGGTTTCGCGGCATTCCAGGACGACTTCGCACATTTCGATCTGCTCCGCGGCGTGGCGCTTGAGGTGAGCGATGTGCGCGGCACTCACGCGGGCATCGGTGCCGGCGTCGATGCGCGAGGCGCATTGCGCGTGCAACAGGGCGACGCAATGGTCTGCTACGACAGCGCCGAAATCTCCGTGCGCGGCAAGGGGGTCAGCGAATGAATCTGCTGATCGATCTGGGTAATTCGCGACTCAAATGGGCGTGGTCCGACGCGTCTGGACTCCGCAGTGGTACGCCGGTCGATCACTCGCAACCGCTGGACGCGGTGCTGCGCGTGGCGTGGCGTGATGCTCCGCCGGTCGATCGCGTCCTGATTGCCTCGGTCGCGCGTCCGCGGCTCGAAGCCGAGCTGGCTCAGGCGGTCCGCACCCACGTGCGCGCCGAGCCGGTTTTCGTCGCCAGTCGCGGCGAACTTCTCGGCGTACGCAGCGCCTATGCCCGCCCTGAAAAACTCGGCGTTGATCGCCTTCTGGCGCTGGTCGCACTGCATGCCGAACGGGCCGCAACCACGGTGCTTGCCAGTGTCGGCACGGCCCTGGTACTGGATGCCATGGACGCCACCGGCCGACATCTGGGGGGCCTCATAGCCCCCAGTCCAGCGCTGATGCAGCAGGCGCTGCTCGGCGCCACCGCCCGGGTCAGCGCGTCGGAACAAGCGCAACTGGTCGAATTTGCCGATGATACCGAGGATGCCGTCCATTCGGGATGCTGGCTGGCAGCGGCCGCACTTGTGGAACGATTCTATTTGCGCGCAAGTGAACAATGGACAGAAATTCCATCACTGGTGCTTGCTGGAGGCGCGGCAGGGCAGCTCCTGCCACTGCTGCGATGCCCGGCGCGTATCGAAACCGATCTCGTATTGCGCGGCCTTGCGCTGTACGCGGAGGCAGGCTGCTGATCCGGCGCCGCACTTGTGGGCGTGGTCGCTATCGTGGCACGCAGGCATCCTGCTGAAAGTGGCACTGTTCTGGTCCATCGCCCGTACGAATCGCGGAATCGGTAGAATCGCGCATCCCTGGCCGCGGAAAATTCCGACGGATGTTCCTGCGCGTTCTGTTCATGCTGCTGCTCGCGATGAACCTCGGTGTCGCAAGCTGGCTGTATTTTTCACCGCAACACGCGATTGCCGACCTGCCGGTCAGCGACGTGGGGATCACGCGCCTGGCGCTGCTCAGCGAGCGCGACCAGCCCGGCGATGCGGCGAGCTCCGAGCTCGCCGAGGCACCGGAGTCGCGAGCGGCACTGGCCAGCGATCACTGCCGCAGCATCGGGCCGTTTCCGACCCAGGCTGACATGCGCAATGCCCTGAACAAACTGACGCCGATGACCCGGCGCATTCAGTATCGCGAGGCGCATGCCACGCAGCCGCGCGGATTTTGGGTCTATGTTCCTGCCGTGGCGACGCGTGAGCAGGCGCTGGCCGTCGCGCGCCAGCTGTCGAGCAAAGGGGTGCGCGACTATTACGTGGTGACCGCCGGCGACCAGCAAAACACGATTTCGCTGGGACTCTTCCGCGACCAGAACAATGCGGAGCGCCGGCGCGCCGAGATAGCCGCGCTGGGATTTGCCCCGCAGCTGATCCAGCGTACGGAGGATTTGCCCGTGTACTGGGTCGACTTCGCCGAGGATGCGTCGCGCCCCGTCGACTGGCGCGCGCAGCTGCCGGATCTGTTTGATCTGCGCGAACAGGGCGTCAGCTGCTTCTGAGCTCGGCTGGCGACGACCCGCCACGATCACGCATTCCATCGAACCCGTTTGCCGTGCCACGGATTTGTGGATTTGTCCACTAAACTTCCTGAGGGATTTCACGATGACCGACACGATTCGCGCCTGGGCCGCCATGGCATCGAAATCCGCATTGGTACCGTACGAGTACGTCCCGGGCGAGCTGCAACCCGAGCAGGTCGAGGTCGCGGTCGATTACTGCGGAATCTGTCATTCCGACTTGTCCATGATCGGCAACGACTGGGGCAATACGCGCTATCCCCTGGTGCCGGGGCATGAAGTCGTAGGACGCATCGTGGCCTGCGGGGAACAGGTCAAAGGGCGTCGGGTTGGCGATCGGGTCGGCGTCGGCTGGTATTCGGCGAGCTGCATGCATTGTGGACAATGTCTGTCCGGCGAGCAGCAATTGTGCGGAAGCGGCGAACAGACGATCGTCGGTCGTCACGGCGGGTTCGCGGAGCGCGTGCGCACCCACTGGGCCTGGGCCACACCCTTGTCGGATTCCCTCGCCAGCGAGGCCTGTGGCCCTCTGTTCTGCGGAGGCATCACGGTATTCAGTCCGATTGTCACCTGCGGAGTGAAGCCGACCGATCGGGTGGGCGTTGTCGGCATTGGCGGACTGGGACATCTGGCCGTCAAGTTCCTGCATCACTGGGGTTGCGAGGTGACCGCGTTCACTTCCAGCGATTCCAAGCGCGATGAAGCGCTCGGGCTCGGCGCGCACAAGGTCGTTTCCAGTCGTGATCGTGCGGGTTTGAAGGCACTGGCCGGCACACTCGACTTCATCCTCGTCACTGTCAATGTGAGCCTGGATTGGTCGGCGCTGATCGCCGCGCTGGCTCCGAAAGGCCGTCTGCATTTCGTCGGCGCGGTACTCGAACCGATTCCCGTCGCGGCATTCAGTCTGATTGGCGGCCAGAAGGCCATTTCCGGATCGCCGCTTGGCAACCTGTCGAACACCGGTGCCATGCTGGAATTCTGCGCGCGCCACGCGATCGAGCCACAAGTGGAAGTGTTCCCGATGTCACGCGTCAACGAAGCCATCGAGCATCTTCACGCTGGCAAAGCGCGCTATCGCGTGGTGTTGAAAAACGATTTCGCCTGAAGCGGCAGCCGGCCGACCGTCACGCTGTGCAGATCGCTTGGCGGCGTGCCAGCACTGCGGTAGATTCGGACAACGCCGGCGCTGCGTTGGCCGGGTTCGTCTGCTCCACAGGGAGGATCGACCATGTCGGCAGAAGGCCTGCGCCTCTACAGTTACTGGCGCTCGAGCGCCGCTTATCGAGTGCGCATCGCGCTGAATCTCAAAGGCCTCGTCTACGAGACAATCCCGGTGCACCTGACCGAGAATGGCGGCGAGCAGCACAATGCCGACTATCAGGAACTGAATCCGCAGGAAATGGTGCCGATGCTGCGCGACGGCGGTCGCATCGTGCGCCAGTCCATGGCGATCATCGAATACCTCGATGAGACCTACGAGAGTGGTGGGAAGCTGTTGCCGGCGACCGCGCGCGATCGTGCTCGCGTGCGTGGTCTGGCACAGGTGGTCGCCTGCGACATCCATCCGCTCAACAACCTGCGGGTCATGCAGTACCTCGAGCGCGAATTCAACGCGCCGCAGGTCGAACGGGAGCGCTGGACCCGGCACTGGATTGTCGAAGGATTCCGGGCCTTCGAAGCGCTGCTTCGCGAAAACCCGCTCACGGGCGCATTCTGCGAGGGTGATGACCCCAGCCTTGCGGACATCTGCCTAATTCCACAGGTTTACAATGCGCGTCGATGGGGTGTCGATCTCGATGCGTACCCGGTTATCAGCCGGATCAACGAAACCTGTCTTGCCCTGCCAGCCTTCGAACGCGCCAAACCGGAGAACCAGCCCGACGCGCCCAAGACATAGTCTGGAATCGGGAATCGGGAATCGGGATGGAGCGCTCGCTCCTTTGCCCACGACCGCCGATTCTCCCCTTCAGTCCAGCACTGCGTGCAGTGCAGTTCTCAGAACGCCGACATATTGAACGGATCGTGCTCGGCGGATGATCCCTCCCCGCCACCTTCGGCGAGACGGATCTTGAGCGCCAGGCCATCGCGCGAGTCGGCCTTGCTCAACGCCTCTTCGAGTTCGATCTTGCCTTCCTTGTACAAGGTGTACAACGCACGATCGAAGGTCTGCATGCCTTCCTGCAGGCTGCGGTCCATCGCTTCCTTGATTTCGTGTACCTGGCCGCGGCGCATCAGATCGCGGATGAAGGGCGTGTTGATGAGGATTTCCACGGCAGGCTGACGACGACCGTCCTTGCCCATGACCAAGCGTTGGGAGATGACCGCTTTCAGATTCAACGCGAGATTCATCAGAATGTTCTTGTGCGCCGTTTCCGGGAAGAAATTCAGGATGCGCTCCAGCGTCTGGTCCGCGTTGTTCGAGTGCAGCGTCGCGAGGCAGATGTGGCCGGTCTCGGAAAAGGCGATCGCCGCTTCCATGGTTTCAATATCGCGGATCTCGCCAATCATGATCACGTCTGGCGCCTCACGCATCGCATTCTTGAGCGCTTCGTGATAGCTGTGCGTGTCCAGTCCGACTTCACGCTGATTGACGATCGATTTCTTGTGCCGATGCAGGTATTCAATCGGATCTTCGATCGTCAGGATGTGACCGGAAGTGCTCACGTTGCGATGATCGATCATCGCGGCCAGGGTCGTGGATTTGCCGGAACCCGTAGCGCCCACGACCAGGATCAGGCCGCGCGGCTCCATGATGATGTCTTTGAAGATCTGCGGCAGCTTCAGGGCATCGACGGTCGGGATCTCGCTCTTGATCGCGCGAATCACCATGCCGACTTCGCCACGCTGCTTGAACACGTTGATGCGGAAGCGCCCGGCATCTTTCACCGCGATGGCCATGTTCAGCTCAAGGTCGCGCTCAAACTGCGGTACCTGGCCTTCGTCCATCAGTGAATAGGCGATTTTCTTGACCATGCCACCGGGCAAGCCGGTGTTGCCCAAAGGATAAAGTTTGCCTTCGACCTTGATGTTCACCGGGGCGCCGGTCGTCAGGAACATGTCCGACGCGCCTTTCTCGGTCATGAGTTTCAGAAAATAGCCAATGTCCATGCTCGCCTCGCTGCGATGCCGGGACGGACGTGCCGTCGTTTCAGGGTTCCGCGGTGTCCGATCGTGATTGCGACGCCATCGGGTGCAACCTCTTGGGTTGCAACGATCATGCCGCTTCGCCGATCGGCGCGGAGGGGCTGGACAAGCCCCCTTTCCACTTCCTTATGACACTAACGCTGGCAAAAATCCACGCGCCATTTCCGCTTTTCCGACGCCACTTTGCTACGCAGTCCCGAGCCGACGGATGAGGTCGGGAAAGGACCAAACCGGATCGCATCGTTCGCGTCGGAAAACCCGTTTGCGTCGACCAAAACAAAGGAGTAGGGTCAAACTGCGGCCGCACCGCGCCCTATCCCGGTCGGCCGCGTAGACCATGCAGACAAGCGCATCCGCCATCAACGCCGAAGACACGCCGCCCCATCGCGGTGGCCGGGCGCGGCCGATGCAGCGAAGCGTGCTGGCCCACTCAATCGGTTCCCTGCGCAATGACGACGAATCGCACCGCACGGTGCGGGGCGTGTATTTGCGCGTCTGACACCCAGAGGAGAACGGCTGATGTTCGAGAATCACCAGAAGTCCGAGATCGACGCATTGATGCGGAGCAACACCGAGTTCCGCAGCCTTTACCAGCGCCATCAGGAACTTGACAGCAAGTTGCGCGATGCCGATCTTGGTGTATTGCCGATGGACGACACGACGCTGCATACCTTGAAGAAAGAAAAGCTCAAGGCCAAGGATCGATTGATCCATATGTGGGAAAGCCATCACCAGACCCACTGAACCGGATTTCGTTGGCATCGGCCCGCGCCATCGCGGGCCGGTGATCCGCTCGGTTATCATTCCCGCCTGAATCGCAGCTGCGGCCGCCACCGGCGTTCGCCCCTGTATCGATACGTCGAGGTATGGTCGGGTACCACAACCGGGAAATCGCGAAGCAATACGAACGTGTGCGCCGTCACGATGGCGCGAAGCCAGCCAGGACCCCGCGTCCTGCTGCCGGCGTTTCGCGCGCAGCAACGGTGAATCGCGCCTCGCTTTGTGTGCGTTTCGCTATTTCCCGATCGTGGTGCAGGCATGTCCGGCGTCAGCGGGAGTTTGCATGACTATTCATCAGAGCGTGCTCGAGCTGATCGGCAATACGCCGATCGTCAAGGCGCAGCGCCTCGACACGGGCTGCTGCGAATTGTTTCTCAAGCTGGAAAGCACCAATCCCGGCGGATCCATCAAAGATCGGATCGGTTTGTCGATGATTGACGGGGCAGAGCGCAGCGGCGCGATCAAGCCGGGCGATACCCTGGTCGAAGGTACCGCCGGCAACACGGGCATTGGACTTGCTCTGGTCGCTCAACAAAAAGGCTACAAGTTAATTCTTGTGGTGCCCGACAAGATGAGTCGGGAAAAGATTTTCAACCTGAAGGCGATGGGTGCCGAGGTAATACTCACGCGTTCGGACGTGGCGAAAGGTCATCCCCAGTACTACCAGGATCTGGCCGAGAGAATTGCACGGGAAACGCCGAATGCCTACTTCATCAACCAGTTCGGCAATCCAGACAATCCGCTTGCGCATGAGCAGGGCACAGGCCCGGAAATTTTGCGACAAATGGACGGGAACCTCGACGCGATCGTGTTTGGCTGCGGATCTTCAGGCACGATGACCGGACTCTCGCGGTATTTTGCCCGCGCCGCGCCACAGGTCGAGTTCATCCTTGCGGATCCAGTCGGTTCAATTCTCACCCAGTACATCAACGAGGGGACCCTGTCGACCAAGAGCGCATCCTGGATGGTCGAGGGTATCGGTGAGGATTTCCTGCCACCGATCAGTGACTTTTCCCGTGTGAAAAAGGCCTATGCGATCAGTGACAAGGAAAGCTTCCTTGCTGGCCGCGAACTGCTCGAAAAGGAAGGCATCCTGGGCGGCTCGTCGAGCGGTACGCTGCTTGCTGCAGCCCTGCGCTGGTGCCGGGAGCAGACCACGCCCAAGCGCGTCGTCGTTTTCGTTTGCGACACGGGCAACAAATACTTGTCGAAGATGTACAACGACTACTGGATGCTCGACAACGGATT
>JBDTLV010000046.1:0-35782 GCA_039934615.1 Tahibacter sp.
GTGATGGCTTCGTAGTGCAGCAGCGAACCTTCGTACCACGGCACGAACGAACTCGGATACCAGCTGCCGTCGATGCGCCGTCCGGCGGACGGCATCTCTTGCTGCTGTTCGCTGGAAAGGGTCTGCATATAGGCGGCGAGGCCGTATTCGGCGATCGCGGTATCGTTGCGCCGGATCACGTCGTGCAGATGTTTCCACAATGCATCATCGGAAAGGGCATTCTGCTCGTCCCACATCAACGGCCATTCGCGCGGCATGGCGCGGGCGGCGAGGGCATCGTTGCGGTCGCGTTCGGTGCGGCGTTCGGCCCAGGCGGGCGGCGTCTCGCCACGGCACCATTGCTCGAACTCGTCATCCAGGCAGTTGAAATGCGCGCGATACTGGCGCATGAACTCGACGAAGGATTCGGCGTAGACGAGCGCTTCGCTCATCTGCGGATCCACGGCTTCATATCCTTCGTCGTGGAAGCGCTTCATGAGACCGTGGATGGCGGTGTAGATCGCACGCGGTTCGGCGCCGAGGGTCATGCCCAGCGAGATGCGATCCGCCGCAACATAGACGTCGCCGAGTTCGGCGCTGTGGGCGGTGAACATCGTCTCGTCGTCATCGATCGTGATGCCAGGTTCGGCAGCGAGCAGGATTTCCCGCGCCCGTTGCAGGCGCTGCAATTGTTCCGGATGCAGACCACCCTTGCGGTTACGTTTGCGTTGCGCGGCCGGGATGCGGAGGGTGAAGTCGTAGGACATTTCTGGGTGGCCGTGACGGAAGGCCTATTCTGGCATCTCAGCACAACGTGCTTTGACGATGGGGCTTGGTCTCGCCGGTACGTGCCGGGACTTGCCCCACAGTGGCCTGGAGCTATCAAGGATCTGCTGCGGGTACAAAGGGCCGACGAAGATCATTCAACGACGGCGTGTTGCACCGTGTTCTCGTTTTGACGGCGCCAAGAAATGCGCCTATCTTCCATTTAATGGAAGATTCGGGAATTTCTCCAGGTGCGCCGACGTGCAAACCCTGACCAAACGGCTGCTCTCTGAGGGGGTAAGGGATCGGGTGCTGTCCGATACTCAGCTCAGCCGTTTCGTGAGCGGCAGCGCGCAGCGGCGGTATCACTTGGTGAATCGGGCCGTGGCTGCCGGGGATCTGGTGCGCTTGCGCCGGGGGCGTTACGTGTTGGCAGCGTCGTTGCGTCGCGTGCCGCCGCATCCGTTCGCACTGGCGCAAGCCTTCGAGGCCGGCAGTTATGTCTCGTTCGAAACGGCGCTGTCTTATCACGGCTGGATTCCTGAAGCGGTCCGCGTGGTTGCAAGCGTGACGCCAGGTCGGAAGAAGCATAGCCATGACCATGCGCTGTTCGGCAGTTTTTCCTTTCATCCGCTCGCGCTGGAGGCGGGCTACTTTCTGACGATGGTCGAGCGAGTCGCGCTGGATGGACAGACAGCGCTGGTCGCGAGTCCCACTCGTGCATTGATGGATTTGGTCTGTCTGCGCAAACAGGAATGGCAAGGCATGGCCTGGTTAGTCGACAGCTTGCGCATCGATCGCGAACAATTGGAACGTTTCACCAATGCCACCGTTCGACGATTGTCGTGCGTGTATCAGCACGAGCGAGTGAGGCGATTCCTTTCCGCTCTGGCCACGGAGTTGGGCCATGATTGAGATCATCCAGCAACGGTTGACGGGTTACCGCGCCGGCAACGCATTCGAAGAAGACCAAGCCCTCAAGGAAATCCTGCAGGAGGTCATCCTCTACGCTCTATGGCGTGCCGAATTTTTCGACGTTGCCGCGTTTCAGGGAGGCACGAGCCTGCGCATTTTGCACCGACTGCCGCGTTTCTCCGAAGATTTGGACTTCATTTTGAAGCAGCCCGACGACGCGTTCGTGTGGGAACGATATCTCGTTCCACTGCGGCAAACGTTGATCGAATTCGGGCTTCATTCCGAGGTAGTCGCCAAGGGAAAAATGGACAAAGCCGTGCGAACGGCAATGCTCAAGGACGATTCCATCGGTCAGCAACTGAACCTTAGTTTTGTACAAGGGCCGGCGGACAAGAAGATCAAGATCAAACTCGAAATCGATGTGAATCCGCCGGCAGGATCAGGCTTCGAATACAGCTACCTCGATTTCCCGCTGGACTTCGAAGTCTGTCATCAAGATTTGAGCAGCAATTTCGCGCTCAAGATCCACGCGCTGTTGTGCCGGGCTTTCGTGAAGGGACGCGACTGGTTCGATTTCACGTGGTATCTAAAACAGAATGTGAGTCCGAATTACGCACTGCTAGGTGCCGCCCTGGATCAGGCGGGTCCCTGGCAAGGACAGCGGGCGGTCGATCGAGCCTGGTTGCAAGGTGCTTTGCAAGCGAAGATCGAGGTTATCGACTGGAGTGCGGCGGCGGAAGACGTACGGCGCTTTCTGGATGCGACCCAGCAGCAAAGCCTGCGCTTGTGGAGCGCGAAGTTTTTTCTGGAAAAAGCGCATAAGCTGGAAAGTCCGTAGGAAAGAACAGCCCTCAGGCATTCGGATTTTTCGCGCGCATCGTGCGCTGCTTTTCGCGTGCCCAGTCGCGTTCTTTTTCGGCGTCGCGTTTGTCGTGTTCTTTTTTGCCGCGCGCGAGGCCGAGTTCGAGTTTGACGTGGTTGTGCTTCCAATACAGCGCGGTCGGTACCAGCGTGTAGCCCTTGCGCTCGACCAGGCCGATCAGCTTGACGATTTCGGCTTTGTGCAGCAGCAGCTTGCGGGTGCGGCGATCATCGGCGACGACGTGCGTCGAGGCCGAGATCAGTGGCGTGATGCTGGCGCCGAACAGGAAAATTTCGCCGCCCTTGAGCATGGCGTAGCTTTCGCTGATCTGGGCGCGGCCGGCGCGCAGGCTTTTGACTTCCCAGCCCTGCAGGGCGATACCGGCCTCGTAGCGTTCATCGATGTGGAAGTCGTAGCGCGCGCGCTTGTTCAGCGCAATCGTGCCGCCGCCGTCCGTGTTTTTCTTGTCCTTGGGTTTGACCATGTCCGTTAGAATCCTGCTGTGCTTCCGTGGAAGCGCGGCCTGGCGCACTGGCGCCCGACCTATTTGAATGAGTGATCGCGTGATCCAGATCCGTCGCAGTGCGCTGGTGCGCTACAGTCCGGACCAGATGTTCGATCTGGTCAACGATGTTGAAGCATATCCGAAGCGCTTTGCCTGGTGCGCCGGTGCGCAGATCCTGGCGCGCGACGAGACCACCTTGACCGCACGTCTCGATGCGCGGTTTGCCGGCATCACGCAAAGCTTCACCACGCGCAATACGCCCGAGCGACCGCATCGCATCGGCATGGATCTGGTCGACGGTCCGTTCAGCAGCCTGGAGGGCGCCTGGACATTCACGGCACTCGGCAACGACGGGTGCAAGATCGCCTTCGCCCTGGATTTCGATTATTCCGGTGGACTGATTGCGGCAGCGCTGCGGGTCGGATTCCAGGGCCTTGCTGATCGCATGGTCGATGACTTCTGCCGCGAGGCCACGCGCCTGTATGACTGAGCGGATCCGCGTCGAAGTCGCCTATGCCGAGCCCGACCGGCAGTTTCTGCGTGAGGTCGAACTCGAAGCCGGTTCGCGCGTGGTCGATGCGATCGAACGCTCGGGATTGCGTGTCGTGTTTCCGATGCTCGATCCGCAGACCAGCCGGGTCGGCGTATTCAGCCGTCCCGCGACCTTGCAGACCACCTTGCATGACGGCGACCGGGTGGAAATCTACCGTCCGCTACAAGTGGATCCGAAGCAGGTGCGGCGCGACCGCGCCGCCAAACGCTGACACCATCGACCGCTTTGATCAGCTGCCTTTCTTCTTGTCGTCCGGGCGCTTCTCATCCGGGAACTGCACGCGATACTTTTTCGCGTCCTTGATGAGCTGGGTCGAATCTTCCGGAAAGTAGTCGCCCTCGATCTTCGCCAGCGCATCGCTTTCGAAGGTCAGGCTGAGGTTCTTGGTGGCGATGCGGCCGCCGCGGCGCTGGATCGACGAGACATAGTCCCAGCGGTCGCGTTCGAAGGGGCTGGCCACCGAGGGGGTGCCGAGCAGCAGGGAGACCTGGCGCTTGGTCATGCCGGGCTTGAGCTGGTCCACGGTCTGCTTGCTCAGCAGGTTGCCCTGCTGCACGTCGAGACGGTAAATCACCGCGCAACCACCGAGCGACAGCAACAATCCCAGGGCAATCAGCGGGCGGAGAAAACGCATCATCGCGCACGTTCCAGTCGGTCAAGAAGCGGCGAATGAT
Organism: Tahibacter sp.; assembly: GCA_039934615.1. Lineage (GTDB taxonomy): Bacteria > Pseudomonadota > Gammaproteobacteria > Xanthomonadales > Rhodanobacteraceae > Tahibacter. The sequence continues at coordinate 4,254 of JBDTLV010000046.1, forward strand.
ACACTAGCAAGCCTAAGGCGAGCTGAAGAGACAGGAGGACCCCGATGGGTATGGAATCCCAGGATCTGAAGAAGGCGGGACTCAAGGTCACCCATCCGCGCGTGCGCATCCTCGGCATTCTTGAAGAGGCGGACACCCGGCACCTGACCGCGGAAGACATTTACCGCGAGCTGCTGTCGCACGACGACGAGATTGGCCTGGCGACGGTGTACCGCGTGCTGATGCAGTTCGAGGCGGCTGGCCTCGTGCTGAAGCACAACTTCGAAGGCGGCCAGGCGGTGTACGAACTGGACCGCGGCAAGCATCACGACCACATGGTCGATCTGGACAGCGGCAAGGTGATCGAATTCACCAGCGAAGAGATCGAACGCCTCCAGAAAGAAATCGCCGACAAGCACGGCTACGTGATCGAAGAGCACAGCCTCGTGCTGTACGTGCGGCCGAAAAAGAAGCGCTAGCGCCACTTCGATTTATGCCGCACTGCCGGCAGTCTTGAAAAAAACCGGGGCGTTCGCGCCCCGGTTTTTTTATACCTTGCGCAATTTCCACGACGCGACGATACCGGGCGAGTGGCCAGTGCTCAGGGGCAATCCCAACTGGTCGGAACGTAAGCGCCGGAAAAGTCGTTGATGAAGACGACATCCGGATCGGCGGGCGCGTTGAGGAAGCTGGCGTCGAAGTCCAGCGTGCCCGACGTCAGTGGTCCCGCGGCGGTCGGGCAGCGTTGCTGGAACGAGGTGTGCAGGGACAATGGTGCGTTGCTCAAGGCGTCGCTGCTCACGCCGGTGACCGTGAATTGCCCTTCAGAGGTATTGCAGCCGCTGCCGTTGAAACTGAAATCGAGTCCCGGGTGTCCGGCTGCCTGGAACGGGAATCGCGTGGCGCCTAGATAAGTCCCGTTGGCCAGCGCGACATCGTCCGGGCCGGCGAAATCCAGACTCCACGTCACTGACGAGCCGACGCCGGTCACCGGTCCTGTGAATCGCACCGACGCGCCGTTGTCGTAGTTGCGGCTGCCCGTGAGAATCAACTGGGTGAACGGAATCGTGCGCGTGGTCGGACCGCCTGATGCGCCGATCGCGCCGGTTGCCGCGGTGTAGGTCAATTGACCGGATGCGGTATAGCTGGGATCCAGGAACGGGCCATCGACGGAAACGTCGGAGTTCATGCGCAACTTGCCGAACAGGGCGGGGCCGCCATTTGCGGAGCAATTCTGTACAAAGTCGACTGCCACCTTGAGCGGCGCCTGAGTGCCCGGATCGCGTACCAGCTCGAGAATCTTGTAGCGCCCGATCGACTCGTTGCAGCCGCGACTCGCCATGGACATGTCCAGCTGGGGTTGCTGCTGATGATCGTAGTTCATTCGCAGCGAGCGCTCGAAGCAGCCAACTTTCATCGTCCCGCTCTTGCGCGGCGTCAGCGTGATTCCCCAGTTCGGGCTCGCGCCGTTCGGGGAGCTGAGGCGGATTCCGTTGCCGTAAATTTGGCCGGTGATCGTGCCTGGCGTGTAGGTGAGGGCCTGAGTCTGGCCCTGACCGATGTAATCGCCGGTCTGGCTTTGGTAAGTCAGCACATCGGCCGCGCTGGCGGCCAATGGCGTGGTCAGAAGCAAGAAAATGACAGATTTCACAAATAACTCCCTGGTGGTGCTGGCGAGGCCAGTCGTTCTTTGAAGGCGCAAGAAAACAATCGAGGTCGCTCGTACCGGCGGTTCGATGCGCCAACGCGCCGGTAAAATGGCGCAATCTCGAATCGGGACCGCCCAGTACCCGGTTACATTCTCGGAAAAGAGTGAAAAACAGGCTCATCGCTCATCGATCGGCACGGCGTTGCGCCCGTCGGGATCGTGGCGTGAGGGAACGTGGCAGTGGCTGGACGCGGAAATCCGCGAGCTTGATGCGGCTGTTAACGCTGAGCGCGGGTGATTTTAGTGGTGCCGTTCGGTGTGTGTCGCCCGTATTTCGCCGCTGCAGGACATCGGAAATTTCTGATTGCACGGGGCGTCATCGACGATGCTTCTCTCTGCGTCTGCGATGGGTAACCGGTGCATTCGAGCCCTAGCAGCCGAGTCCGCCGACGTGCAACCTGATGGCTTCAATGTTTCCCGTGCGCGCGGTCACATGGATAGTGATCAGACGGACCCGGCAGAAACTCCCGCGCGTTTGGAACTCGCACACCTCAGGGCCTGGCGGATTGGTGTGACATTCTCCGCCCACGGCCGATGTGAATTTTTCCAGATCGGTGACAGGAGAACCGGGCGGGAACCGGGCATTGAGCGCGGCAGAAAACACCGCGTTGTATTCCATGCCATCGGGCCGGTAGAGAAGGTTGTAGGCGATCTGTTTGCGATGATCAAACGCGCAGCCCGCAGTCGTGAGCGCGAGCAGTGCCGCCATGGCGAAGCGAGCTGCGGACAAGCCATCTACTCGACGGAGAAGTGTTGCAATGCCACGGGCAGGCGGCCATTCGCCTGAACCGTGAATGCTCCGCAGCCCCCGGTGCCGGGGCTTGAGGTAATCACCAGGTAATACGCGCCCAGTGCTGTTGGCACCGACATCGTTTCGCTTGCGCCGGCACCGTTATTGTCCGCGACGTCCGTGCAGGAAACGCCGCCGCCGCAGCTGCCGCTCAGGTACAGCATCGCCGGATTCCAGGTGCCGGTCGAGGTGCTCAGGGTGAACGAGGTACCTACACGCGTCGCGTCAATGTTGAAGCGATAAATGATGTCGTTTTCCGGCGAGGAGAACGCACCGCACAAGGTTCCGAGCTGATTGGCACCGGCACAGGTATCGCCGGTCGCGATATGCGTGGAACCGACGAGCGGAATCACCGATGGCGACGCACAGGATTGCGCCAGGACCGGGCCGCCGCTGACGCAGAAGAGTGCTGTAATCGCCACAATGGAGCGGATTTTCATGGGGTAGTTCCTGTCGTTGATGATGTGTCGCGCACGGACTTACTCGTCGGCCTGCGCATGTTCGAGCATCTGCTTCGCATGCGCCAGTGTTGCCTTGGTGATCTCGATGCCGCCGAGCATTCGGGCGATTTCATCGCGGCGCTGTTTCTCGTCGAGCAGGGCGATGCGCGTCGCGGTGTCGCCAGCGACGCTGGATTTCTCCACTTTGAAATGGTGCTGGCCCTGCGCGGCCACTTGTGGAAGATGGGTCACGCAGAGTGCCTGGCGGCGTGCGCCGAGGCGTCGCAGTTTCTGGCCGACGACTTCGGCGATGGCGCCGCCGATGCCGGAATCGACTTCGTCGAATACCATCGTGGCGACATCGTCCAGACCGAGCGCGGCGACTTCGATGGCGAGGCTGATGCGCGACAGTTCGCCGCCGGAGGCGACCTTGCGCAGCGCGCGCGGCGCCTGGCCGGGATTGGCGCTGACCAGGAATTCGCAGCGTTCGGCGCCTTGCGCATCCGGTTCGTCGCGCGAGAGTGCTTCGAGCATGACGTCAAAAACGCCGCCGTGCATGCCCAATTCAGCCATCAGGGCGCTGACGTCGCGTCCCAGTTTTGCCGCCGCTTCGGCGCGCGCCTGACTGAGCAAGGTGGCGGCACGGCGGTAGTCGGCCTCGACGCGGCTGCGTTCCGCGGTCAGGGATTCGACGATGCCGCTGGCGTTGCGCAGCGTGTCTACTTCGTCGCGCAGTTCGTCAGCCCGCGCCTTGAGCTCGGCCATCGGCAGACGATGACGTCGTGCGAGTTCGTGCAGCTTGGCCAGTTGTTGTTCGGTTTCGGCGAGACGTTCGGGATCGAGTTCGAGATTATTCTGGTAGCGCGTGAGCTGTTCGGTCGCTTCGCCGAGCTGGATCTGCGCCGCCTCGATGAGCGCGGCAGATTCGGCGAGGTTCGGATCGATCTCGGCCAGGCGCAGCAATTCGGCGTGCGCTCGCGACAGGGCGCGACGCGCGGAGAACTCGCTTTCGCCATCGAGCAGTTCGCTGGCCGCGGAACTGCCTTGCAGAAGCTGCCCGGCGTTGGCGAGGCGTTTGTGCACTTCGTCCAGTTCTAGCAATTGTGCGGGCGTCAGGGCGTGCCGATCCAGGTCGCCGAGCAGACGTTCGAGCCGTGCCAGTTCGTCGGCGTGATCGCCGCTGCGCGACAGCTCGGCGATGCGTGCGCCGAGTTCGCGCCAGCGCCGGGCGAGTGCCGCAACCTGGGCCAGCAGTGGTTCGTGGGCGCCGAAGGCATCGAGCAGTGCGAGCTGGTGGCCGCGCTGCAGCAGCGCCTGATGTTCGTGCTGGCCGTGGATCTCGATCAGGAATTCGCACAACGCGCTGAGTTGGGCGAGCGTCGCGGGGCGCCCGTTGATCCATGCGCGTGATGCGCCTTCGTTGCGAATCACGCGACGCAACTGGCAGACGTCTCCGTCATCCAGTTCTTCGGCCTGCAGCCACGCACGTGCGGGAGCCACATCGGACAGATCGAATTCGGCAGCCAGTTCGGCCCGCTCGCATCCATGGCGCACCACGCCGGCTTCAGCGCGCGCACCGGACAGCAGCAACAGCGCGTCGACCAGCAAGGACTTGCCGGCACCGGTCTCGCCAGTGACCACGGTCAAGCCCGGGCGCAGGGCGATGTCGGCTTCACCGACGATGGCGAAGTCCTTGACGTACAACGAAACCAGCATGCGCGATCCGTAGGCGGTGTGGTGGAACGTCCCAAGTGCGAACTGTAGCCGTTGCGCGGCTCGCACGACACCCCGGCCTTATGGCGCTTGCCTGTATCAGATCGCGAGACCCGTTGCGTGCCGCTGCGTCGCGTGTATTCTGTGCTTTGTCATGTCGATCCCCGCATCTGCCCTGAATCTCGATCCGCGCGCGCGCCAATTGCTGCGCAGCCTGATCGGCCAATACATCGCCGATGGCCAGCCAGTCGGTTCGCGCACGCTTGCGCGCTCGTCAGGACTGGACGTCAGTCCGGCGACGATCCGCAACGTCATGGCGGATCTGGAAGATCTCGGTCTGGTCACCGCACCGCATACGTCGGCGGGGCGCATTCCGACCGTGCAGGGCTATCGCGTATTTGTGGACAGCCTGCTCGAACTGCGTCCGCTCGAAGCGCTGCAGATGGATCAGTTGCGGCGCGAGATGCCAACTATCGCGTCAACGCCAGACCTGCTCAGCAGCGCCACCAGCCTGCTCTCGCAACTGACTCATTTTGTCGGTGTGATCAGCGTGCCGCGGCACCAGGAAGTGCCGTTCCGGCACATCGATTTCGTGATCCTCGACGGCAACCGCGTACTGGTGATCCTCGTGTTCAGCGATGGACAGGTGCAGAACCGGGTGATCGAGACCGCACGTATCTATACGGCACAGGAATTGGAACAAGTAGCCAATTACTTGAATACGCATTTCGCGGGGCAGCGGCTTGACGATATCCGCCTGCGCCTGCTGCGCGACATGCAGGAAACCAGCACGCAACTCAACCGTCTGATGGCGGCGACCGTCGAGGTGGCCGAGCGTGCCTTCGAGAGCCGCAGCGAAACCGACATGCTGGTGTCGGGTCAGACCAATCTGATCGGCGCACACGATTTGTCCGACCTGGAGCGCTTGCGCGAATTGTTCGAAGCGTTCCAGCGCAAGCGCGACCTGCTCGCGCTGATGGAACGCTGCGCGCGCGCCGAGGGCGTGCGTCTGTTCATCGGCGAGGAATCCGGATTTGCGGCGATGGACAACTGCAGTCTGGTCACGGCCTCCTACGGCGTGGGTGGCCGCGTACTGGGCGTACTTGGGGTGATCGGGCCGACCCGGATGGCCTATGAGCGTGTGATTCCAGTAGTACAGGCCACCGCGCAAATCCTCTCCGGCGCCTTGAACCGCGCCCACGCGCCCCAATAAATCCTGCAACGAGGCGTCGGGGGGCGCGATCGGATCCGAAGCCCGCAACGGTTCGGGCGTCCGGCTGTCGCTCTCCCGTAGCCGGGCAACACCAGACCCTTTATCATCCGCGCCCCCGTGGCGACGGGCCTATTGGCAAGACGGAGCTTTATGGAAAACACCAACCCGACCGGAACCGGCGCCAGCGAGAGCGCCAACGATGCGGCCGGCGCCAGCGAACTGGACGCGCTGCATCAGCAACTGGGCCAGGCTGAAGCCGCCGTGGTCGAGATGCGCGACACCCTGCTGCGCGAGCGCGCTGAGCTGGAAAACCAGCGTCGGCGCTTGCAGCGCGATCTGGACCAGGCCCGCAAGTTCGCCAACGAGCGACTGCTGTCCGACCTGCTGCCCGTGTGCGATGGGCTCGAACGCGGCGCGGCCGTCGAGAGCGCCGATGTCGCGGCCATGCGTGCCGGCCTGGATCTCACCTACAAGGCCTTGCTCAAAGTCGTCGAAGGCAACGGCCTCAAGCCCGTGGTGCCAACCGGCCAGGCCTTCAATCCCGAACTGCATCAGGCGGTCAGCATGATCGACAGTCCCGGGCACGCCTCGGGCACGGTGGTGAACACCCTGCAGACTGGCTATGTGCTGAACGATCGCCTGTTGCGTCCGGCGATGGTGGTCGTGGCCAACTGAAATCCAACCGGTGCGGAAGATTGTCCCGAAATCCGCACCAACACAGACTTGAATTGCTGCAGCCAGACTACAGATCGCAGCGCAGCGCAGGTCCATCAGGACCGCAGACACTTGAGGAGCTAAGGTAATGGGCAAGATCATTGGTATCGACCTGGGCACGACCAATTCGTGCGTTGCGATCATCGAAGGTGGCACGGCGCGCGTCATCGAGAATGCCGAGGGCGATCGCACCACCCCGTCGATCGTCGCTTTCACCAAGGACGGCGAGACGCTGGTTGGCGCACCGGCCAAGCGCCAGGGCGTGACCAATCCGAAGAACACCTTCTACGCGGTGAAGCGCCTGATCGGCCGCAAGTTCACTGATGCAGAAGTGAAAAAAGACCTGGACATGGTGCCGTATGGCATCGTCGCGCATGAAAATGGCGACGCCTGGGTCGCGACCTCGGACGGACGCAAGATGGCGCCGCCCGAAGTCTCGGCAAAAATCCTGATGAAAATGAAGAAGACCGCCGAAGACTATCTCGGCGAGGCGGTGACCGAAGCGGTCATCACGGTGCCGGCGTATTTCAATGACTCGCAGCGCCAGGCGACCAAGGACGCCGGTCGCATCGCGGGCCTGGACGTCAAGCGCATCATCAATGAGCCGACTGCGGCCGCACTGGCTTATGGTCTGGACAAGTCCGGCGGCAAGGACCGCAAGATCGCCGTGTATGACCTCGGCGGCGGCACGTTCGACGTGTCGATCATCGAGATCGCGGAAATCGACGGCGAAAAGCAGTTCGAAGTGCTCGCCACGAATGGCGATACCTTCCTCGGCGGCGAAGATTTCGACAAACGCGTCATTGATTACCTTGTGGAAGAATTCAAGAAAGATCAGGGCATCGATCTGAAGAACGATCCGCTCGCGCTGCAGCGCCTGAAAGACGCCGCCGAGCGCGCCAAGATCGAACTGTCCTCGGCGCACCAGACCGACGTGAACCTGCCTTACGTGACGGCAGACGCATCGGGTCCGAAGCACCTGAACATCAAGCTCACCCGCGCCAAGCTCGAAGCGCTGGTCGATGATCTGATCAAGAAGACCATCGTGCCGTGCACGACCGCGATCAAGGACGCCGGCTTGCGCGTGTCCGACATCCAGGACGTGATCCTGGTGGGCGGCATGACGCGTATGCCGAAGGTGCAGGAGGCGGTCAAGGAGTTCTTCGGCAAGGAACCGCGCAAGGACGTCAATCCGGATGAGGCGGTTGCGGTTGGCGCGGCGATCCAGGGCGGCGTGATGAGCGGTACCGTCAAGGACGTGCTGTTGCTCGACGTGACCCCGCTGTCGCTCGGTATCGAAACGGCCGGTGGCGTGTTCACCAAGCTGATCGAGAAGAACACCACGATTCCGACCAAGGCATCGCAGATCTTCTCGACCGCCGACGACAACCAGACCGCGGTCACCGTGCACGTGCTGCAGGGCGAACGTGAGCAGGCGCGTTTCAACAAGTCGCTGGGCAAGTTCGATCTGCAGGGTATCGAGCCGGCACCGCGCGGCATGCCGCAGATCGAGGTCGGTTTCGACATCGACGCGAACGGCATCCTGCACGTGCAGGCGAAGGACAAGAAAACCGGCAAGGAACAGCGCATCGAGATCAAGGGCAGCTCGGGTCTGTCGGATGACGAGATCCAGCGCATGGTGCGCGATGCGGAGTCCAATAAGGAAGAAGACAAGAAGTTCCACGAACTCGTCGGCGTACGCAACAAGGCCGACCAGCTCGTGCATGCGACACGCAGTGCGATCAAGGAGCACGGTGGCAAGGTTGCCGATCAGATCGGTCGCATTGAGGAATCGCTCGCGGACCTGGAAAAAGTCATGAAGGGCGACGACCAGGCGGCGATCGAAACGCGCACTACCAAGCTGGAGGAAGCCGCGCAGCCGCTGTTCGCGGCGGCGTCCGCGGCCGGAGCGCCGGGTGGCGATGCGGGTGGTCCCGGAGCGGGCGGTGGTGCGGCCCAGGCCGACGATGTGGTCGACGCCGAGTTCACTGAAGTCAAAGACGGCAAGTAATTCGCGGCTTGTAATGAGCAGGCATTGCGTAGCGTCACCGTGGACTCCACGGTGGCGCTGGCGCAGCAAAGGTCTGGCAGTCGCGATTCTGCATCCGGTCGGGTGTGGGGCCAGGAGCACGGGAAGGACGTATGCACAAGGGACGGCTAGAAGCGTTCAGTGACGGCGTGATCGCGATCATCATCACGATCATGGTGCTGGAGCTGAAAGTGCCACACGGCGACGATCTCGCCGCGTTGCAGCCCTTGCTGCCGGTACTTCTGAGCTACCTGTTGAGCTTCGTCTACGTGGGCATCTACTGGAACAATCATCACCACATGCTGCAGGCGGCCAAGTCGGTCGACGGACGCATCCTGTGGGCCAATCTGCACCTGCTGTTCTGGCTGTCGCTGATGCCGTTCGTGACCGGATGGATGGGCGAGAACCATTTTGCCGCACTGCCGACTGCGCTGTATGGCGTGGTGCTGCTGATGGCCGCAATCGCTTACTGGATTTTGCAACAAAGCATCATCGCGCTACACGGCAATGCCTCGCTGCTGGCGCGCGCGGTCGGACGGGATTTCAAAGGCAAGGTCTCGCCGATCCTGTATCTGTCCGCGATCGTGCTGGCGTTTTATAACCGCTGGATCGCTGATGCGATCTATGTGCTGGCGGCGCTGCTCTGGCTGGTGCCGGATCGCCGCATCGAGTCGAGAGTACGGGAATGAGCAAGCGCTGCTACTACGAAGTCCTGAGCGTGGAACGGACCGCGAACGAGGAAGAACTGAAAAAGTCCTTCCGCCGGCTCGCGATGAAATTCCATCCCGACCGCAATCCCGATTCGGATGCGCAGGACCGGTTCAAGGAGGCGAAAGAAGCCTACGAGATCCTCACCGACAAGCAGAAGCGCGCGCTTTACGACCAGCACGGACACGCCGCGTTCGAACAAGGCGCGGGCGGACGCGGCGGCGGATTCCACGGTGACGTGGGCGATATTTTCGGGGATATTTTCGGCGACATCTTCGGTGGTGGTCGGGCTGGCGGCAGTGCGCGCCAGCGGCGTGGCTCCGACCTGCGCTACATGATGGAACTGGATCTGGAAGAGGCCGTGCGCGGTCTCGAACGCGAGATTGAGATTCCCACCCTGGTCGGTTGCAAGACCTGTTCGGGATCCGGTTCGCAAGATGGAAAAACCACCCTTTGCAACACCTGCCGCGGGCAGGGCCGCGTGCGCATGCAGCAAGGCATATTCTCGGTGCAGCAGGCTTGTCCGCACTGCGCAGGCAGCGGCAAGACGATCAGCAATCCGTGCAAGGACTGCGATGGCGAGGGGCGCAAGGAAGACGAGCGTACCTTGCAGGTGAAGATTCCCGCCGGTGTGGACACGGGTGATCGCATCCGTCTGGCCGGGCAGGGCGAAGCCGGCCCCGCCGGATCCGAACCGGGCGATCTGTATGTGGAAGTGCGCGTGCGCGAGCATGCGATCTTCCAGCGCGAAGGTGACGATCTGTACTGCGAAGTGCCGATCCGTTTTTCGCAGGCGGCGTTGGGCTCCGAGCTCAAGGTGCCAACCTTGGAGGGCGAGGCGACCATTACCCTGCCGTCCGAGACCCAGACGGGCAAGCTGTTCCGCATGCGCGGCAAAGGCGTGCGCAATGTGCGCTCGGGACGCATGGGCGATCTGCACTGCCGCGTCGTGGTGGAAACGCCGGTCAAGTTGACAAAGCGCCAACGTGAACTTCTGGAAGAATTCGAAACCACGTTCGAGGGCGGCGATCCGGGCAAGCACACGCCGCGGGCAACGACCTGGTTCGACGGGGTCAAGCAATTCTGGGATCGGATGACGTCCTGATTCACGGCGCTGATGCGGATGGGGAGACCCACCGCTAGCCGGCTTCGCTGATGGACCCAGATTCGTATCCGGAAGCGTCGGCGCCTGACGACAGACGCACGATCTCGAAACCCGGGTTCGTGCCGCGCCGGTAGCGGCAACTCAGGCGCGTGCCCGCTGGTGGCGTTCCCAACGCGTGCAGGACCAGCGGATGGGTGAGGCCGGAGTCGTAGTCATCCAGCAGCAATCCCGGCCCGGCTTCGATTCGCGTGCACAGCAGCACGTGCATGCCGTCGGCATGCACGGGAATCGTCACGATTCGCGGCAACTCCGCTGCGTCTGCGTCCGCTTGCACGGCGCGATCGCCATGCAGGTCGATCAAGGTGGCCAGCCGGATCCGGCGTCGCGTCAATCCCGCGCTCGCATGCTCCAGGGCCAGCTCAGCCAGGACCAGATCCACCACGATCCGATGCGGCAGCCAGATGCCACCGGGTCGCAGCTGGGGGGCCAGATTCACGGTCAGCGCAACTTGCGGCTCGCGGGACAGCGCCTGCTGCAGTGTCTCCGCAATGGCGATATGTGGAAAATCCGGCGAATCCAGCTGCAGCGTTGTCGCGTCTGCGCACAGGCTTTGCGCAAGCGAATCGCGATGGCCGATCGCATCGAACAGCGCCGTGGCGGCGGTCAGCGACTCGGGATGCACATCGACCAGTGAAAACTGCACGTCCCCGGGCGGGTGCAGGCAACTGGCGAGCAGCGCAAACGGCGCGAGTGGACCGCAGCCCGCATACAGCACGCGCAGCGGGCGTTCGGCAAAGATCCGCTGTGCGGACTGGATCGCTGCATCAAGTGCCTGCAGGAAGGAACGCGTGCGGCGATGGTCGAGCACGCAACGGGCCGCGTCGCGTGGTGCAAGCGCCAGACCTTCGGCGAGGCGCGTTGACTGGCGACCGTCGGCATCGCCAGCCGCCAACGCGATGGCGTGCAATCGCAAAACCGCGTCGGCGTGCTCGGTTTCGTCCACCTCGCGGTCGCACAATGTTCTGGCGATGGCAGTCACTTCGTGCAGCAGGGTTTGCAGGCTCATGCCGATAGCGTGGTCAGCACCGCGGTCGTGGTCAAGCCCGCGCGTTGCTGCGGCTGACCCATCCATCGCGCGTTCCGTGTCGATGTCACGATTGCGCGCACCATGTTCTGCACCGCGAGCGGCGCGTGATAACGTCACGGTGTTGAGCGCTCGCCAGAACGCACACCGATCGTTTCGATGCGGAGAGCCGACCCGCTTTCGGTGCTTTCGTCGGACGACAGAATGAAGCAAACCACTGGGACAGGCACAGAGATCGCGCAATGTCAGAGCATCAACATGTCGCCGTGCACGGCGCCTCCGGACGAATGGGACAGGCCGTCCTGCGTGCCGCGCCGCTGGAAGCCAGCATTCGCATCAGCGCAGCGCTGGTGCGGCCAGGGTCTGCGCTGATCGACACGCCGTTGCGGCGCATTCTCGGTGCGCACGCACCCGATCTGGAATTTCGCGCGGCGCTCGATCCGGATGCGCGTGTCGATGCGCTGATCGACTTCAGCGGATCGCATGCATTTGATGGGGCGCTTGCGCTCGCATTGCAGCGTCGCGCCGCGTTTATCAGCGGCACTACAGGGCTTGGCGATACGCAGCAAGCCGCGCTGGAACGCGCTTCGCGCAGTATTCCGGTGCTATGGGCATCGAATTTCAGTATGGGTGTGGCCTTGCTGACACGCTTCGCGCGCATGGCGGCTCGTGCGTTGCCCGACTGGGATTGTGAAATTGTGGAAATGCACCATCGGCGCAAGGCGGATGCACCGTCCGGCACGGCGCTCACCATCGGTGAGGCGATTGCCGATGCGCGCGCCACGGCATTGAAGGAACACCTCACGCACGGCCGCAACGGCATTGTGGGAGCACGTCCCGAGGGCGAAATCGGATTTCACGCTCTGCGTGGCGGCGATGTGGTTGGCGACCATTCCGTGCTTTTCGCGAGCGAGGGCGAGCGCCTGGAACTGAGCCATCGCGCCGGCAATCGCGACATCTTCGCGCGCGGCGCGTTACTGGCTGCCCGGCGCCTCGCGCTGAAACCGCCAGGGCGCTACGCGCTCGACGACATCTTCGAGGAATGATCGCGACGCGTCGCTTCGAGCAGCGTCATCGACGTGGCACGATCGATCGTATGTTTTGGTTCTTCGCGCGTCGGCGGCGTTCGTTGGGATCGAAAGCGGGTCCGCAATGGCGACAAGCCGCCGTCGGAATCAGTGCATTCCGCTGACGGCGAACAGGCCAAAGCAGGCAGCGACGAGCAGCAGGACCAATCCGACCATGCTGCCGAGTGCCACGAGCATGCCGAGTGCGACACGGGGTTTTCCGCGGACCGTAAAGCCGACCATCAACCCGATCATCGCGATCCACGGCAAGGCCACCATCAAGGCTATCAGTGCATCGGGCGGGTTGGTGCTTGTCGAATCAAGCCCGTAGAGGATCATTCCGACGGCGATATAGCCCGCAACAAGGACCAGCCAGCCTAAACCGAAGCCGAGCCAGAGCGATCCGCCCGGTGCGGCTTGCGGCGGCCGGGGACGTGCTGCAGGGACATTCATGACGTGCTCCGTTCGGGGACGACGATACCGTTGCCGAGATCGACTTCGCGTCGCAGCGCTTCGAGTTGCGCGCTGCGTCCATCCCGGTAAAAAAGGTTAAAGGTATCGAAAGGAATAAGTTTTCCGTCCGGCTGCGCGATATGCACGCAGGACTTCTTGACCGCGCGCAGGTCGAAACTCATCGCATCGATGAACTGCATGATCAGCACGCGGAAGACGTTGCGATAGCCCAGATCTGACGGTGCCTGAACCTGCGGCAGACAACAGAGCAGATCCGCGAGCGAGCAGGCCTGTGACTCGGGCGAATGATTGGTCGCAAACAGTTCGAACACGTGGGCGCGCAGTTCCTCATCGCGTTCGACCACGATGGTGTTGCGTCCCTTGCTGACCAGCACCTCGGGTGAAACGAAACGGGTCAGCGGCACGGTCTGATCGCCGAGCTTCAGCGCGTAGGCCATCGCCAGGCAATCCGGATTGCACGGAACCGGAATCAGATCATCGGCTTCGAACACGGAACTCTGCTCGAGAATGCGCCGCCGCACTTCGGTGAGGGTCAGGCGATCGCGCGCCGGATCGTAATGTTCGAGTCGACCGGCCGCCTGGATCGGCTGAAACGTCACGCCGCGCACGCAAGGTTGCTTCAGGGCGAAGTCGATGATGTCGCCAAGCTCGTGGTCGTTGAGGCCTTTCTTGACCGTGACGACCAGCGTGGTCGACACGTCGTGCTGATTCAGATTTTCCAGGGCGCGCAAGCGGATATCGCGCAATTTCGCGCCGCGCAGTTCCTGGTGTACCTCGTCGCGCAGAGAATCAAATTGTAGATAAAGTTCAAAACCCGGCTGGTAGCTCGCCAGACGCGCGACGAAATCCGGTTCCTTCGCGATGCGCAGACCGTTGGTGTTGACCATCAGATGACGGATCGGACGGCGACGTGCCGCGTCGAGGATGTCGAAGAACTGCGGATGCAGGGTCGGTTCGCCACCGGATATCTGCACCACATCGGGCTCGCCTTCGTTGGCGACGACCGCGTCAAGCATCGCCTCGATGGTCGCCATCGAGCGATAGCCTGGCCGATGCGGACCACTTTCGGCATAGCAGATCGGACAGCGCAGATTGCAGTGATCGGTGACCTCGATCAGGCTCAGGCAGGAGTGCTGCATGTGCTCCGGGCACAGGCCACAGTCGTATGGGCAACCCCAGCGCTGTTCGGTGTTGAATTGGCGCGGCAGTTCCGGCGGCTTGATGTAGATTTCGCGGGACTTGCGGTAATACGCGGCGTCATCGGCAATCAGCACGCGTTCGCGGCCGTGGTGGGGACACCATTTTTCCAGATAGGCGCAATCGTCCTTGATCAGGATCTTCGCTTCGACGCGGCGCAGGCAAGTCCCGCACACCGACACGGCGGTGTCGTAAAACAAATAGGGTCTCAGCTTGGCGCCCACGAACCTCTCCGCAGCAGATCGACGACGTCGCGCCGGTAGTAGAGCATACCGGCCACGCACAGCAACTGGATTCCGGAAAAGATCCCGAAGTATACGAATGGCATCGGCTTGATGAAATCCACGCAGAGGCGGAAGCTCAGGTAGCCGAGCATGAACTGGCGAAATCGCGTGCCGGGCAGTGCGTTGGCACGGCCCTTGCGATAGAGCAGCACCGCCAGGGCAATCAGGAAACCGATTTCGTAGAGCTGGGTCGGGTGACGCGGAACGCCATCGCCGAAGTCCACGCCCCAGGGCAGCGTCGTCGGGATTCCGTAGGTATGGTCGTCCAGGCCGGCGAGAAAACAGCCGACGCGCCCGATCGCGATGCCCACGAGCAGCCCGGGCACGAACGCGTCCCCACTGGAACTGCGCACGCCGATCAGGGATTTGGTGATTTCCACGCCGAGCAGGCCGCCGAGCAGCGCGCCGACGATGGATTTGCCTTCAAGCAAATGCCGCCAATCGGGAAACGCGGCAAACGCGTGCAGCGGATCCTCCAGCCAGTAAGCCAGCTTTGCCCCGATCGCGGCGCCAAGAATCGCCGCAACGCCGATCCACAAGCTGTGATCGCGATCAGCCAATGCCGACAGGCTCAGGCGCTGGCGTTCGCGCAGGAACAGGCGAAAGCCGATCGAGTAGGCGGCGATCTCCAGGATCGTGTGCATTCCCACCGGGCTCATCGCATTCCTGCACGTTTCGGATCGGTGGATTCTAGTCGGCTGCGCCCAACGGTGGACAGGATCGCCGCGCGGCTCTAAAATTTCCGCTCGCCTCGATTCCCTTTTCGCCCGAATCCACGGACAGCTGGTACCAGTCCGCGGATTTTGTCGCACCTGAATGGGTCTGCGGTCTCACCTGCCATGCGGGCGAAACCGGATACTGCGCCAGGTGTCGGGCCCCGACCGCACAAGGCGACCGCATGAGCATGTCCGCACTCCTAGCCCTGGCCGATGGCAGTCTGTTCGAGGGAACCTCGATCGGTGCGCCGGGCGAAACCACCGGCGAGGTGGTGTTCAACACCGCCATGACCGGCTATCAGGAAATCCTGACCGATCCTTCCTACGCGCGGCAGATCGTCACGCTGACCTACCCGCATATCGGCAACACCGGTTGCAACGAGGTCGATGCGGAATCGTCGTCCGTGCACGCAGCCGGTCTGGTGATCCGCGACCTGCCGCTCGCCGCGAGCAACTGGCGCAGCACCGAAACGCTTGGAGCCTATCTGCAGCGGAACAACATTGTTGCCATTGCGGACATTGATACACGACGCCTGACCCGGATCCTGCGCGATGGCGGTGCACAGAGCGGTTGCATCGTGGCCGGTGCGTCGATCGATGCGGCGGCAGCGGTCGCGAAGGCCAATGCGGTGGCGAGCCTCAAGGGCATGGATCTGGCCAAGGTCGTCAGTGCGACCACGGCTTACCGTTGGCAAGAGGGCAGTTACGAACTCGATGCGCAGCGTTTCAAGCCATTGCAAGCGCGTTTCAAGGTCGTGGCATACGACTTTGGGGTGAAGCGGAACATCCTGCGCATGCTCGTGGATCGCGGCTGCGATGTCACGGTGGTGCCGGCGCAAACCCGCGCCGCCGAGGTTTTCGCGATGAAGCCGGACGGCGTGTTCCTGTCCAACGGTCCCGGCGATCCGGAACCCTGCGACTACGCAATCGCCGCGATCCGCGAATTTCTGCGCGCGCGCGTGCCGACGTTCGGCATCTGCCTCGGTCACCAACTGCTGGGTCTGGCCTGCGGAGCACGCACACTCAAGATGAAATTCGGCCATCACGGCGCGAACCATCCGGTCATCGATCTGGACAGCGGTCGCGTGGCGATTTCCAGCCAGAACCATGGCTTTGCAGTCGACGAGGCAAGTCTTCCAGCGAATGCACGCGCGACGCATCGTTCGCTGTTCGACGGCTCGCTGCAGGGAATCGCGTTGACCGATGCACCCGCATTCGGCTTCCAGGGACATCCGGAAGCCAGTCCCGGGCCGCACGACGTGGACGGTTTGTTCGACCGTTTCATCGCGGCCATGACGCAAATCACGGCCGACGCCGCCTGAGCAGCAGGAGCAGCCTTATGGCAAAGAAAATCATCGTCGCAAAAAAGGGCATGTTCAGCAGCGGTCTGCCGAAGCTCGCGTTGCAGATCGTCGCTGCCTTGCTGACCCTCTATGGGATTTTTTGGTGGCGTCTGAATGCGCGGGTCGACAAAGTCTTTGAGCAGATCCAGATGATGACCACGGCCAGTCACGGTCGCGCGTCCTTCAGTCTCAACGGCGATATCCACATCGCCCGGATCAGCATCGACACGCCGCCGGGTCCGCAGGGTGTCATGCACCTGCGCATGGGCAAGCTGACCTTCCACACGCCGGGATTGTGGTGGTTGACCAAGGTTGCGTTCACCGGGCTTGAAGGCCAGGACGCGGACAGGCTCGGCGTGACGATGACGAACTTCGAATTCGATGCGCCGCAGCTGGCCAAGGAAAACTCCCCGCTCGGACTGTATTCGGGCGCCCTATTCGAGGCGGACGGTTGCGATTCCGCCAGCTGGACGCGTGCCGATCTGCGCCAGATGGGTTTGCCCGTGCAGGATTCCATCGCCACCGTCGACTATCGTGAACTCGGCAAAGACAGCGCCGAATTGACGATCGGCATGGGCACGCCGGGTGCCGGCAGGATCGATGTCAGGGTGGGCTTCGACGCGGTCGGCATCAAATCCAATCCGATGGCGGCCGTCGGCGCGACCTTGACCGCCGCGCAGATCACCTTCCACGACGAGGGCTTCATCGCGGCGCGCAATACCTGGTGCGCCGGCAAGGCGAAAATCACGCCGGAGCAATTTGTCGAGCGGCACGTGCAGGCGGTGCGCGCCAACTTGGCGGCGGGACGATTGCAAGCCGATGCACCACTCGAGCAAGTGTTTCGCGGCTATGCGAGCAAAGGCGGCGACCTGTTGATCCAGATGCGTCCGCAGGCGGGCTTCGTGCTCGCGAACTTCGGTCGTTACCGGTTCGAGGACTTGCGTCAGTTGCTCAGTCCGATCGTCGAGCTGAATGGCAAGGATCCTGTCCTGCTGGCACTCGGACCCGTCACGGCGCCAGACCCGGTCGAGAATGATGCAGCCGGAACAACGCCGCAAAGTACCAGTGTGACCGCCACACCGGCGGCCACGACGTCGAACCCAGCGCCTGTTGCAACGACGCCGGGCGCGGCAGCGAATGCCGCCACGACGACGGTGGTGACGGCGCCGAAAATGCAGGAGTCTGCACCGCTGGTGGCCTACGCCGGCAGCCAGACCGGCGACGTCGCGGCGACGGAATCCAATGAATACGCGCTGCTGCGTCAAGCGGTGGGCCAGGACGTGGTGATCCGCACCACCAACGGCACTACGCGTCGCGGCAAGCTGATGCATTTTTCGAACGCCATGCTCGATCTGCAACTGGGGCCCCGCGATGGCGGAATCCTGTTGTCGATCCCGCGTCAATCCGTGCGCGACGTCGGCGTGGTGGTTGCGACCGCACCACCGGCTCCGGCCGAAGAAGGAATCCCTGATGCCAAAAAGAAGTGATTTACACACGATCCTGATCATCGGCGCGGGCCCGATCGTTATCGGTCAGGCCTGCGAGTTCGACTATTCCGGTGCACAGGCGTGCAAGGCGCTGAAACAGGAGGGCTACCGGGTCGTCCTGGTGAACTCCAATCCCGCCACGATCATGACCGACCCGGAAACCGCCGATGCGGTCTATATCGAGCCGATCAATGCCGCGACGGTGGAAAAGATCATCGCGCGGGAAAAACCTGATGCCCTGTTGCCGACCATGGGCGGCCAGACCGCGCTGAATTGCGCGCTGGATCTGGCGGATCGCGGCATACTGGAAAAGTATAACGTCGAACTGATCGGCGCCTCGCGCGAAGCAATCCGCATGGCCGAGGATCGCGAGCTGTTTCGCCATGCGATGGCCGACATCGGTCTGGATTGCCCGCGCGCGGAAATTGCGCGCACAATGGAACAGGCCCTGGACGCGCAGATCAAGGTCGGCTTTCCGACGATCATCCGACCGAGTTTCACCCTCGGCGGTTCCGGTGGTGGCATTGCCTACAACCGCGAGGAGTTCATCGAGATCGTCGGCCGAGGTCTGGAACTGTCGCCGGTTGGCGAAGTGCTGGTCGAGGAATCGGTACTCGGCTGGAAAGAATTTGAGATGGAAGTGGTGCGCGATACTGCGGACAACTGCATCATCGTCTGCTCGATCGAAAATTTCGATCCGATGGGCGTGCACACCGGCGATTCGATCACGGTGGCTCCGGCACAGACGTTGACCGACAAGGAGTATCAGCGCCTGCGCAACGCATCCATCGCGGTGCTGCGCAAGATCGGCGTCGATACCGGCGGTTCCAATGTGCAGTTCGGGGTCAATTCCGAGGATGGTCGTGTCGTCGTCATCGAAATGAATCCGCGCGTGTCGCGCTCGTCGGCGCTGGCGTCGAAGGCGACCGGATTCCCGATTGCCAAGGTCGCCGCCAAGCTCGCTGTCGGCTACACACTGGACGAACTCAAGAACGAGATCACCGGCGGACTGACGCCGGCCTCCTTCGAGCCTTCGATCGACTACGTCGTCACCAAGATTCCACGTTTTGCATTTGAGAAATTCCCTGCCGCGGATTCGCGCCTGACCACCCAGATGAAGTCGGTGGGCGAAGTGATGGCGATCGGCCGCACCTTCCAGGAATCGTTGCAGAAAGCGCTGCGCGGACTGGAAACCGGCAAGGATGGATTGACCCCGACGCGTCTGGATCTGAGCAACGCCGACGATGTCGTGGTGTTGCGTCGCGAACTCAAAGAGGCTGGACCCGAACGCATCTTCTACGTGGCTGATGCGTTCCGCGCCGGCCTGCGCCTCGAAGAAATCTACACGCTGACGCGCATCGACCGCTGGTTCCTCGCGCAAATCGAGGATCTGTTGAAGGTTGAATCCGACGTCCGCTCGCGCGGCCTCGCTGCAGTCGACGCGGCGCGCATGCGGGCGCTCAAGCGCAAGGGTTTTTCCGATTCGCGTCTGGCCAGCTTGCTCTCGACCGATGAAAACGCGGTGCGTCATTTGCGCCGCGCGTTCGGTGTTCGACCGGTCTACAAGCGGGTCGATTCGTGTGCGGCGGAATTCGCGACCACGACCGCGTATCTGTATTCCACGTACGAGCAGGAATGCGAGGCGCAGCCAACCGGGCGCGACAAGATCATGGTGCTCGGCGGTGGACCGAACCGGATCGGGCAGGGCATCGAGTTCGACTATTGCTGTGTGCACGCGGCGCTTGCGCTGCGCGAAGATGGCTATGAAACCATCATGGTCAACTGCAATCCGGAAACCGTCTCGACGGACTACGACACGTCCGATCGCCTGTATTTCGAGCCACTGACCCTCGAAGACGTGCTCGAAATCGTCGACAAGGAAAAGCCCAAAGGCGTCATTGTGCAATATGGCGGACAAACCCCGCTGAAGCTGGCCCGCGCGCTGGAAGCGAACGGCGTGCCGGTGATCGGCACGAGTCCGGATTCGATCGATCTGGCTGAAGATCGTGAACGCTTCCAGCAGATGATCCAGAAGCTCGGCCTGAACCAGCCGCCCAACCGCACCGCGCGCAACGCCGAACAGGCGATGGCACTGGCGCGCGAGATCGGCTACCCGATGGTCGTCCGGCCGAGTTACGTGCTCGGTGGTCGGGCTATGGAAGTCGTGCATTCGGACGCAGACCTGAAGCGCTACATCACCGAAGCCGTGCGCGTATCCAATGACTCGCCGGTGCTGCTGGATCGCTTTCTCGACAATGCGGTCGAAGTGGACGTTGACGTGGTCGCCGATGCCGATGGTCAGGTCCTGATCGGCGGCATCATGGAGCACATCGAGGAAGCGGGCGTGCATTCCGGCGACAGCTCATGCTCGCTGCCGCCGTATTCGCTGTCGGCGGAGATCCAGGACCAACTGCGTGTGCAGGTTGCGCAGATGGCGCGTGAGCTGAAGGTGATCGGATTGATGAACACCCAGTTCGCAATCCAGGACGATAAAATCTTCATCCTCGAAGTGAACCCGCGCGCCTCGCGCACGGTGCCCTTCGTGTCCAAGGCGACCGGTGTGGCATTGGCCAAGATCGCCGCGCGCTGCATGGTTGGCCAGTCGCTCGCTTCGCAAGGGGCGACGCGCGAAGTGGTTCCTTCGTACTATTCGGTAAAGGAAGCGATTTTCCCGTTTCTCAAATTCCAGAATGTGGACCCGATCCTCGGCCCGGAAATGCGTTCCACCGGCGAAGTCATGGGTGTTGGTCGCAGTTTTGGCGCCGCTTTCGCGCGTGCCCACGAAGCTGCGAACATTGCCGCACCGCCGAAAGGCAAGGCATTCGTCTCGGTGCGTGATCCGGACAAGACGCGACTGCTGCCGGTCGCGCAGGATTTGCTGCGTCGGGGCTATTCGCTCGTTGCAACCAGCGGCACCTGTGACTGGCTGACCGAGCAGGGTGTGGTGTGCGGGCGCATCAACAAGGTTCTCGAAGGCCGACCGCACGTGGTCGACTTGATCAAGAATGGCGAAATCGTGTTTATCGTCAACACCACGGAAGGCAAACAGGCGATCGCCGATTCCTTCTCGATCCGGCGTGAAGCGCTGCAGCAGCGCATCACGTATTCCACTACCATTGCAGGTGCACGCGCACTGCTGCATTCGCTGGATTTCCGCGATGCTGGCGACGTGCACAGTCTGCAGGAGTTGCATAAGGAACTGATGGCATGAAGCGCCCCCCACTGACCCTCAAAGGCGCCGAGCGCCTGCGCGAGGAACTGGACCGTCTCAAGAGTGTCGAGCGTCCGCGCATCATCGAACAGATTGCCGAAGCGCGCGCGCACGGCGATCTGAAGGAAAACGCCGAGTATCACGCGGCGCGCGAGATGCAGGGTTTCGTCGAAGGGCGCATCCAGGAAATGGAAGGCACCCTGAGCTACGCGGAAGTGATCGACGTGTCGAAACTGACTGCGGCGCCGCGCATCGTGTTCGGCGCGACGGTCGACCTCGAGGATGAGGATTCCGGCGAGAGCGTCACCTACCAGATCGTTGGCGACATCGAAGCGGATATCAAGCAGCGACTGATTGCGGTCAGCTCGCCGATTGCGCGTGCGCTGATCGGCAAGAGCTCCGGTGATTCCTTCGAATTCCAGGCGCCGAACGGCGTCAAGCGCTACGAAATTACCGGCGTCAGCTACCCGGTCTGACACTTCGCGGGGAGGTTCTGTCGCATGTTGACGCTGAACCTCGCATTGCCGCCGCTGCGTCGCCTGGTTGCGGATGCCGCCATCGCGCAAGGCGCTCTGGCGCGTTGGTGTGCACGCGGCGACCGACTGCCGGACGCCCCGGCCGGCCGATCGGTGTGGACACGTGAACTTTTCCAGTTTGCCGGAACCAGCGTGCCGGTTGCGGCATTGACGCGGGACATTGACGCGGCCGACGCGACCGGCTTCGCCTGGCTGCGCGCGGATCCGGCGCATGTCCGCGCGGATATGAGCACGGCGCGCATGCTGGCCTGCGGTGACATGGGCCTCACTCCCGCGGAGTGCCAGGAACTGTTGCAGCCGTTGAAACCCTTGTTTGGCGACAGCGGATTTCCGATCGACTCACCGGTGCCTTCGCGCTGGTATCTGCGCGCGCCAGCCGGTGCCATGCTGCCGACTTTCGCGACACCGGACGACGTGCTGGGGGACGACTTGAAGCGGCATTTGCCCGATGGCGCGCAAGGTCGACGCTGGCGCAGTCTGCTCAGCGAGGCGCAGATCATTCTGCACAATCATCCGGTCAACGCGGCGCGCGCCGAACGCGGTGCGATGCCCGTGAACAGCCTTTGGTTCTGGGGTGCCGGTACGTTACCGGAGTGGGTCAAGAGTTCGCTGACGCGCGCCTTGAGCAACGATCCATCGGTGATCGCGCTGGCGAATCGGGCCAAGGTCGCGCACGGAACACCGGGCTCGCTGGAATCCAGCCTTTCAGATCTGTCGCGCACCGAACGCGCGCTCCTCGATCTCGACGATGCCTCCGGGCTTGCCGATTTGAACTCACGCTGGCTGCCCGCCATTGATCAGCTGCTGGCAAAGCGCAAGCTGGCGGAGCTGCGTCTGCTGTTCGCGAGCGGCGAGCGCTATGCGATCCGACCGTCGCAGCGCTGGCGTTTCTGGCGTCGCGTGGTCCCTTTGTCGGCATGAAGCCATTGCGTATTGCGCGTCACGCGGTCAGCGGAGTGGGCGATGACTGGCCTGCGACCATGCATCCGGTGTTGCGACGTGTGTACGCCGCGCGTGGCGTGGTCTCTCCCGCAGGGATCGATCACCGGCTGGCCTGCCTGATCACGCCTGACGCGCTAGGCGGTCTTCAGCAGGCATGTGAAATACTGGAAGTCGCCATTCGTACACACCGACGCATTGTCGTCGTCGGCGACTTCGACGCCGACGGTGCGACCGGCACAGCGGTGGCGGTTCGCGGACTGCGCCTGCTCGGTGCACGCGAAGTCGCGTACTGCGTGCCGAACCGGCTGGTGCATGGCTATGGCCTCAGTCCCGCGCTGGTCGATACATTGTATGCGCTGCAACCGGATCTGATTGTTACGGTCGACAACGGCGTCGCCGCACACGCCGGTGTTGCGGCGGCGCGAGCACGAGGCATCGATGTGATCGTGACCGATCACCATCTGCCAGGCACCTGCTTGCCGGATGCGAATGCCATCGTGAACCCGAACCTCGACGACGATGCGTTTCCGAGCAAGGCGCTTGCCGGGGTCGGCGTGATGTTTTACGTACTGCTGGCGCTGCGCGCACGATTGCGCGATTGTGGCTGGTTTGTGCAATGTGCAAAGGTGGAACCCGACCTGAGCCAGCTGCTGGATCTGGTCGCCCTGGGGACCGTCGCCGATCTCGTGCCGCTGGACCGCAACAACCGCGTGCTGGTCGCGGCGGGCCTGCGGCGCATCCGCGCCGGCAAGGCCTGTGCTGGCATCAACGCGCTGGTGATCGCCAGCAAACGCAATGGGGAAACCCTCACGGCCACCGACCTGGGCTTCGCGATCGGTCCACGCATCAATGCGGCCGGGCGCCTGGACGACATGAGCCTCGGTATCGAATGCCTGCTCAGCGATGATGATGCGAAGGCGCAGGTGCTCGCGGAGCGACTGTCGGCGATCAACAGCGAGCGCCGCGAATTGCAGGCGCAAATGGTCGACGAGGCTGAAGCCAGCGTATTGCGCTTTGTGAATAAATACGGAAATGCCGCGTTGCCGGTGGGTGTCGTGTTGCACGAATCGGACTGGCACGCCGGCGTGGTGGGGCTGGTGGCGTCCAAGCTCAAGGAACGACTGCACCGTCCGGTGATCGCGTTTGCCTGTCCCGCCGAGGGCGGTGACGAGATGAAGGGGTCGGGTCGTTCGATCGCCGGGTTCCATCTGCGCGATGCGCTGGCGGAAGTCGACGCGCAACGCCCCGGCCTGATCGAGCGCTATGGTGGACATGCAATGGCTGCCGGCCTGACCTTGCGCGGCGGGCAACTGGCCGAATTCGCGGCGGAGTTCGATGCCGTTGCGCGCCGCCTGCTGGGGGCGGATGCGCTGGAATCGGTGTTGTGGAGCGACGGCGAACTGCTGCCGGATGAGTACGACCTCGCCCTTGCGCGCGAACTGCAGTTCGGCGGTCCCTGGGGCCAGGGCTTTGCCGAGCCGCTGTTCGATGACGAATTCGAACTGGTTGACTGGCGACTGATGGGAGAAACCCATCTGCGTCTGCGCCTGGCCCACCGCGGTCGCCGCGAACCGCTGGATGCGGTGATGTTCGGCGGGTACACCGGCACCGCGCCGCCCGCCCGCCTGCGCGCGGCGTTTCAGTTGTCGATCAACGACTGGAACGGGCGTGAAAGCCTGCGCCTGCTGTTGCGTCATCTGCACCCGGTCTGAGTCAGCGAACGGCGATCGTCCGTCAAGTAATCTCGTCTGGGGTTGCAGGGTGCACGCATAAAGCGCGTGTCGCAATCCGGCGCGTTTGTTACCATCCACGCCTTTCCGCAGCGCAATGTCATCATGATAGAGACCAATCAGATCGGATACCGGATCAGCGACCTGGCGGGGCGTGTTGCCTCGCTCCGGGGGTATCTTTGACTACGATGTCAAACGTGAACGTCTGGAAGAAGTAAGTCGCGAGCTGGAAAGCCCGACGATCTGGAACGATCCGCCACGCGCGCAGGAACTGGGCAAGGAGCGCGCCTCTCTGGAGCGCATCGTCGACGGCATTCGCACGATCGGCGATAGTCTCGACGGCGCGCGGGAATTGCTCGACCTTGCCATCGGCGAGCAGGACGATGGCACGGCATTGGCCGTCGCCGACGACGTTGAGCGACTGGCGACCCAGGTCGAAGCGCTGGAATTCCGTCGCATGTTCTCCGGCCAGATGGATCCCTGCAACGCGTTTGTCGACGTGCAAGCGGGCGCCGGCGGCACCGAGGCCCAGGACTGGGCCGAGATGATGCTGCGCATGTACCTGCGCTGGTGCGAAAACAAAGGGTGGAAAGCGGAACTAATGGAAGTTTCCGCGGGTGACGTCGCTGGCATCAAGAGCGCGACCTTCCGTGTCGAGGGCGAGTACGCGTATGGCTGGCTGAAGACCGAGATCGGCGTACACCGTCTGGTGCGCAAGTCGCCGTTCGACTCCGACAATCGTCGGCACACGTCGTTCTCCTCGATTTTTGTTGCGCCGGAAGTGGATGACAAGATCGAGATCGACATCAATCCGGCCGATCTGCGCACCGATGTATATCGCTCATCCGGCGCCGGCGGCCAGCACGTCAACAAGACCGAGTCGGCGGTGCGCATCACGCATGTCCCGACGAATACGGTGGTGGCCTGCCAGACCGAACGCTCACAGCACGCCAATCGCGATCGCGCGATGAAAATGCTGAAAGCCAAGCTCTACGAACTCGAAGTGCAGAAGCGCAACGTCGAGAAGGACGCACTGGAAGCCACCAAGTCCGACATCGGCTGGGGCAGCCAGATCCGCAGCTACGTGCTCGACCAGTCCCGCATCAAGGATCTGCGCACCGGCGTGGAGCGCACTGACACGCAAAAGGTGCTGGACGGCGATCTCGACGAATTCATCGAGGCGAGTCTGAAATCCGGACTCGAAGCAGGTGCCAAGCGCTCGGACGCCTGAGCTTGCTGGTGCAGCGCGCTTGCGGCAAGGTGTTGCTGGCGTTTCGTTGCGCGGGCCGGATCGTCAGGAGACCGCGCGGGATAGTCGATTCAAGGATGTCCGGTCGTCGATACTCGTGACATACGTCAGTGGAGGCTGTGTGAACAAGATCCTGATTGCCACGTTTTGCACATTGATTCTTTTGTCCGGAGCGGGTCAGGCGCGGCGTAGCTCCGTTGCCGATCTGGTCGCACACGTCAAGACCGTTGTGGAAAACGGCAGCGTCGACCCCGATCGTGATCTGCAGCCGCTGCTCGACACATTGCGCGCAACCCGCGATGAGGATGAGCAGCGCAAGCTGGTTGACGTGATCGGCGACATCGGTGCCGCGGACGGATCCAGCCCGGCCGCGGTCAAGGCCTGGTTCGTCGCCAACGCACCGGCCGTATTGTTCGAAGTGGCGCAGGGCAAGGCCGGATGGGCGGTGCGCGGCGACGCGATCATGACCCTGCGCGATCTGGATGCCTCGGATGCGGATTTTGCGCGCGCCATCGAGATCGCAAATGCCGACACGAGTCCGCAGAAAGACTACATCCGCAGTCGTGGCGAGTTGCTCACCAGCTGGCAGGAGGGCCGTTCGCGACGCGGCACGCCGGTCGCCACTGCCAAGCCCACCGATGCCGGCAAGGAACAAGGCGCGCTTGCGTTCCTGCGCCAGCGCCGCGTCGGTGTGTCGCTGGATTCGCTGACCCGTGCGGCATCGGAAGCACAGCCCGACGTGGTCGAGGCCTTGCTCGATGCCGGTGTTGACGTGAACGGACGCGGCGCTGCCGGGATGACCGCACTGAATGCCGCCACGCAGATGGCTTGCGCGAAGGAAGGCACGTTGGTCGCGCGCCAGGCGCAAGTCATCGATACGCTGATCAAGCATGGCCTGGATATCAATGCGACTGACGAGCGCGGCAATACGGCGCTGATCAGCGCGGTGCAGTCCTGCCCTGTGGCGGTCATCGAAAAGATGCTCGCGGTCGGAGCCAAGTCGGATCCGGCCAACATGCAGGATTTCACGCCGTTGAAAATGGCGCTGGTATCGGGACACTGGGATATCGCCGAGGCCTTGATCAGCAAGGGTGCACGCATCACCAGCAAGGATGCGGATCAACTCTTTTTCGAGAAGCCGCAGGATCCTGCTCAGCGTGCAATCCTGAATCGGGGAATCAAGAAATAGTGGATATCTGCAAGTATTGCTGCCTGGGTTTGTCAGTTTCCGACGACGCGCCGTGACCGGGGCTGGACAAGGAATAGCATTATGAACAAGTTTGCATGGTCATTCGTGATTGCTACGCTCGCTGCAAGCGTCAGTGTGTCCGCGCAGGACACGGTGCGCCCGCCTATGAGCAGGGAGCAGGGCGAAGCCTATTTGCGCGGGCGCGATGCGGACGTGTCGCGCAGCAACCTCACCGCCGTCGTGATGGGCGGAGACCTGGATGCCGCCGAGGCGTTGATCGCCGCGGGCGTGGATCCCAACGAAAAAGATCGCTCGCTGCCGCAGTCGATCCTGGAAATGGCGACGATGTTGTGCATGGGCGATCGCGTTGATGAAGCGCATGCCGTCGCGATGTTTGGTCTGCTGCTGGATCGCGGCGCGAACCCGAATGCGCCGGGAATGCTCGGCGTGATGATCTCGGCCGCGCAACAATGTCCGCCGTCCGTGATCAAACGACTGGTCAAGGGCGGTGCGAAGCTCGACGTGCGCACGCCGCAAGGATTTACGCCGCTGTCGATGGCCTTGATCGTGGAGCGATACGACAACGCCGAGGCGCTGATCGACGCAGGTGCCCGCCTGTCGGCCGAAGGCGCGAAGAAGCTGCTTGCCGATGCGAAAGGTAACGAGCGCCTCATCAAGCTGATCAAGCGCGCGAGCGCCAAGTAGTGCGGACTTCTTCTCTTTTCTCTTTTTTGATTGGATCACGATGAGCAATACCAGCCCCCCTGACGCAGCGCCGGTTGCGGTCGAATCGACACCCGCGGCGGCGCCCGTCGACGAGAACAAGCTGATTGGCGAGCGTCGCGACAAGCTGAAGGCTTTGCGTGGCGTGGGCGTCGCTTACCCGAACGACTTCGTACCCGACGCATTCGCCGGCGATCTGCAGGCGGAGTACGTCGATGCCGGGCAGTGGACCAGCGAGGCGTTCGAGACGCTGGCCCGTCGCGTCAAGGTGGCGGGTCGCATGCTCGCGAAACGCCAGATGGGCAAGGCGAGCTTCGCGCAGATTCAGGACATGAGCGGGCGCTTGCAGCTGTTTCTGCAGCAGGCGGCGCTCGGCGAAGAAAGTTACGCGGCCTTCAAAGGTTGGGACATCGGCGACATGATCGCGGCCGAAGGTGTACTGACCCGCACCAAGACCGGCGAGCTGTCCGTGCGAGTCGACAAACTGCGTTTGTTGACCAAATCACTGCGTCCGCTGCCGGACAAATGGCATGGGCTGGCCGACGTCGAGCAGCGCTACCGTCAGCGCTACGTGGATCTGATCGTCAACGACGATTCGCGGCGCGTGTTCAAGCTGCGCTCGCAGGTGATCGGGCACATGCGGCGCTGGCTGGAGGATCCAGCGCGGCGCTTCATGGAAGTCGAGACGCCGATGATGCACATCATTCCCGGTGGCGCGACGGCGCGACCGTTTGTGACCCATCACAATGCACTGGATTTGCAGCTCTACCTTCGCGTCGCGCCGGAGCTTTACCTCAAGCGCCTGGTGGTCGGCGGTTTCGAGCGTGTCTACGAGATCAACCGCAATTTCCGCAACGAAGGCGTATCGACGCGACATAATCCAGAATTCACCATGCTGGAATTGTATCAGGCGTACGCAACGTATACCGAGATCATGGACATCACCGAAGGCATGATCCGCTCGACGGCGCAGGAATGCCTGGGCAGCACCGCGTTGACCTGGGAAGGACGGTCGATCGACCTCGGACCCGTGTTCAAGCGCTGGCCGATGGAGCAGGCGGTAGCTGAACTCAATCCGCAGATCGGTACGCACGAATTGCGCGATCGGGATGCGTTGGCACGGCATTGCGAACGGCTGGGCATCCATGTCAAACCCGGCTACGGTTGGGGAAAGCTGCTGCTGGAAATCTTCGAGAAGACTGTCGAAGGCGGGTTGGTGCAGCCGACGTTCATCACCCAGTACCCGACCGAAGTATCACCGCTGGCGCGCGAGAACGATCAGGATCCCGGCATCACCGATCGCTTCGAACTGTTTGTCGGCGGCAAGGAACTCGCGAACGGATTCTCCGAGCTCAACGATCCCGAAGATCAGGCCGCGCGCTTCCAGGCGCAGGTTGATGCGAAGGATGCGGGCGACGATGAAGCCATGCATTTCGACGCCGACTACATCCGCGCGCTCGAATACGGACTGCCGCCAACGGGCGGTCTCGGTGTCGGCATCGACCGTCTGGTGATGCTGCTGGCCGACGTGCCCTCGATCCGCGATGTATTGTTGTTCCCCTATATGCGTCCGGAGGCCTGAGCCATGTGGTATTGCATCACCGGTCACGACGTGGCCGATTCGCTGGACGCACGCAAGGCGGCACGTCCCGCACATTTGCAGCGTTTGCAAACCTTGCTGGATGAGGGCCGGCTATTGCTGGCAGGTCCTTTTCCGGCCATCGACGCGGAAGATCCGGGTCCGGCCGGGTTCACCGGCAGCCTGATCGTGGCCGAATTCGTCGATCTCGAAGACGCCAGAGCCTGGGCCGATGCCGACCCCTACATGGCCGCCGGTGTGTATGCGTCGGTCGACGTGCGACCGTTCCGCAAGGTGCTGCCTTGAGCGAGCGGATCGAACGGATGCGGGCGCGGCTCGAAAGCGCGCTGGCCCCGCAGGAACTGGAACTGGTTGATGAGAGTCACAAGCACGCCGGACACGAAGGCGCGCGCGACGGACGCGGGCACTACCGTGTGCGCGTGGTCAGCGCTGCGTTCGCGAACACGGCGCCGCTGGCGCGGCATCGCCTGATCTACGCCGCGCTGGGCGACATGATGCAAACCGATATCCACGCGTTGTCGATTGAAGCGATCGCCCCCGCACAGAAACCCTGAGGACCTTCCATGCGCCACTGCCTGCCCCTGATTGCGCTCGCTGCACTGACGGCCTGTTCGTCCGGCGACAACTCCCGTAGTTCCGGCGTGCTCCAGTTCAACGCCGGCACCCCGGCGCTGCGCGTCAACGATCTGCCGATTCCGGAATCGATGCTCAAATACGTTGCCGAAGGTCGCAATCTGGATTTGTCCAACAAGGAACAGCGTGTCGACGCGATTCGCGAACTGAGCGACTACGTGCTGCTCGCCCAGGCGGCCCAGCGCGAAGGCATCGAAAAGAATCCGGAGTTTGCCGCGGTGGTCGAGGCCACTCGTCTGCAAGGCGTCGCCAATGCGATGCTCGCGCACTACACCAAAACGCATCCGGTCACCGACGAAATGGTGCGCAAGGATTACGACGAGCAGGTCAAGAAGGCCGGGCCGAACACCTACGATTTCAGCCAGCTGCTGTTCGACAACGAAGCGGATGCCTTGAAAGCGACTGACGCCCTTATCAGTGGCACCAATTTCGCCAAGGTATTCGACGAATGGCGCACCAAGGCGAAGATCGGCAAGGCGTTCAAAGCGGTACGCGCGAGCCAGTTGCCGACCCCGGAACTGGTCGAGGCCTTGACCGCACTCAAGGCGGGAGAATCGACCAAGGTGCCGGTCAAGTCCAAGTTCGGCTGGCATTTGCTGCATGTCGACGCCGTGCAACCGTATGCGCCGCCCGCGTTTGACACGATCAAGAACGAACTGCGCAAGATTGCCGAGCAGCGGCAGCGCGCCGCATATACCGAACGTCTGCGCGGCGAAGCACTGATCCTGGATCTGCAGACGCCGTCCGGCAAGCCTGAGAAAGCCGCCGAAGCGACGCCAGCGCCGGCGCCGCCGAAGCAGGGCTGAGCCTCGCTATCCCGAGCAATTCCCGGCGATTCCCCGCCGAAGGGCCGGCCCGACGCCGGCCCGATGCTATACTTCCGGCCCCGCCCGGCCCTGCGATAGGGTTCGGCGCGGACCAGGAACCGTGGCGCGAGGCGCATCCCGCAAGGGACGTCTGGCTTGCCGCGGCGACACCCACAATCCAGTCACAGCAACGCCGCCAGCTCCGGGTGCGGCAAGCCGGCCGCTGGCCTTGCAGACGCAAGGTGCGCAGGCGCCGCCACCGATCCGGAATCCGGCCAACGCTGTGACTGTGGAACGTCCATGCGCCTGACCACGATCAAATTGGCCGGATTCAAGTCCTTCGTCGATCCGACCACGCTGCACCTGCCCACCAACATGACCGGCATCGTCGGTCCGAATGGCTGCGGCAAATCCAACATCATCGATGCGATTCGCTGGGTCATGGGCGAAAGTGCGGCCAGTCGCCTGCGCGGCGATTCGTTGACCGACGTGATCTTTTCCGGATCCTCCGTGCGCAAGCCGGTGAGCCAAGCCTCGGTTGAGCTCGTGTTCGACAATTCCGACGGGACCATCGTCGGCGAATACGCGAGCTTCAGCGAGATCTCGGTCAAACGCGTCGTCACGCGCGATGGGCAATCCCAGTATTTGTTGAATGGTGGACGTTGTCGCAGACGCGACATTACGGATTTGTTCCTGGGTACCGGCCTGGGTGCGCGCAGTTATTCGATCATCGAACAGGGCATGATCAGCCAGGTGGTCGAATCGGACCCCGAAGCGTTGCGCCATCATCTGGAAGAGGCTGCCGGCATTTCCAAGTACAAGGAACGGCGCAAGGAAACCGAAAGCCGGATCAAGGCCA